>NZ_JACGWE010000036.1:0-28850 GCF_014077575.1 Pseudomonas sp. 5Ae-yellow | reverse complement strand
TAGTCGCCGCGATGCTCTTGCACCATCCGCACGGCTCGTTCACGGACTTCAGGGGAAAACTTGTTTGTCTTGTTCATGGCTTCATCTTCTCAGGAGTTGAAGCCTCCGCGAAACCCGGGGCGGTTCAATTGCCCGAGGGCAGGAGGCTAAGGGAGGCAGGAAAGAATCATCTGGTTGTGATGGCGGCGTCCATTTAGAACGCCTCTTGAAGGAAATTAAGCTCGACTTCCTTTCGGCGATGGGCGAAGCCGAAAGATATAAACAGCTTATATGTGACCTCCCTCACATACGCCCTCAGGTGGAAGCTAATTATCTGGAGGCCAGAGATCGTAGTTCACGTTTGCTCGGTCATTTGCGTGCAATAGAAAATACGCTCCTCCTCATAGAACCAGCAGAGTGACAGGCCTTCTAAGGCTATGGCAACGGGAGTGCATTGATTCTGCACTGATCCATTATGAAACGGAACGGCATTTTCTTTGCCACGCGACTCCTGGAGCTGGCAAGACCCGTATGGCTGCAGTGTTGTCTGAAGCCTTGCTTGCATCCAATAAAATTGATCTGATTTTTTGTTTCGCCCCGTCACTTCAGGTCGTGGAGGGTATGCGAGCTACATTCTCTTCTGTTCTGGGGGGACGGCTAGATGGTTTGATTGGTGCATTAGGCGCGGCATTTAGCTACCAAGCTATGGAGTATAGGAGCGAAGCATTTTGGCGGCTTTTGGACGACTACCGAGTCTTTGTCGTCTTCGACGAGATCCATCACTGCGCGGGAAGCGACTTTCTTTTTAGTAACGCCTGGGGCCAACAAATTTTGAAACGGCTGCAGGACCAAGCTGCTTATACTCTTGCGCTTTCTGGTACTCCTTGGCGGTCGGATGACCGACCCATTGCTCTAGCGCGATATACCTCGCCTGAAGGGCGGCTAGTCACAGATTATAAATATGGTCTGCGGGAGGCGGTTCGGGACGGTGTGTGTCGGTCACCTCGGATTGTCTTGCTGGATAACCAGCAAGTTGGAGTTGCTGAGAAAGCTCGCGGTGAACGCACATTCAAACTTTACCCAAGCATCGCCCAGCTACTGTTGGAGTCGTCCGTCACCTACCAACACCTGCTTCAGCACGAAGAAGTAATTATGCAGATGCTGCGCTTGGGATGTGAAAAATTAACAGATCTTAGCCGTACTACCCCGAATGCCGCGGGCTTGGTTGTCGCCACCGACATTGATCATGCTAATCAAATCGTATTATTGCTAGAAACGATGGGAGAGAGCTGCTACGTGGTAACCACTGAAGCCACAGATGCTCAACAAAAGATAAATTGCTTCAAGGCTGGGGGGCCGCGATGGATTGTTGCGGTAGGAATGATCAGCGAAGGCACCGATATTCCGCGGCTACAGGTTTGTTGCTATCTCAGTCGTATCCGGACTGAATTATATTTTAGGCAGGTATTGGGCCGGATATTACGCCGCATCGGAGAGGCCGACGGAGAGGCATGGTTCTTTTCGCCCGCGGAGACGACGCTCAAAAAGTTGGCTGAACGTATCGCTGAAGATCTGCCTGAAGATAACGCAGTGCTAAGAAAGGTCGAGCTTCTAGATGCTGACGCTACCTTTGAGGAGGTCGGCCTTAAGACTGGAGGTTTTGATGAAATTGAGGTCGGGATTGAGCCTAATCCCAACGAGAGTCTGGGAGGGGATACCCCATTTCATAACCCTGTTTCAGGGCGGGTCTACGAAATCAGCTTTTCTGCTCATTATCGGCAGGAGCTTCTGTCCTGCTTTTAATACTCGTGGTGCAGGGAGCTCAGGATTGTCGGTGGTTCTTGAGAAAATTTTCAAATTTGCATTCCGCTTTTGCTTCGTATCGTTGCCAGAGATCATTTCCGCAGGGGAGCTTATAGAGCCTTGCCCATGCCGGCCTGGCAGGATAAAGTTTCATGGTCTCTTTTGCTTGCAAAAGAAAGGTAGCTGGCCTTCAAACAGCATTATATTTGAGAGTCAATCTCAAGCGTATGAAATGCTTCACTCGGTAAAAACGCCAAAACTGTAAAGAATTTCCCTTGGTTTTGGCTGTAACTTTACAAAATACCTTACATATTTCATAATTTATTGATAATTTGTAATGGTTTCAATGGCTTGGTGTGGGAAGCTGTACTGTGTGGTATGCACAACCGTTCTAGAATGTAGCTGTCGCCGTAACCCGGCATGACCTAGGATGATTGTCCCCGGTCTGCCGGGTTTTTTTATGGCTCGTGAAAAGCGCTGTACCCAATTGCGGTATGCAGGCGTGGGCGGGTTGCCTCTGGTTTGCTAGCGAGAAGGGTATATCAATGTCAGAAGTCTATTTTGTGCGCCATGGCCAGGCCTCCTTTGGCTCCGATAACTATGACCTGCTATCTGAAAAGGGGCACCAGCAAGCACGACTCCTGGGGGACTATTTCAGCGCCCAAGACATGCAGTTTGATCACATCATTACAGGCGACATGGTGCGGCATCGGGAGACGGCGGAAGGTATCTGCGAGGGCTTGGGTGTTGCCGGCCGGTCTTTTGAGGTCTTGCCGGAGCTCAACGAGTTCGACTTCCATTCCGTATTGCACGCCTTTCTTGCGCAGCACCCTGACCAGGCGTTGCCCGATAAACCGGTGGTGGCTGATTACTTCAAGCGCTTGAAGCAGGGCATCGTGCTGTGGTCTGAAGGTCGTCTTGAGGGGAGTTTGCCGGAGACTTGGGCTCAGTTTGAACAGCGTATTTTGCATGCGCGTGAGCACATCATGGGCAATTACAAAGGTCAGCGTGTCCTCGCGGTCAGCTCGGGTGGCGCCATAGCCATGCTGGTACGCCAGCTGCTGGAGGCGCCGAGCAAAACCATGATCGAGTTGAACTTGCAGACGCGCAATACCGGACTGATTCATTGCGTGTTCAATCAACGCTCAATGCGCCTGAGTAGTTTCAACAGTGTTCCGCATCTGGATGCCCCCGAGCGACGTGAGCTGATCACCTATACCTGAGCCCAACGAGACTGGCAGGTGACGTGCGGCTGCGGACACTGCACAATACAGGTCACACTGGATAACGGGTTACAAGGGTTAATAAAGCATGCGCAAGCGGGTTTTGCTGCTGGGGCACGAATCGTTACTGGGTCAGTCATTAGTGACTCAGGCCGCAGCAGAGGACATTGAGTTTCTGCTGCCAGGCACTCCGTCTGATGCATGGCGGCCAGACGCGATTGATGGCTGGCTCGACGAGCTGGCACCGGATGCGGTTATCAACCTCGCGCATTATCATCAGCAGTTTCAGTTAGTGACGGCCGATGCCGAGCAAATGGCCGCGCAGCGGCAGTTCAGCGAGCGCTTGATCGAGTCCTGCGCGCAGCGGGATATGCTGCTGTGCATGCTGTCCAATACCCGCGTCTTCAGTGGCGAAAAGAATACCCCCTACACCGAAAAAGACGAGCTGACCCCTGTTGGTGCCCAAGGCGCAGTGCAGGCCGCTCTCGACCAGTTGCTGGTGCGGCGCTGTAAGCGGCATCTGTTACTGCGTTTTAGTTGGCTGCTGGATCAGTCGCCGGACGGCTTGTTGATGAGACTGGTAAACCAGTTGCAGGCAAGCCAGCGTGTTGCCCTGGCAGAAGAGTGGCGCGGTAACCCAACACCCTTGGCCGATGCCGCGCGGGTATTGTTGGCGGTAATCAAGCAGATGGATTGTGACGCAGAGTTGTATGGGGTTTATCACTACGCGAGTGTTGAGGCGTCGAGCTGGATCAGTCTGGCGAAGAGCCTGGGCCAGGAGTTACTAAGCCTTGAGCGTCTGGCCGAAGACCCAATCATTGAGCCGGTAAACTACGCAGACCAGCCGGCCGCGCAGTTTGAACCGCAAAACGCCGCTCTGAACGGGCGGCGTTTATTGTTTGCTTTTGGCATCAAGCCAAGAGCCTGGCGAGCGGGGTTGGACGATATTCTGCAACCCCCTGCGGCTTGAATATCCGCGCTCGCCGGTAGTCGGCTGATTAGAACTTGTAGCCCAAGCCAACCATGTAGACCAGTGGGTCGACATCAACATCAACCTTCAGACGACCAACGCCATTAAGATTGGTGTAGCCGGTGGTCTCGATATCGATGTAGCGCATCTGGGCATTGAGCATCAGCTTATCGGTAATCATGTAGTCGGCACCCACTTGTGCTGCCAGGCCCCAGGAATTATCCATACTCAAACCGTCGAAGCCCTTGGCTTCGGCTGAGCTGCTGACGTCCTCATCAAAGAACCAGGTGAAGTTGATGCCCGCGCCAACGTAAGGTTGGAAAGCGGCGGTGCTTTGCATGGGGTACCAGACCGCGCTCAGGGTGGGTGGCAAGTGCTTCAATGTGCCCAGTTTGCCGTTCAAGCTATCGGCGCCAGCGGGTGAACCTTTGATGCCCACATCATGGCTGAAAGGGGTTGCAGCGAGCAGTTCCACACCTACGTGATCGGTCACCATGTACGCGAAGTTCAAACCCAACTGAGTGTCGCTATCCAGAGTGGCACTACCGCCCAGATTGGTACCGCTTGAGGTCTTGATGCCGGAGCTGTCCTCATGTGGATCAACGGTGATAGCGCCAGCGCGTACGAGGATGTCGCCTGCCTGGTGCGCTTGGGCTGTAACGGAAGCTGCCAGCAGCGCAGGAGCGAGCAGAAGGCTGGCGGTCAGTTTGGTGGCGAAGCGTGACATGATGTAACTCCTTGATTAGTGAACAGGGGCAACTGTACGCCTGGCTTTGCTCGCAAATATTGACCTAGAGCAAGAGAGCGTGCGTCTTGGTCAGCCAGGCCGTTAACAGCGCGGTTGAAGTCTCTTGATGCAACGCTGACAATGTTGCTCTTTTGGTGGCCGCTGACGGCCAACACTTCTCGGGGAGAAGGTGAATGAGGGCAGTTTGGCTAACCGCATTGCTGTGTCTGCCGCTGGCGGTACAGGCGCAGCAAGCCGTGCAGCAGGCGCAGCAGCAAAGCAGCGAATTGACTAGCACTGCCGTAGCGTCGCAGCGCCGTATCGATCAGCTAGACGACGCTGCGCGCAACGCCCTGGAAAACTACCGTCAGGCCAATCAGCAGATCAGTCAGTTGGCCGAGTACAACAGCCGGATGGCAAAGGTCGTCGCGCAGCAGCAGCAAGAGCTGAGTAGTTTGCATGCGCAGCTGGGGAGTATCGAACACACCCAGGCGGAGATGCGTCCCCTGATTAGCCGCATGGTGAATACGCTGGAGCAGTTTGTTGCGGTCGATATGCCCTTTTTGCTTGATGAGCGCCAACAGCGCGTAGCACGACTGCAGGATTTATTGGTGGATCCTGACGTGAGTGTTGCCGAACTGTACCGGCGAGTGCTGGAGGCCTATCAGATCGAAAGTGACTACGGACGCACGCTGGAAGCCTGGCGTGGTGAACTGGTGCAGGCTGACGACAGCCGGGTGGTCGAGTTTCTCCGGCTGGGCCGTTTGATGTTGTTTTATCAAACGCTGGACGCGCAGGAGCAGGGCTATTGGGATACCGCGACACAGCGCTGGCAACCCCTGCCGAATGGTTATCGCCGCACACTGGAGCAGGGTATGGCGATCGCACGTACTGAGCAGGTGCCGGTTATGCTGCGCTTACCCTTGCCAGCGGTGACTCAGGAGCAGACACCATGAAATCATTGTGGATGGGGTGTCTGTTATTGGTCTTGCTGCCCTTGAGTCAGGCTCAGGCGCAAGCGCCCAACAAGCAGGATCTGCTGCGCAGTATTCGCGACACCCGTAGCGCTGAAGAGGCGCAAATGCACGCGCGCGAGCAGGCATTCTTGCGCGAAAAGGATCAGCAGCAACAGCGCATGGCTACCAAGGTGGGGCAGCGTGATGAGTTGCAATCCGCCGCCGATGCTTTGGATGCCCAGTTTCAGCAGCAGAGCGAAGCGTTGGCCGCAGCCAGGGCGGCATTGGCTGAGCGCAGTGGCGATCTGGGTGAGTTGTTTGGTGTGGTGCGCCAAAGCGCAGGTGATACCCGTAGTCAGTGGCAGGACTCGTTGCTGAACAGCCGTTTCCCCGAGCGTTTGCAGGAGCTCGATGCGCTGGCGCAAAGTCAGGAGATTCCGCGGGTAGAACAGCTGGAGCAGTTTTGGTATCGGCTACAGCAGGATATGACGGCTAGCGGCGAAGTCAGCCGCTATGACGCCCCCGTTGTGGATCGTCACGGCGAAACGGCGCTGCAACCTGTGGTCAGTGTTGGTCCCTTCGTCGCGTTGAGCGAACAGCAGTACCTGAGCTACCAGCCGGACAGTCAGCAACTGCTGGCAGCCGCGCGCCAACCCGCCGGCACGGGACTCATCGCCGACTTCGTCGCGCCCAGAGAGGGCATGGCTGATCTCTGGATCGACCCTGCGCGCGGTAATGTGATTGAGCAATTGCAGCGCACGCCCAAGTTGCTTGAGCGAGTGATGCAAGGCGGGATCGTGGGTTATGTGATTATTGCTCTGGGGGCGTTTGGCATCCTGCTGGCGCTGGCTCGGCTGATCTGGTTGCAGGGTGTGCAACGCCGGGTAGACCGGCAAGCCGCTGACCTGGATAAGCTACAGGCCGACAATCCGCTGGGTCGGGTGCTCAGTGTGATCGGCAGCCAGCCTCGCCTGGAAGAGCTGGATACGCTGGAGCTCAAACTGGATGAGGCGATTCTCAAGGAAACGCCGGCACTGGAGCGTTGGCAAGGGCTGATCAAACTGCTCGCGGCGGTTGCGCCGCTACTGGGTCTATTGGGCACGGTCACTGGCATGATCGCCACCTTTCAGGCGATTACGCTGTTCGGCACCGGGGATCCCAAGCTGATGGCGGGCGGTATTTCCCAGGCGCTGGTGACCACAGTGCTGGGTTTGATCGCGGCGATTCCGCTGCTGTTTATGCATAGTTTGGTTGCTGCCCGCAGCAAAGCGCTGATTCAGTTGCTCGAGCAGCAAAGTGCGGGACTGATTGCGCTGCACCTGGGTGGCGGAGACACGCCGCGTGATTGAAGCAGTCTGGCGACTGCGGGACTTCCTCGACAGCGGCGGTTGGGTGCTGTGGGGCATTCTGCTGGTCACCATTGTGCTGTGGACCCTGATGCTGGAACGGCTGTGGTTTCTTGGACGAGTGTTTCCACGCCAGGCCAAGGACTATCAACAGGCCTGGCTGGGGCGCGGGGAGCGCCGCAGTTTGGCTGCGCGGCATATCCGCAGTGCCTGGTTGTCACAGGCGCAGCAGCGATTGAATCAATACCTGCCGATGGTGCGGGTACTGATCGCGCTCTGTCCCTTGCTCGGTTTGCTCGGTACCGTTAGCGGCATGATTCAGGTATTTGACGTCATGGCGCTCAGCGGTAACGGTAATCCCCGGGCCATGGCGGCCGGTGTCTCGCGTTCAACCGTGCCGACCATGGCCGGCATGGTCATCGCTATCAGTGGTTTATTTTGTTTGGCGCGACTCGATCAACAGTCACGCCGGGCTTTGCAGCGGTTGTCTGACCGCCTGCGTCACGAATAGGAGCGCGCCGCATGCGCATGCGCAGGCATCACAGTACAGCGGATGAGGAGGCAGGCATCGATTTGACGCCTATGCTGGATATCGTCTTCATCATGCTGATCTTCTTCATTGTTACCAGCTCCTTCATCAAGGAGTCGGGTATCACGGTAGAGCGACCCTCGGCTGCGAGTGCCAGCGAGAAGCCCAAGGGCAATATTCTGATTGCGGTCAGTGCCGATGGCGAGATCTGGATGGACCGCAAACCCGTGGATATCCGCGCGGTTCGCGCTGCGGTGGAGCGCATGCGGGTTGATCAACCGGACAGCACCGTGGTTGTGCAGGCAGACAAGGATGCGCGCAGCGGGCTGGTGATCAGGGTGATGGACCAGGCCCGCCTGGCCGGGGTTGAAGATGTAGCATTGGCTGCTACGGCAGAACAACGCTGATGCGATTGCTGCTCAGCTTTATGGGCGCCCTACTGGTTGCGCTGGCCCTGTTCACGCTGATGGTGGTGTTGATCACGCCACCAGAGCGTGAGACTGAGCGGCCCGAAGAGCTGGTGCGGGTTGGCGTCGTGCGCAGTATCAGCGAGCGCCCGAACGAAGACGCATCGCCGCAGAGACTGCAGCGTCCGGAACGGCCAACGCCACCCGCACCGCTAAAACCGCCACAGCTTGCTGCGCCTGTAGCGCAGCCCCCGCCGCAACTGCAGCTGCAGATTGCAGTGCCTCAGTTGCAGAGCACAATGCAGCTGAGCGCCGCGCCACCGCAGAGCAACCTGCAACCCGCACCTGCCGCCGCCAGCGCTAGTACCCATACCGCTTCGCCAACGGCATCCGCTGAGGCTGTCGTGGCGGCGTCTCGGCCGGGCGCAGTAGAGGAAGCCGAGCCCAAGGTTAATATTAAGCCCGACTATCCGCAGCGAGCCCTGCGCGCGGGTATTGAAGGTGAAGTAACCTTGCGTTTCACCATCACGCCGGAGGGCCGGGTGGATAACCTGCGGGTAACCGCTGCTGAACCGCCCGGGGTGTTTGAGCGTGAGGCCCGGCGTGCGGTCAGACGCTGGCGCTTTGAGCCGCGACGCGAGAATGGTCATGCGGTGGCGCGCGAAGCGGTCAAGACACTGTATTTTCGTATGCCGGAAGGTCGGCGCTGATGCGCTCGTTACTGCTTTTATTATGTCTGCTGGTATCGCCTTTGGCGCTGGCGCAGCAAATTGATCCCAAGGTATTCATGGCGCTGGAAGAGGCGCGTGATGTGCAGCAGTCGGGTCATCCGAGTGCTGCCGAGCGTCTGCTTGCTGAAGTGCTGAAAAGTACTAACTCAGGCTCGCTGGAGCAGGCTTTGGTGCAGCAGCGTCTGGGCTATCTGGCCATTGCGCGCGAGGATTATCCTGCTGCTATTCGGTGGCTGGAGCAGGCGCTGGCACAGGGAGCACTGGATGCCAACGCGGTGCAGCAGGATCGGCGTAACCTGGCGCAACTACTGGTACAGCAGGGCCGCTATCAGCAGGCAGTGACTGTGTTGGCGGCCGAAAGCACCCATGGCATGCCGCTGGAGATGCGGCAGCTGCTGGTACAGGCTTATCGCGAGCTGAAGGATTATCGCAAGGCGATACCGCTGGCGGAGCAGATAGTGCGCGCCAACCCGTCGGCGGACGATCTTTGGTATCAGCTATTGGCGGGCATGAACTATGAGCTGCGACGCTATGCTCAGGCGGTCACCTGGTTGCAGGTGCTGGTGCGCCGCGCGCCGGCCGACATTGAGGGCTGGCGCCAACTGGCCAGTATGCAGAGCATGGCCGGACAGCAGGTGGAGGCCGCCGCGACCTTACGCCTGGCCTACGAAGGTGGGGTCGGCTTGGCGGCAACGGATCTGAACAATATGGTGGCATTGCATGCGCAGGCTGGCGCGCCTTGGCAGGCCGCGCGCTTGCTGGAGGCCTTGATCGACCAGGCGTTATTACCCGCCGATCAGCAACAGCGCTTGCGTTTGGCGCAATTGTGGCAAGCTGCACGGGATCGAAATCGGGCGCTCAGCGCCTGGCGGCAACTGGCTCAGCAGAGCGGCGATGCGGGTTACTGGTTACAGGTGGCCTATTTGCAATATCAGCAGGCTGACTGGTCTGCCTTGCAGGCAACGCTGGCCCAGACTCGCCCCGCAAATGCAGAGCAGCGCCGGCAGTTACAGTCCCTGCGCAATGCTGCTGCGGCGGCGCAAACCAATCCCTGATTAGTACTCAAATATCTCGATCTTGCTGGCGCTCATACGGTAGCCGGCGCTGGCTAGTTCGCTCTCACTTTGCTCGACATGCAGAGTGCCGGTGATCCAGAAAGGTACGTAAGTGGCATCCAGGGCTACACCCTCATCGCTTTGTACCAAGACAATCTGGTTGGACGGCGGGGGTGGTACGTGGATGCAGGCGCCAAAGTAGGGGACCAACAAAAACTCGGTTACCCGGTTATCGTCGGTTAGTGTCAGCGGCACTATATAGCCCGGCAACTTGACGTCTTCACCATCGAGCTTGGCGACGGTGGGCGCCTGGGGCTTTTGTTGATCAACTACCGAGGTGCCGCCAGCATTGGCGTTTTCACTGAGTACGTCCGCCAGCTGCGACATGTCGTGCATCGGCTGTGGCATACCAAACTGGTCTGCTGTGCCCGGCGGGATCAAATCATCCCAGCTCAATTCGCGCGCGGCTTGAGTGGGTAGGCTGGCAAGCAGCAGGGCCAGCAGTGAAACGTTAATCAGGGCACGCACGCGGGTGATTATCCTCAGGTCTTGATCGAAAGGCCGTCTACCAGCGCTAGCCGGTAGGCGCGCCAGGCAGGAATGCAGGCCAGCAGCAGGCTGGCACCGAGTATGCCCGCCATCAGTTTACATTCAGCCGGGCTGGGCCAGCCCAGTGGCATGAACAGGCCGTACTCTTGTTCCAATACGGGCTGCGTTATCCAAAGGCCAATATACAGCAAGCCCAGACCGAGCAGTATCCCGGCGGCGGCCAATGCCATGGCTTCCAGCACCAGCAAGCTGAAGATGTGCCATGGCTTGGCCCCGACGGAGCGCAGTATGGCCATTTCCCGGCGGCGTTCATTGAGGCTGCCAAGAATGGCGCTCAGCATGCCAACCAGTCCGGTTAGCACTACGCAGGCAGAGACCAGCAACAAGGCCTTTTCTGCCACGCTGAGCAAGCTCCATAATTCCTGCAGTGCTACGCCAGGCATGATCGCCAGCAAGGGTTCGCCACTGAACTGATTGACCTGTCGCTGCACAGCGAAGGTATCGATGCGCCGGTTCAGGCCCAACAGCATCGCGGTAATGGCAGTGGGCGTGAGGTCCAGTTGTCTGGTCTGCTCGGCGC
The DNA here is from genome assembly GCF_014077575.1 of Pseudomonas sp. 5Ae-yellow. Lineage (NCBI taxonomy): Bacteria > Pseudomonadati > Pseudomonadota > Gammaproteobacteria > Pseudomonadales > Pseudomonadaceae > Pseudomonas > Pseudomonas sp. 5Ae-yellow. The sequence goes on along the minus strand of NZ_JACGWE010000036.1, from coordinate 17,995 downwards.
TGACATGGCCGCTGCCACGGGCAGGCATGCCCTGTTGCCAATCTACGTGCAGGGCGGTGATGGCTTGCAGGCTGACGTGAATGGTGCGGTCAACCGGGGTGCCGGTCTTGGCCAGAATACCGCTGACGTGAAACGGTTTGTCCGTGTGCTTTACAAAACTGACCGCGCCAGCGCCATGCGCCAGCACCATCTCGGTACCCAGTTTGTAGCCCAGTTCGCGGGCGATATCTGCACCAATAACTGCGTCGTACAGGTCATCGAAGGCTTTGCCCTGGCTGAAAACCAGAGGCTTGTCGCGGCCAAAACGGAAGTGGCTAAAGTAGCTCTGGTCCGTTCCCATTACACGAAAACCGCGATGCGAGTCACCGAGCGAAATGGGGATGGCCCACTTCACCTGTGGCAGGGTGCTGATGTTGTTGTAGCTTTCCCAGCGGATGTTGTTGGTGGCGTTGCCGATGCGGAACACCGAGTACAGTAGCAGCTGTACCGAACCGGAGCGTGCGCCGACAATCAGATCAGTTCCGCTAATGGTGCTGGCAAAGCTGGCGCGCGCTTCGCTGCGCACCCGCTCTACGGTCAATAGCAGGGTGACACTCAGGGCAATGACCAATACCGTCAACAGCGCGGTAACACGTCTGTTTTTAAGGCTTTGCAGGGCCAGACGAAGCAAATACATCAGTTCACCTCCGCGCTGGCGGCGCGATTCAATTCAGGCAAGGCCAGGCTACGATCGAACAGCGGGGCCAATGCAGTGTCGTGGCTGACGAATAACAGGCTGCTGCCGGCCTCAGCGCATTCGGCAAACAGCAATTGGATAAAGGCCTCACGGCTGTCGGCGTCCAGCGCCGAGGTGGGCTCGTCGGCGATGACTAGTTCGGGTGTACCGATCAGCGCTCGTGCCGCCGCGACCCGCTGCTGTTGGCCGATGGACAGTGTGGTGGCTGGTCTGTTCAGCAGTGCTGGATCAGTCAGACCGAGGCCTTGTAATAAATGGGTAGCGGCTGCGCTTAGGCTGCCGTGGCGTTGTTCTGCACGCTGCTTGCGCTGCTGCGAAAAGCGGCAGGGCAGCAGGACGTTGTCCTGCACTGAGAGGTAAGGCAGCAGATTGAACATCTGGAAGATGTAGCCACTATGCTCAGCCCGAAAGCGATCGCGCTGACGGGCTGAGAGTGCATTGAGTGACTGCCCCAACAGGGTTACTTCACCCTGTTGGGGCAGGTGCACACCACCCAGCAGGCCGAGTAGCGTGGTCTTGCCACTGCCTGACGGCCCCTTGAGAAACAGTCGCTCACCTGGCGCCAAGGCGAAGTGATCGATATCCAGCAGCACTGGCTGTTTTGGCCAGGCAAAGCGCAGGTTATTCAGTTCTAGCAGGGGGCGGGTCATCGTTAGCAAGTTTCCACGGGCTGGCTCGGCAAAGTAGATCAGGGTATCACTCGAAGTTGATGGTCGGGTTGTTGGCTGTCAGCTCGGCACCCATTTGACCAGCGGGGGTAATGGCTTGCACGTTCAGGCGCTGCAGTCCTGGATACACTTTGAACAGGGGCAGTTGCAGGCTGGTCAGCGCTTCAGGCTGGGCACAGGTGAAACTGTAGCTGGCCTCAATGTCGGCATGCTCGTGGTGGTGTTCTTCATGGTCATGATCATGGTCATGCTCGTGAGCGGCTTCTTCGTGCTCGTGTTCGTGCTTTTCTTCATGATCTTCGTGCTCGTGCTCGTGCTCGTGCTCGTGCTCGTTGCCGGCGAAGAGAGGGCTGTCGAGATCAACGGAAGTCTGAGTGCAGTCGGCGGCAGCAGGCAGTTGGAATAGCTGGGACGCGTCGCGCATTTGGGCTTGCACTGCAGCCACTTTAGCAATGTCGTCAGGCTGGCTGGCCGCGTGCTCAAAGCCCACCAGATTTACCGCTGGGCTGTCGAGTTCCAGGCTCACCTGAGCGCCGTCGATGGCGATGTTCAAGCTGGCAACACCGTGCTCATGGGCACCAAGGCTGCTGTGTTCCTTGTGTCCGTCTGCCATTGCGTAGACGCTAATTGGAAGGGCGAGGCTGAGGGTAATGAGTTGGCGGCGCATGATGAATTCTCTGTACGGTAAAATGAAGATACATAATGTTATCTTATTTCGTTTTTGTAAAGGCTGGGTTGTGGTGTACTGCTTTTTGCGCGTTCATGTGCTGAAAAAGAAAGCGCGAGGGCCGCGTGATCGGAGAATCGCCCCGAGCGGCATCGCTGCCGCCCAGTGCTGGGCTCAGTAGAGCAATTGGTAGAGCTTGCGGCGGTACTGAATAGCCACGGGATCAGCCGCGCCCAACAGGTCAAATACCTGCATCAAGGTTTTTTGCGCGATGCCGTCAGCGTAACTGCGGTCGCTTTGCATCAAGCTCAGCAAGCCGCCCAGCGCGCTCTCGTAATCCTGTCGCGCCAGACTAAGGACGGCCAATTGATAGGCTGCTTCGCTGTCATCCGGGTCGCTTGCCAGGCGGTGAGTCAGCAATTCTGCTGCGGGAAAGTCGACTGCCTGCTTGAGAAAAACCAGCTGAGTATTGAGGTCGTTGATGGCTTTTTTGTGCGCCTCGGGCTTGCTGATGGCGCCAAGCACTTGCTCTGCGTCTTTCAGTTCACCGGTTTCAGCCAGGGCGCGTGCCAGTAGCAGCAACAGCGCATCGCTGGACTCGTCGGCTATGGCCTGTTGCAGCAAGGGGATTGCCTCCGCCGCTGCCCCTGCCTCGAGTAGCGCCGTTGCCTGCGCTGCCGGGTCGATAGGCTCGGGCTCTTCTGCTGCAACTGCTTCCGGCACTGCGCCGATATGCGGGACCAGTAGCTCACGAATAGCGCTTTCCGTTTGGATGCCAGCAAAGCCTTCCACCGGTTGGCCATCCTTGAACAGCACCACGGTAGGCAAGCTGCGAATACCGAACCGCTCGCTCAGTTGCGCTTCCTGGTCACAATTGACCTTGGCCAACAGCAATTCGCCAGCATAGCTGTCAGCGATGCTGGTAAGCACCGGCAGCAGTGCTTTACACGGCGCGCACCAGTCGGCCCAGAAGTCGACCAGAACCGGCTTGTGGAAGGAGTTTTCGAGCACATAGCGATCGAAGGTATCGGTGGTGACATCAAACAGGTGAGACGATGACATGGCAGTTCCGATGCAAGAGGTGGCGGGCGTTCAGGCGCCCGTGTTCAGGCTGTCTTTATAGGGCTGAAGGGCGGCTAGATCAAGCGTGATGCAACGCCGCTCCAGCGGCGTACAGGCTGACCTGGCGGAATTCTTCCGGCTCGCCGAGATCGGGCCAGGTGCGGCCGGGCAGTATTTGCTGGCGCTGATAGGGGGGGTGATCCAGTGTCCTGACGCGTGAATCGGCAATCAGCACGGCCGTTGCGCGCTGGGCAAAATGATCCAGCAGGGGACGGTTTTCTGCATCGTAGAGCACGTCGGCAGCAATGATCAGGTCGAGCCGACCGCTGACCGCGAAATAATCCCCGGCTATCTCCAGGCGCATGTCGTTGCACCGAGCGTTCAGTGCGCAGGCCAGCTGTGCCGGTTGATCGAGGTCGCAGGCGATGACGCTGGCGGCGCCTGCCAATTTGCAGGCCAGCGCCACGACGCCTGAACCCGCGCCAAAGTCGAGCACGCGTTTTCCGCGCACCTGCTCAGGATGGTCGAGAACCCAGCGCGCCAATGCTAAACCACTGCCCCAGCAAAAGCCCCAGTAGGGTGGGTGTTCCAGCAGGCGGCGAGTTTCGTCGCTGGCGAAGGCGCGATCCAGATTGGCAGGATCGAGCAGCCACAGCTCAAGCTCTTCCAGCCCGGGCAGGCGAGCGGCCAGTAATTGAGCGTCGGGTAAAACCTTGTGCAATTCGGCGTTCAGTGCAGCGAGAGTCATGGTCTGGTCCAGAGTTCGGTCGCCGCTATTGTAGCCTTCCGCTTCTGCCCTGCGCAGTACCATTAGCCCTCTAGTTGGTTGCGCAAACGGCTGAGCAGAAACTCAATCAGCGCACGGGTCGCCAGGGTCGGGTAAAGGTTGGGCGCGGTCAGCAGATAAAGTTGATCGCCCCAGGCGCTGACCCGTGCTCGGTAGTCCGGTAGCAGCCGCACCAGCTCGCCGCTATTAAGCTCGTGTTGCACGCTGTATAGCGGTAGCAGCGCACAACCGATACCGGCGAGCGCGGCACGCCTGAGAAAGGGCATGTCCTCGGTTTGCAGGCGCGGACGCAGATTCAGCACACGGGTCTGACGGCCATCGAATAGCTCCAACGGCAGCCGCTGTTCCGGCAGGTTGACGCTGACCATGTCCAGTGTCAGCAGGTCGTCCGGCTGCTGTGGTGTGCCGTGGCTTTGCAGGTAAGCGGGACTGGCGCAGAGCGCCCAGTCCACCGGTCCCAGATCGCGTGCGACCAGCGCCTCAGGCGGCGTAGAGGTGACGCGAATGGCGACATCAATTTCGGCCGCGACCAGGTCAAAGATGCGATTGCTAAAGGTCAGTTGCAGGCTGACCTCGGGATAGAGTTCGGCGAACTCGAGTAGCAGCGGCCCGACGACTTGTTGGCCCAGCGCAACCGGCACGCTCAGGCGGATATGCCCGCGCAGGTTCTTGCCCAGGTCGTCTACCGTGGCCTGCAAAGCGTTCAGTTCCTGACTGATGCGCGCGGCGTGTTCATAGAGCGCCCAGCCAATCTGTGTCGGCTCGACCCGGCGCGTGGTGCGGCGGAACAGCTGCAGCTGCATACTCTGCTCCAGCGCCTTGAGTCGGCGGCTGACATGCGAGCGCGAGGTGCCCAGTCGGCGGGCGGCGCCGCTCATGCTGCCGGCTTCAACCACGGCGCTGAGGAACTGCAGGTTTTTAATATCCATCTATTGTTGTCAATATGTAAACAGTTTGGGCTGATAAGAAGGCATTGTAGATTAAATGCTGCACTTTTATAGTCGAAGCACCGAATGAATACTCTGGCCCTGTTGCCGCTCGATCTAATAAGGCTTAGCCCAAGGAGAACAATAATGAGTCTACCCAGCGTTCTGCAAAATTCGCTTAAACTGCCTGTCATCTGCTCGCCGCTGTTTATCATTTCCAACCCTGACCTGGTGATTGCCCAGTGCAAGGCGGGTGTGGTCGGTTCTTTTCCTGCGCTGAATGCGCGTCCCGCCGAAGAGCTGGATGTGTGGCTTGAGCGCATTACCCGTGAGCTGGCTGAGTACAAGGCGCAGAACCCGGAGGCGGTGGTTGCACCTTTTGCGGTTAACCAGATTGTGCACAGCAGTAACGACCGGCTGCAGCACGATGTGGAAATGTGCGTGAAATACAAGGTGCCGATCATCATCACCAGCCTGCGTGCGCCCAACGACGTAGTGGAGCCCATACACAGTTATGGCGGGCTGGTATTTCACGATGTGATCAACGTAAAACACGCCAAAAAGGCAATCGAGGCCGGTGTAGATGGCCTGATTCTGGTCTGCGCTGGCGCGGGTGGCCACGCCGGGCAGTTGAGTCCCTTCGCGCTGGTATCGGAAATTCGCGAATTCTATGACGGCCCTATCATTCTTTCCGGCTCGATTTCCAAGGGTGAGCAAATTCTCGCGGCCCAGGCCATGGGCGCTGATCTGGCCTATATGGGCACGCGCTTTATTGCCACCCATGAAGCCAATGCCGATCAGGCATACAAGCAGATGCTGGTTGATACCAGTGCCGATGACATCGTCTACAGCAATCTGTTTACCGGTGTGCACGGCAATTACCTGAAGCCCAGTATCCAGAAGGCGGGGATGGATCCAAACAACCTGCCTGAGGGCGACAAGAGCACCATGAAGTTTGGCTCTGGCGGCAGCAGTAAAACCAAGGCATGGCGCGATATCTGGGGCGCGGGTCAGGGTGTGGGCAGTATTGGCGCCATCACCTCCACCGCCGAAGCAGTCAGCAAGCTGGAGCAGGAATACGCCAGCGCTCGTGCACGCATGCAGGCAATTGCCAGCCCCTATGGTGAGCAGGCATGACGGCGCGTCTGATCTGCGGCGAACTGGATCGTAGTGGCGATGAGGTTGCCCAGCGCGCCTTGCAGCTGGCTGGCGGCCTGGCGCGGCTGGGCGTGGAAGACGGCGATGTGATCGCCGTCATGTTGCGTAACGGCCCGGCGTTTATTGATGCGATTCAGAGCTGCCAGACGGCGGGCTGTTTTTACTGTCCGATCAACTGGCACTTCAAGGCGGATGAGGTGGCCTTTCTGTTGCAGGACTCGGCGGCCAAGGTATTTCTGGTCGAGGCTGATCTGCTCGATGACCTGGCAGGCGCCATCCCTGATGGAGTGACAGTGCTGGTCAATGGCGTCGAGGGTGGTCTTGCCGCCGGATACCTACCTTATGAGGCCTGGCTGGCTGAACAGTCTGCTTATGCCGGTGAGCCGCGCACGCCGCGCACCCACATGGCCTACACCTCAGGTACTACTGGTCGACCCAAAGGCGTCAAGCGCCTGGCTCCGGCACCGGAAGAACGTGAAGCCATGGCTGCTGCCATGCGGGGGCTCTCGCGGGCGGCCTGGGGTATCGAGCCAGGCGTGCGTACGCTGGTGTCGGCGCCGCTGTATCACAGCGCGCCCAGCTCTTTTGCGCAGCAGTCGATTCTGCAGGCCGAACTCATGGTGGTTATGCCGCGTTTTGATGCCGAGCAGACGCTGGCGCTGATTGAGCGGTACCGGATCGACACGGTATTTCTGGTGCCCATTATGTATGTGCGCTTGCTGCGCCTGCCGGCCGAGACGAGGGCAAAATACGATCTATCGTCGGTTCGCTTTGTCGCCTCTACCGGCGCGCCCTGCGCCCCGGACGTGAAGCTGGCGATGCTCGACTGGTGGGGTCCGGTGATTTATGAAACCTACGCCTCTAGCGAAACCGGCATGATCACTATCCAGGACCCAGTCTCTGCACGGCGCAAGCCCGGCAGTGTGGGCTTGCCGATTGGTGAGACGCGTATTCGCATCGTGGATGAGCAGGGTGACGACTGCCCGCAGGGCGAGCCAGGCGTGATTTATGTGCGTCAGCCAGCGGTGCCGGACTTCACCTATCTCAATAACGATACCGCGCGGCAAAAGGCGGGCCTGGATGACCTCGCAACCGTGGGTGATATTGGTTATCTGGATGAAGAAGGTTATCTCTACGTCTGCGATCGTCAGTCAGACATGGTGATATCCGGCGGCGTCAATATCTATCCGGCCGAGATCGAACATGTACTCATTACTCTGCCTGGGGTGATTGATTGCGCGGTAGTGGGTATCCCCGATGCGGAGTACGGCGAATCGCTAATGGCGGTAGTGGCTGCACCCGCAGGGTTGCTGAGCGCAGAACAGGTACGGCAGCATGTGCGTGAGCGGTTGGCTGGATACAAGGTGCCACGCCGTGTTGAGCTGATCGATAGCCTGCCGCGCGATGACAACGGCAAGGTCGCCAAACGCCGTCTGCGCGAGCAGTTTGCTCCTGCCTGACGCGAAAACCCGCTGCTTCGCCTTCTTTTCGGCGGGTTTGACGGCTGAAACCTACGGATACATTTTTATCGCGGCCTACAAAAGAGTAAGATGTAGGCCGCTTTTATCCGTTATCCGTCCGGGAAATCTTACATGCATTGTCCATTCTGTGGCGCCAATGACACCAAGGTGATCGACTCTCGCCTCGTGGCTGAGGGTGACCAGGTGCGTCGTCGTCGCGAATGTCTTGCCTGCCAGGAACGATTTACTACCTTCGAAACCGCTGAACTGGTGCTGCCGCGTATCATCAAACAGGATGGTCGGCGCCAGCCCTTCGACGAAGACAAGCTGCGTGCCGGCTTCCAGCGTGCGTTGGAAAAACGCCCGGTTAGCGTTGAGCAGATTGAGGCCGCCATCGGCCACATTAAGCACCGATTGCGCGCCACTGGCGAGCGTGAGGTCAAGGCGATGGTGGTGGGTGAGATGGTCATGCGCGAGCTGAAGCAGCTCGACGAAGTGGCCTATATTCGCTTCGCCTCTGTGTATCGCCGTTTCCAGGATCTGAATCAGTTCCGCGAAGAGATCGAGCGTCTGTCGCGTCGGGAAAAGGATGATACCGATGCCTGAGTGGAATCCTGCTGATCGACAGTGGATGAGCCGCGCGCTGACGCTGGCTGCCCGTGGACTCTATACCACTGAACCAAATCCGCGCGTCGGCTGCGTGCTGGTGAAGGGTGAACAGGTTGTGGGTGAGGGCTGGCACGTGCAAGCCGGTGAAGGCCACGCGGAAGTCAACGCCCTGGCGCAGGCTGGCGAGCAGGCGCGCGGCGCCACCGCTTACGTCACCCTGGAGCCCTGCAGCCACACCGGCAAGACACCGCCCTGCGCCGATGCGCTGATCAAGGCCGGCGTCAGCCGCGTCGTTGCCGCCATGCAGGATCCTAACCCCTTGGTCGCCGGGCAAGGTCTGCAGCGTCTGACAGACGCCGGCATCCGCGTAGAGTGCGGCTTGTTGGAGGCTCAGGCGCGGGAGCTGAATCCCGGCTTTATCAAGCGCATGCAGCAGGGCTTGCCCTGGGTGCGGGTCAAGTTGGCCATGAGTCTGGACGGCCGCACGGCGATGGCCAGCGGCGAAAGCAAATGGATTACCGGCCCCGCGGCGCGGGCCGATGTGCAGCGCCTGCGGGCGCGCAGCGGCGCCGTGATCAGCGGCGCCGACAGCGTATTGCTGGATGACTCGGCGCTGACCGTGCGTGCCAGCGAACTGGGTCTGCCCGCTGACGAGGCGAGTGCCGCGGTGCAGCGTCAGCCGCTGCGGGTATTGATCGACAGCCTGCGGCGCGTGCCGCTGGATCAACGTTTTTTCCGCGAGACCGGCCCCACACTGGTGATCAGCACCAGTGCCGAGCAGGCCGCCGAATCCTATCAGGCCATCGGCAGCGAGTTGCTGGCGCTGCCCGGTGAAGAGGGCAAGGTGGATTTGCCCACCGTGCTGCGCACGCTGGCCGAGCGCGGCTGCAACGAGGTGCTGGTCGAGGCCGGCGCGGCGCTGTCGGGCGCCTTCTGGCGTGCCGGCCTGGTAGATGAACTGATTGTGTATATGGCGCCGCGCCTGCTGGGAAGCCAGGCGCGCCCCTTGATGCAGCTCCCTTTCGAGAGCATGAGCGAGGCGATGGATGTCGCCGTTTCCGATATGCGAGCCATAGGCCAGGACTGGCGCATCACCGCACGCCCGATTTTCCCTTCCTGAGAGTGTAAAACAATGCAAAGCAGCGTACAGATACTGCTACTGGTGATGGCGGTAGTCGCCTTTTTGGGCGTGGTGCTAGAAGAAGTCATTCATGTAAACAAGGCCAAGGTGGTGCTGCTGTTCGGCGCGCTATCATGGATGGTGTTGTTTATCGCCGCGCCGGATGAGGCGATGCGTGGGCGAGTGCAGGGCGCGCTGAACGAGAACATTACGGATATTGCCAGTCTCTGGCTATTCCTGCTGGCGACCATGACCTTCGTGGCCTATCTGAACAAGAAGGGCCTGATCGAAAACATCATCTATCGCATCCTGCCGGGCCGGATTACCGAGCGAAAACTGCTGTTTTTGACCGGTGTGTTCTGTTTTGTATTTTCCTCGATTGCCGACAACATTACCGCCACGCTGGTCTCGGTCGCGCTGGTGCTGAGCCTCAATCTTGAGCTGCGCAAGATGCTGCGCTTCGCCACCCTGGTGGTGTTTGCGGTCAACTCCGGCGGCGTGGCGATGATCACCGGCGACGTCACCACGCTGATGATCTTCATGGCCGACAAGGTCGAGATCACCAATTTGCTGCTGCTCAGCGCGCCGGCGTTGCTGGCGGTACTCCTGCTGGCGGCGCTGCTGTCGGTGGGGCTGAATAACGAGGTGGTGATTGAAAAGAACGCACTGCATGAGTTGCGCGGTGTCGACAAGCTGATTGGTGCGCTCTTTCTGCTGACCATTGTCGCGACCATTCTGCTCAGCCTGTTCTTTGCGATTCCGCCGGTGTTGACCTTCCTCACCGGGCTGGCGCTGATGTTCCTGATCGCGCGCTTTTTTAATGAAGACATCGACAACGACCCCATTCTGGAATACATCCGCGTTATCGAGTTCGAGACGCTGCTGTTCTTCCTTGGCGTATTGCTGCTGGTGGGCATGTTGCAGTTTATCGGTACGTTGCAGAGCCTGACGTCACTGTATGACGTGATGCCGGCGATGCTGGCCAACTTCCTGATGGGTATGCTTTCTGCGCTGATTGATAACGTGCCGTTGACTGCAGCCTTGCTCAAGGCAAACCTGCAGATGAACGCTGCCGAGTGGATGGGGCTGACCTATGCTGTCGGTGTGGGTGGTTCCCTGCTTATAATTGGTTCCGCTGCCGGCATCGTTGCCATGAGCAAGATGCCCGGCCTCACATTCATTACCTACCTGCGTAGCTTTGGCCTGTTGTTGCTGGCCTTCGCCTTTGGCTTTATCGCCGTATACGGGTTGGGTCTGCTGGTCGCCTGACCAGCACAGATCAAGTACGAGGCAGTTTATGTTTACCGGCATCATCGAAGCAGTTGGTCAGATTCAAAGCATGCAGCCCAGTGGTGGCGACGTGCGTTTGTACGTCAAGACCGGCAAGTTGGATCTTGGCGACGTCAAGCTGGGTGACAGCATTGCCGTGAATGGCGTTTGTCTCACCGCCGTTGAACTACCGGGCGACGGCTTCTGGGCCGATGTCAGTCAGGAGACTATTCGCCGTACTGCGCTGTCGCGCCTCAAACCGGGCAGCCGAGTGAATCTCGAAAAGGCGCTGACGCCAACCACACGCTTGGGTGGTCATCTGGTCAGCGGGCACGTGGATGGTGTTGGCAAGGTGTTGTCCATGCAGGAAGATGCTCGTTCCTGGCACTTCCGTATCGAGGCGCCGGCTGAACTGGCCAAGTACATTGCCGAGAAAGGCTCCATTACGGTCGACGGTACCAGTCTGACCGTGAACGCCGTGGAGGGCGCCGTCTTCCATCTGAATATAGTGCCGCACACCCTGCAGGAAACCATCATGGGCGATTACCAGAATGGTAGCCCGGTCAACCTGGAAGTTGACCTGATCGCTCGCTACCTGGAGCGTCTGCTGCTTGGCGAAAAGGCCGCAGAGCCGACTGCCAGCGGTATCAGCATGGCCTTTCTGGCCGAGAATGGTTTTCTCAAATCCTGATTAACCAGCCCTCGGAGGGCCGGATGAAACTGAACAGCATTGAAGAACTGATTGAAGATATTCGCGCGGGCAAGATGGTCATCCTGATGGATGACGAAGACCGCGAGAACGAAGGTGATCTGATCATGGCGGCCGAGGCCTGCCAGGCCGAGCACATCAACTTTATGGCACGTTATGGCCGTGGCCTGATCTGTATGCCAATGAGCCTGGAGCGCTGCGAGCGCCTCAAGTTGCCCTTGATGGTGCAGCGCAACGGCTCGGGTTTTGGCACCAAGTTCACCGTGTCGATCGAGGCCGCCGAGGGCGTCAGTACCGGTATCTCTGCGGCTGACCGCGCGCGTACGGTGCAAGCCGCCGGTGCGGCCAATGCGGTGGCGGATGACATCGTCAGCCCCGGCCATATCTTCCCGCTGATGGCGCAGCCTGGTGGTGTGCTGGCGCGGGCCGGTCATACCGAGGCGTCCTGTGATCTGGCGCGCATGGGCGGCTTTGGCGAGGCCGCGGTAATCTGCGAAATCATGAACGACGACGGCAGCATGTCGCGTCGCCCTGATCTGGAGACCTTTGCCAAACAGCACGATCTGAAAATCGGTACCATCGCCGATCTGATTCACTACCGTCTGCTGAATGAGCGCACGGTCGAGCGAGCCGATGAGAAGGTGTTGAAGAGCGAGCTGGGCGAGTTTCGTCTGGTCGCCTACCGCGACCGCACCGACGATGTCGTGCACATGGCGCTGACCCTGGGTGATATCCAACCGGAAGAGCCAACCTTGGTTCGGGTGCACAACGTAGACCCGTTGCGCGATCTGTTTTTGGTACCTGAGGGTGGCCGCTGGAGTTTGCAGGATGCCATGCGCCGTGTGGCGGCTGAAGGCACCGGCGTGGTCTTGCTTCTGGGTAACCAGGTGGATTCCGAGTCATTGCTGGCGCATGTCAGCAACCTGGGTGAAGGCAAAGCGGCGCCACGCCGCCCTTCGACCTACAATACAGTTGGTGCCGGTTCACAGATTCTGCGTGATCTGGGTGTGCGTAAAATGCGCCTGCTGTCGGCACCGATGAAGTTCAATGCCATATCCGGTTTCGACCTGGAAGTAGTAGAATATCTGCCCTGCGAATAAACGCTTTGATTCACGACAGCGCCCTGCGCGCTGCCGGTTCTTTAATTGAGAGAGAGTGCCCATGACTGCTATCCGTACCATCGAAGGCGATTTTGTAACTGGCCAAGGCCGCTATGCACTGGTTGTTGGCCGGTTCAACAGCTTTGTCGTCGAGAGCCTGGTAGAGGGCGCCGTAGATTCACTCAAGCGCCACGGCGTGAAAGAGTCCGACATCACTATCGTTCGTGTACCGGGCGCGTTTGAAATCCCGCTGATGGTGAAGAAAGTCGCTGACCTGAAGCAGTACGACGCCATCATCACCCTGGGCGCCGTCATTCGCGGTGGCACGCCACACTTTGAATACGTCGCTGGCGAATGCGTCAAAGGCGTGGGTTCGGTCTCGCTGGAATACGGTATTCCGGTTGCCTTCGGCGTACTGACCGTTGACAGCATCGAGCAGGCCATCGAGCGTTCCGGCACCAAGGCGGGCAACAAGGGCGCAGAAGCGGCCATGTCAGCCTATGAGATGGTCAGCGTGATTAAGCAGCTGGAGGCCTGAGTGGACAACCTCGAGCAGCAACCGGCAGCAGGTCGCCCCAAGGCATCCGCTCGCCGTAAGGCGCGTAGTTTGGCGCTGCAAGCGCTTTACTCCTGGCACATGGCGGATCAGGCGCTGTCCGATATCGAGGCGCAGTTCCGCACCGATAATGACTTCAGCAAGGTTGACAGTGCGTACTTCCATGAGCTGCTGACTGGCGTACCGCGCAATCTGGGCGACATCGACAACGAGTTGGGTGTCGTACTGGATCGCGATATCAAAGAGCTCGACCCGATTGAGCTGGCCGTGCTGCGCATTGGCGTTTACGAGCTGCTCAAGCGAATCGATGTGCCTTATCGCGTTGTCATCAATGAGGCGATCGAGATGGCCAAGTCGTTTGGCGCTACCGATGGCCACAAGTACGTAAACGGCATTCTCGATAAGTTGGCTCCGCGTCTGCGTAAGGCCGAGGTCAGCGCCGCACGCAACAAGTAGTATTGATAGCGGCCGGGGAGAGCGGGCATGGCACTGGATGAGTTCGCGCTGATTGGCCGCTATTTCCGCACCGCTCAGCTTGAGCGCGCCACCGATGCCAGCGCCACTGCGCTGGGTATCGGTGATGATGCCGCGCTGCTGCAACTGGCTGCCGGTCAGCAATTGGTGGTGTCCACCGACTCCCTGTTGGCGGGTGTCCACTTTCCCGAGCGTTACCCTCCCGCTGAACTTGGCTACCGCGCGCTAGCCGTTGCGGTCAGTGATCTTGCCGCTATGACGGCGACTCCCCTTGCCTTTACGCTTGCCTTGAGCCTGCCTACGGTTGATGAGCCCTGGCTGCAGGCGTTCTCGCTTGGCCTGGCTGCGGCAGCGCGTGATTTCGCTATCAATTTGATTGGTGGTGACACCACCCGCGGCCCGCTGAATATTGGCGTCACAGTGCTCGGTCAGGTACCTGCGGGTCAGGCGCTTACGCGCTCTGGCGCGCGCGGCGGCGATCTACTCTGTGTCGGTGGTCCGCTGGGCGACGGCGCAGCAGGCTTGGCCGTAGTACAAGGTGAGTCGTTGCCGGCCGGGCTAGCAATCGCCGGTCAGGATTATCTGCAGCAGCGTTTCTGGCGACCGCAGCCGCAGCTGTTGCTGGGTCAGCAATTGCGCGGGGTTGCCAGCGCAGGTCTGGACATCTCAGACGGCCTGTTGGCTGATGCCGAGCACATCGCTGAGTCTAGTGGCGTGGCGCTGCATATCAACGCAGCGCAACTGCCCGGCAGTGAGGCGCTATCGGCCTGGGCACCTCGGCAGCAGTTGGATTGGATGCTGCGCGGCGGTGATGATTACGTCCTGCTGTTTACGCTCCCGGCCAGGGAGAAAGTGCGTATTGCGCAGTGGCGAGCGGCGGGGCATGCGGTTAGCGTGATCGGCAGCGTGCATGCCGGCAGTGGTGTGTTGCTGGATGTCGGCAAGGGCTATGTGCCGGTGGCTGGCGAGCGTGGTTATCAACATTTCAGGAGTGCTAATGACTGACTCATATGAACGCGCGCCCGCTTCAGTATGGCGTAACCCCATTCATTTTCTGGCTTTTGGTTTTGGCAGCGGTGCCATGCCCAAGGCGCCGGGCACTTGGGGTACTCTCGCCGCAATGCCCTTTGTGCTTATTTGGCAGCAACTGCCACCGGGCGGTTATGCGCTGGTGTTGCTATTGAGCACGCTAGTGGGTATCTGGTTATGTCACCGCACTGCTGCTGACCTGGGTGTACACGATCATGGCGGTATTGTCTGGGACGAGTTTGTCGGTGTCTGGATTGCGCTTTGGCTGGCGCCGGTTGGCTGGCTCTGGCTGATAGCGGGTTTTTTGCTGTTTCGTCTCTTCGATATCTGGAAGCCCTGGCCGATCGGCTGGATTGATCACCACGTTAGCGGCGGCCTTGGCATCATGCTCGATGACATCATTGCCGGCATCATGGCATTAGCCGTGCTGTTGCTTGGCGAATACCTATTGGCTATGGTCTAGGCAAGACACTAATCGAGGCTGCTGCATCTGCAGGCAGGCGGCCGCTGAAAAGGATACACGCATGCCGAGTGCTGCCACGACTCTTCTCAAGGGTGCCAAGCGCCTGCTGCCCGCGGTGTTGCTGTCGGCCGTTGTTGTGGGCTCTGCCTGGGCCGAGCCTGAAGTGCGAGTGGTGGGGCTGTTTGCGAATGCCGCGGTAGTCAATGTCGATGGCCAGCGGCACATGCTGCGCGTCGGCAAGCCGGGGCCTGACGGGGTGACATTGATCTCTGCCGACAGCAAGAGCGCGACCATCAGCATCAATGGCCAGCGGCGTCAGTATGGGCTGCAGCGCGAGTACACGCAGGGTTTTGCCGAGCGTGAAACGCAGCGCGTGAGTATTGCGCGCGGTGAGGGCGGGCACTTCATTGCGAATGGCTCAATCAACGGTCAAAACGTGCAGTTTATGGTCGATACCGGGGCCACCAGCGTGGCCATGAATGCCATTCAGGCGCGCCGTTTGGGTATCGACTTTCTGGTGACAGGGACTGAAGTGCGGGCCAGCACTGCCAGTGCGAACGTCAAGGCGTATCGCGTGCGTCTGGATCGCGTCAAAGTAGGCGATATCGAGCTGAACGGCATCGATG
The DNA here is from genome assembly GCF_014077575.1 of Pseudomonas sp. 5Ae-yellow. Taxonomy (NCBI): domain Bacteria; kingdom Pseudomonadati; phylum Pseudomonadota; class Gammaproteobacteria; order Pseudomonadales; family Pseudomonadaceae; genus Pseudomonas; species Pseudomonas sp. 5Ae-yellow. The sequence goes on along the minus strand of NZ_JACGWE010000036.1, from coordinate 2,576 downwards.
GCCTGGTGCTCGAAGGCCGCTTTCCAACGGATGTGTTGCTTGGCATGAGCTGGCTGAACCGCGTGCGTATGGACGATCAGGGCAGTACTCTGGTGCTTGAGCGCAAGTATTAAGGTTTTCTGCGGGCTTTACCTGGGCCTGCGTTATTCATCGGGCTGATTCACGCGTCTTGAAGATCGCCGGAGGGGCGTTCTCCTGCTAATATAGCTGCCCCTTTATGCAGCAGCTGCACAGGAGACCGGTGTGACCGTCACCTTTATTGCGTCATCCCAGCTACCCACCCAGTGGGGCACATTCACCATGCATGGATTTCTCGAAGAGGAGACCGGCAAGGAGCATGTCGTCCTGACCATGGGTAACGTGGCCGATGGTGAGCCGGTGCTAGGCCGTTTGCACTCCGAGTGCCTGACCGGCGATGCGCTGTTCAGCCTGCGCTGCGATTGCGGCTTTCAACTGGAAGCGGCACTTGCCGCCATTGCCAAAGAAGGCCGTGGCGCGCTCCTGTACCTGCGCCAGGAAGGCCGTGGCATTGGCTTGATGAACAAAATCCGTGCTTATCACTTGCAAGACGGCGGTGCTGATACCGTTGAAGCCAACGAGCTGTTGGGCTTTGGCGCGGATCAGCGCGATTACGGCATCTGCAAGCCCATGCTGGCGCATCTTGGCATCAATAGTCTCAAACTGCTGACTAACAACCCGCGCAAGGTCAAGGCTATGCAGGGGTTTGGTGTCGAAGTAGCGGAGCGGCTGCCGTTGCAGTTTGGTAGAAACCCACACAACACCAAGTACCTGGCGACCAAGGCCGGCAAGCTCGGGCACATGCTCGGCCAGTTGCATCAGGCCGAAGCGGAGCCCGATGATGTTTGATGCGAAGCCGCAGTGGCGCACCTTGCGTACGGTTTGGCGCATGCAGTCGGCGAGTGCGCTGCTGATCCCCTTGGTCATCATCTGGTTGATGGGCGATTGGAACGGGGTGTACGAGTCTGCCGCAATCCCGTTGTTTACCTTGGCCATGGCTAGTCTGTTTCTTACCCTGTGGCGCTTCCGGCGCTACAAGCGAGCGCTGATTCAGGCGGAAGGCCTGGGCAATGACGAGGGCGCGCAAGCGGCCTGGTCGGTGCTGCATCGTGAACAGATGTTGGGTCTGTTGGCGGCAGAACTGCCCGGTTTTATTGGCGTCTTTCACTTCTTCTGCACGGGTGAGCTGATCCCGCTGCTGCTATTGGTGGTTGTCAGTCTCGGCGCCATGCTGCTTTATCGTCCGCCGGCGGCCTGGGTCCAGTAAATGGCGCTCAGGCTGGTTCCCGGCCTGTGTGTGACGCTGCTGGCCTGTCTGCTCAGTATCGGTGCGCAGGCAGCGCCGCAACGCGTCGTCAGCCTTGCTCCTTTTCTTACCGATATGACTTTGCTGCTGGGCGCGGGTGATCAACTGGTCGGTGTGCTCGATGATGGCAAGTTGGCGCCCGAGCTGGCGCAGGTACCGCGCGTTGGTGCCTATCAAGCTCTGTCTGCTGAAAGCATAGTCGCGCAGCAACCTGATCTGGTTTTAGCCTGGACCTCTGGTAATCCCCCCGAGCTACTGCAAAGCCTGCGTGGCTGGGGTATTCAGGTAGCGCAATTTGATCCGCAAAGCCTGGACGAGATTGCCAGTGTCACGCAATCGGTGGGGCAGTTGCTCGGCAAGCCCGAGCGTACCCGCGAGCTGCTGCAAGACTACCGCCAGCAGCTGCAGGCGCTAAAGCCATCGGCTGATTTACCCACGCCACGGGTGTTTATCCAGCTCTGGAATAATCCCATTTACACCGTCGCTGGCGAGCAGTTGTTGTCGGATGCGTTGCACTATTGCGGCGGTCAGAACGTATTTGCTGACCTGCCGGGGCTAGCGCCGCAGGTTGGCCGGGAAGGGGTGTTGGCAGCGAATCCGGATGTGATCATCGTGTTGGCGAGGCAGTCCGCAGTGGCTAAGTCTTGGTTGGATGAGTGGCGCCGCTTCCCTGAGCTCAAGGCTGTCGCTGATAACCACCTTTATGTGCTGCCTGGCGGTCACCTGGTCCGGCCCACAACACAGGTAGTCGAAGGTGTCGCCGAGCTCTGTGCTCTGGTCGCGGCGCAGCGTTAAGCGATGCGTGGCGCTGGCAAGAACTTGCGCAACCCGCACGCCAATCCCCGCTGCCCATTACGCCCCAGCCCTCAGCAACCAAGGCCCTCAGGCCGGTGCGCAATAACCTGCACAACGGTGCGCAGCTTTCTGCGCAATCTTCTGTGATGGCTGTCACAAAAGCCCTTTTAGCTGACGTTGGTTGTTATTTAACTATTTGATTTGTATTGGTTTTATGCGGTTGGCACAGCTCTTGTTTGTTATTGGGCAGCCGGACATCACCGGCACCTAATCTCAAGCAAGGAGAGCACCATGCCAACACCCGCTTATCTCACCATCGAAGGCACCAAACAGGGCCTGATCACCGCCGGTACCTTCACCGAAGATTCCGTCGGCAACATCTTCCAGGAAGGTCACGAAGACCAGGTACTGGTTCAGGGCTACAACCACCAGGTCATCATCCCACGTGATCCACAGT
>NZ_JACGWE010000043.1:0-24621 GCF_014077575.1 Pseudomonas sp. 5Ae-yellow | reverse complement strand
TCGGCCAGCCACCTGTTTGACGGCTTCAATTTTGAATTCTTCGGTGTAGCGTGAGTTGCTCATTGGACCTCCTGGGTGCCTTGATTATAAGGCCTGGAGGTGTCTACGAAACTAGGGGCTATTCAGTTGTTGCAACGGGTAATCACATCAGTCACAGCAAGAATGAGACGATCATTGGTAGAGGCTATTTTTAGGTCTTGTGTTACATCCAGAACCCTGTCGCGTTCCTGCAAAAGATGCGCGAGCACGGCCTCATGGGGCCCGTCTATCCATGGTTGAAACTGATTACAGGTATAACAAGCTATAGGCCCAAGCGCTCCACAGAAGCCATAGCTGCCGCAATTCCCCAAGTTTTCGTCCCCATTCGATACTCGACTGGAAATATCACTGCCACGTCGAGCCTCTTTCTCACTTTTAACGATCACTCCGCGAAATGCCTGAGCAATTGGAGCTAGATAGTAGGCAGTGGCTTCGTCAAGTCGCTCCACAATTTCTGGTAAATTTTTTACGTATACACCGGTGTGCTGGGTGTCTGCGTGATCCAGCGCCTCCGCTATGACGGATTCTCCCTTGCCTTCCCGCCCGAGGTTGGTGCCCAAAGTGTAACGAAAACGGTAAGCGTTCATCACGATGGGCTCGCCCGTTCGCTCGCTGATCGCTGTTATTTTTTGAGCTACTTGGACCATCGTCTTTTGAAGTACTGCAACCGACATATGCATTTTGTCGCTATTGAGATCTGCAACAATATCTTCGGACCTGTTCAGTGCGCTAAGATTAGGAAATATAGGAAGGTTCTGACGAAGCTCAGGAGCAAGGCCCGGCGCTAACTTTTGCAGTTCCCCGTATACCAAATCAGCTTGCATGCATAATAAAAACCACAGGTCTTCCACGATCGGGACTTGCTTGAAGGTGTTGCGCCAACCCCCTTCATTTCGCTGCTTGGCTCGCGGCACGTTCAAGTAATACTGTCCGGAGCTGCTAGACAGGTCACGAATTTTCAATGCTGTAATTTGAGCAGGCCTTCGCCCCGTCATTATTAAACTCATCACAAGCGCTATCTCGGTAGTCGAGATAGAACCCGCTTGATACGCTTCTGTGAGCCCAGTAATGACAGTATCCATTTCCATATCTGACAGCGGTCCACGTTTGGGACACATCGAACGCACCGGCTTTCCACGGTCACCGCCGGAAAGCCTCCATTTTTTTAAAAGACTAATGGCCTCTTCTGGCACTCCTTCAAAACCAAGAGCATGCCATTTTCGGACGAGCGTTCGCAGGCACGCCAGCTCGGGCTCTCCCTCCCTGCCCAACTGACCTCGATAGGAAATAAGAGACTCGACGCTGAAGGGTGGGAGCGTTTCAGTTGCGCGAAAATAACTTACTGAGCAATCGTGAAGCGCGGCGACGTACGCCGGCGAATAATTTTTCGCGTAGGTGACTAGCACTTCTTTGAAAGTTCGGTACATCCGTTCTGACAGAAAACGAGATGCCTTTGATACAAGAAAGCTCGTGTCTTTATTAAGCTTCCAGCTTGCTCCGTTAAAGTCGACTTCATACCCGTCTCGCGCCACAAAAATGGATGTTGTCTGCGGGCCTGCTTCGGAAATATTTTTCGCTTTAAACATTCGGTTTTCCACGGAGCCTTTTCCTTTGAAGCTCTAGCATAGATTCTCCTGCTTCCTTCTTTATGTGCCTGCGATTGTAGATCGCAGCAGTACCAGATGTTTGCTCCCAGCCCATGAGGTACGAGCGGAGTTTTTCCTCCCTCGCCGCGGTTAGGCCTTTAGCGTCGCTCAAGCTTGAAAATGTGTAATTCCAATGGTGCCTGAGCTTGTGCGCATGGAGGCGCCCAGACGTTGTAATCAATCCTGCAATGAACTTGCTAAAGCCCGAGTTAGAAAGGGGTGACCCGAGATACCGTCCTTCTTTATGGGTAACGAAAAGATACCCATGCCGCTTGGCTGCCGGAAGCTTGCTGCGATGCAGGACCACGTAATCATGGATAGTACTGAGCAATTCCGGGTCCAGTGGAAACTGACGCTCGCGGGTTTTGGCTACTGGCTGATAACGTCGGATATCTTGAGGGGAGTCGGCTCGTCTGACGACACGGAGTGTATTGGCGGCAAAATCGATATCATCAACCCTCAAATTGAGCAACTCTCCTCGACGCAACCCGGTTACGCGAAGAATGGCAAACATGAGCGCATTTCTAAACTGAACTGGGTATCCAGCGAAAGGGTTATTTTCTGCACCAGGCTTCAGCCTTTCCGCCAATAAATCCAGTTCAGCATCGTTTAAGAATCTCTCCTCCCGGTCATTACCTAGCGTTTTCGATGTTTGTTTTGGCCGGTTGGCCTTTATCTGCGTAACCATGGAGGTGATCCGCCTCTCGTTCTCCTCGCTAACCGGGCATAGCCGCCTTGCAAGAAATTCGAGATACTCGGCGGCCACCGTCATCCTGGCATAATGGCTGCTGGAGCTAACTGTCTTGCATCTCCTCGAAACGGGGACGGCGGCCCTGGGTTCCGCATCCTGCGATAAAGATTCCTGCAGAAAATCTCTTAGGGCGTGGATCTCTCTGCCTTGCAAAATAAGACCCCTAGCGAATCTCTGCTCAATATTTATTCCGAATCGTTCCTCCCAAACGTACAAACATTTGAGTGCGTTTAGAGCGTTCTGGATTGTGTTAAGCGCTCTCGCACCGCCCCGAATAACCACTGTCACCCACAAAGTGGGATAGAAAAGTGGCATACCTTGCTCGTCGACTAATATCGCGTGACGCTCTCCGTCTTCAGCAATAAAGCGTCTCAACGCTACTGTCATACAGCCTCCATTCTTTACACTTTGTCACGGTAGTAGACTTGTAAAATCTTTGCAACAATATTATTACACTCCCAAAACAAAAAAACCCCCGCGGGGCGGGGGCTGTGGGGCTACAACTTTACAGAATTATCTCAGGTATAATTCAGAAAGGAATGTCGTCATCAAAGCTGTCGTAATCCGGAGCAGGCTGCTGCGGTGCTTGCTGCTGCGGCTGTGCGGCGGGTTGCTGCTGTGGTGCCGGGCGCGAAGGCTGCTGCTGACGCGGTGCAGCATTTTGCTCGCCACCAGAGGGACGGCCATCAAGCAACTGCATCTGGCCACCCATATCGACAACCACCTCAGTGGTATAGCGTTTGACGCCGTCTTTTTCCCACTCGCGGGTCTGCAAGCGGCCTTCAATATAGAGCTTGGAACCCTTGCGTGCGTACTCGCCAACCACTTCGGCAATACGTCCAAAGAACACCACTCGGTGCCACTCGGTACGCTCCTGCTGCTGACCGGTTTGCTTGTCTTTCCAGCTGTCGCTGGTGGCCAGCGTTACGTTGGCCACCGCATTGCCGTTCGGCATGTAACGAACCTCGGGATCACCACCGACATTACCGATCAAAATAACTTTATTGACGCCTCTGGCCATTCCTCTTCTCCTGATATTTCTGCGGTGATCAAACGGGCGCTACAACTCGGTCCAGCGCCTCACGATCCAGCTCTTTGCTGTCGACTTTTATGTATGCGGCGGCTTCTTCCGCCACTATGAATGCTTCTGCCACACCCGGCACGGCCAGCAAACTGTCCGACAAGGACGTATCCTGTGACTGCGCGGGAGTCAGTGCCAAGCGATAGCTGGTCACGTAAGGCGGTTCGTTCATGGTAACACCAATAACCAGCCACGACAGTGCCAAGAGCCCGCAACCGGCAAACACGCCGAGCAGGCCGAAATGGCCAAATATCCAGCCACCCATGACGCCACCCAGGGCAGCACCGGCAAACTGGCTGGTGGAATACACCCCCATCGCTGTACCCTTGCCGCCAGCCGGGGCAATTTTGCTCAGCAGTGACGGTAATGTCGCTTCCAGCAGATTAAAACCGACAAAGAAAAGCACGATAGTCGCGACCAGCCAGGGTAGCGAGTCCATGCTCAGCCAGAACATGGGCTGTACCAGCAACAGCATAGCAATCGCGCCCAGGACCACCCGTTTCATCTGCCGCTGCTTCTCGGCATAAATGATAAAAGGAACCATGGCAAAAAAGGAAATCAGCAGCGCGGCCAGGTACACCCACCAATGCTGCTCCTTGGGCAGATGAGCATGCTGCTGCAGCGCCAGCGGTACCGCAATGAAAGTCGCCATAAGGATCGCATGGAGCGAGGCAATGCCGTAATTAAGGCGCAGCAAATCGGGGTTACGCAGCGCAGGTAGAAACGCGGCACGCACGACGCCCGCCTCACGGTGGCGCAATGAGGTTTGCGGTGTGGGTACACAAAAGATGACTAGCAACATGCCGACGACCGCCAGCACGCTGGTCGAGAGAAACACCCCATGCAAGCCAGCCAGCCCGGCGATAACCGGGCCCGCCACCATAGCCACAGCAAAGGCGCTACCAATGCTCATACCGATCATCGCCATGGCTTTGGTGCGATTCTGCTCTTGAGTCAAGTCAGCCACCAGCGCCATAACAGCCGCCGCAATAGCACCAGCGCCCTGCAAAATCCGTCCGGCAATCACTTGCTGAATACTGTCTGCCTGCGCGGCGAGCAAACCACCCAGCGCAAACAGCAATAAACCAAAGAGGATGACGGGTTTACGCCCGATGCGATCCGACAGCATGCCAAAGGGAATTTGCAGAAATGCCTGGGTCAGGCCGTAACAACCAATGGCCATCCCGATCAATACCGGAGTCGCACCAGCCAGGCTTTGACCATAGGTGGCCAGTACCGGCAGCACCATGAACAGACCCAGCATGCGAAAAGCAAACACCAGCGCCAGCGATATGGCGGCGCGGCGCTCTAAAGGGCTCATGGAATCGGCCTGCTGCATGACTGCTCCCAAAAAAAGCGCGATTTTACCACGACGCGGTTGCGATGCATCGTATTTGCCCGCGTTGATTTGACATACCTTGTTACATTGGCTGCAAAATCCGGAAAGATGCAGGCTTCTTTGCCCGTAGACCGCCTGACAACGTATACTTGTCCGCTTTGCTGGCTGGGGGTAAATGGGCTGTGGATACCATCGTGATACGTGGGGCTCGCACCCACAACCTGAAGAATATCGACCTCGACTTACCGCGCGACAAACTGATCGTGATTACCGGCCTGTCCGGCTCCGGCAAGTCTTCACTCGCTTTCGACACACTCTATGCCGAGGGACAGCGCCGCTACGTAGAATCGCTATCGGCCTATGCACGCCAGTTCCTGTCGATGATGGAAAAACCCGATGTAGACCACATCGAAGGTCTCTCGCCGGCTATCTCTATCGAGCAGAAATCAACCTCGCACAACCCACGTTCTACCGTCGGCACCATTACCGAGATTTACGACTACCTGCGCCTGCTTTTTGCCCGCGTGGGCATCCCCATGTGCCCCGATCACGACCTGCCTCTGGCCGCACAAACCATCAGCCAGATGGTGGACCAGGTGCTGGCTATGCCGGAAGGCCGCAAGCTGATGTTGCTCGCGCCAGTCATGCGTGAACGCAAGGGCGAACACCTGGCGCTGATCGACGAGCTGCGCGCTCAGGGCTTTGTAAGGGCGCGCATCGATGGCCGAATCCATGAACTCGATGAAGCACCTGCGCTCGACAAGAAACGCAAACACACTATTGAAGTGGTAGTTGACCGCTTCAAGGTACGTGAAGATCTGCAGCAGCGACTGGCTGAATCCTTTGAGACCGCCATTGGCCTGGCAGATGGCATCGCCATCATTGCCCCCATGGAAGGCGAAGAAGGCGATGAAGTGACCTTCAGCGCACGCTTTGCCTGCCCTGAGTGCGGCCACTCAATCAGCGAGCTGGAACCCCGCCTGTTCTCCTTCAACAACCCCGCCGGAGCCTGCCCGGGGTGCGACGGCTTGGGCGTAAAACAGTTCTTTGATCAGAAGCGCCTGGTAAACGGCGAGCTAACCTTGGCCGAAGGCGCCATTCGCGGCTGGGATCGCCGCAATGTGTACTACTTTCAGATGCTCAGCTCGCTGGCCGAGCACTACAGCATCAATCTCGACTTGGCGTTTGACGACCTGCAAGACCACCATCGCAAACTGGTGCTTAGCGGTACTGGTAATGACAAGGTACCCTTCCGCTACCTGAACGATCGTGGCGATGTGGTGCGCCGCGAGCACCCCTTTGAAGGCATATTGCCCAATCTGGAACGTCGCTACCGCGAAACCGAGTCGCAAAGCGTGCGCGAAGAGCTGACCAAGTACCTCAGCACGCAACCCTGCCCCGACTGCCACGGCACACGCCTGCGCCGCGAGGCGCGCCACGTATTCATTGATGACCGCAACCTGCCGGGCGTCACTACCATGCCCGTAGGCGCTGCAGCTGAGTATTTTGGACAGCTGACACTGCAGGGTAACCGCGGTGAAATCGCCGAGAAAATCCTCAAGGAAATCCGCGCGCGACTGATGTTCCTGGTCAACGTGGGGCTGGATTACCTGACGCTGGATCGTAGCGCCGATACGCTCTCGGGCGGCGAGGCGCAGCGTATCCGCTTGGCCAGTCAGATTGGTGCCGGGCTGGTTGGCGTCATGTATATCCTCGACGAGCCCTCTATCGGCCTGCACCAACGCGATAACGAGCGCCTGCTCGCCACCCTGACTCACCTGCGTGAGCTAGGCAACACGGTCATCGTTGTCGAGCATGATGAAGATGCCATCCGCATGGCTGACTATGTCGTCGATATAGGTCCTGGTGCTGGCGTCCACGGTGGGGAAATCGTCGCCAAGGGCACACCAGAAGAGGTCATGAACAATCCCGATTCGCTGACCGGCAAGTATCTGTCAGGCAAGGTCAAGATCCCAATCCCCGCTCAGCGCACACCGGTCAGAAAAGACCAGTGGCTCAAGCTCAAAGGGGCGTGCGGCAACAATTTGCAGAATGTCGACCTGGCTATTCCGGTTGGCCTGCTGACGTGTGTAACGGGCGTCTCCGGTTCAGGTAAATCGACCCTGATCAACAACACCCTATTCCCCATTACAGCGACCGCACTCAATGGTGCGACCACGCTGGAAGCTGCTCCGTACAAAAGCTTTGATGGCTTGCAGCATCTGGATAAAGTGGTGGATATAGACCAGAGCCCAATCGGCCGTACCCCACGCTCCAACCCGGCGACCTACACCGGTCTGTTCACGCCGATTCGCGAGTTGTTTGCCGGCACGCAGGAAGCACGCTCGCGTGGCTACAAGGCAGGGCGCTTCTCCTTTAACGTTAAAGGTGGGCGCTGCGAGGCCTGTCAGGGCGATGGCCTGATCAAGGTAGAGATGCATTTCCTGCCGGATATCTATGTGCCCTGCGACGTATGCAAAAGCAAACGCTACAACCGGGAAACACTGGAGATCAAATACAAGGGCAAGAACATTCACGAAATCCTTGAGATGACGATCGAGGAAGCGCGTGAATTCTTTGAAGCGGTGCCTGCGCTAGCGCGCAAGCTGCAAACCCTGATCGATGTTGGCCTTACCTACATCCGTCTCGGTCAGTCAGCCACCACCCTTTCCGGCGGTGAAGCGCAAAGGGTCAAGTTGGCCCGCGAACTGTCAAAGCGCGATACCGGCAAAACCCTCTATATTCTGGACGAGCCCACTACCGGCCTGCACTTTGCCGACATCCAGCAGTTGCTCGACGTGCTGCATCGCTTGCGCGATCACGGCAACACCGTCGTCGTGATCGAACATAACCTGGATGTTATCAAGACCGCTGACTGGTTAGTCGATTTAGGCCCAGAGGGCGGTTCCGGCGGCGGACTAATCATCGCTACCGGTACCCCGGAAGAAGTCGCCGCCGAGGCGGTTTCACATACTGGTCGCTTCCTCGGCCCCCTGCTGGAACGCGACCGCTAACAGCGCAGACGGCCGGCATCATTACAGCTGAAAATGCGCTACCAGCTGCTTTTGACTGTCGGCCACTTTGTGCAAGCGCTCTCCGCTCTGGCGAGTGTATTCCGCTGTTTGTCGGTTTTCCTCAGCCATTGCCTGCAACTCATGCATATGCAAATTGACCTCTGAGGTCGTCGCAGCCTGCTGCTCCGCGGCAGTTGCGATCTGAAACGCCAACGCATGCACGCCTTGCAACGACTCATCCAATAGACTCAGCGAGCCCAGTACGGCCTGAGTTTCCTGCTCCAAGCCCTGCGCCTGGCCAGCGGCCCCCTGCATACGCTGCATTGCCTGCTGAGAAGACGTATCCAGCATCGCGATAATGCCATGAATCTCGTCAGTCGCAGTACGCGTGCGCAGCGCAAGACTGCGCACCTCGTCTGCGACGACAGCAAAACCACGGCCTTGCTCGCCAGCGCGAGCAGCCTCAATGGCAGCGTTGAGGGCAAGCAGGTTGGTTTGCTCGGCGATACCGGAGATAACCTGCAAAACAGCACCGATCTGCTCGCTGTCAGAGGCTAGGGTATGAACGTCCTGATCAGCTGAGCGCAAACTGACAAGCAGTGTGTCCTGCCGCTCTATCATGCTCTCGAGGGTCAATTGCATGGCACCAAAGGCATCCCGGGCGGCAGAGCTACCCTCTGCGCTACTGGTGGCACTGCTCGCGATCTCTTGAACGGTAGCAGCCATCTGATCCGCCGCGGTAACCACCAGCTCGACCGCTTGTTGCTGTTGATCCAGTCTTACGCTCGTCTTACCCGCAGCCTGGAGAATATCATCGCTGGCGGCAGTCACCGCCTCAGTAGACGACCTTAGTTGCCCCACAATATCGCGCCAGGCACTGGCCATCTTGTGCAGGGCAGCCATTAGCCCACCAGGGTTAACCTCCGTGGATTCGACCTGCATATCACCGGTAGATAGGCGCTGGGCCAGAGCCGCCATGGTGCCCGGCTCACCCCCAAGCGGGCGCATGACGCTGCGACTAATGAGCAGGGTAGCAATAATCACCGCGATCACGGTCGCCAGACCCAACAGCAAAACCTGGCGCATCAGGCGGCGAACAGGCGCATAAGCTTCGCTTACATCCATCTCCGCGATCAACGCCCAGCGTTGCCCATCAAAGTTGACAGGAACGAAGGCTTTCAATGAATCAGAACCATCAAGTCCGGGCTCCAGCAGCCGCCCTTGCTCGCCGCCAATCGCGCGTTGAACCGCCTCTGCTTCAATAAGCTGGCCCTGACTACCCGCTCTTGCCACCAGCCGGTCGGCAAATCTCGCAGAGTCAGAACGTAGCAGGCCATCCTCGCCTACCAGGTAGGTTTCACCCGACTCTCCCAAGCCCCGGCGCGACTGCATCACTTCATTCAAGGGAGCCAACGGCAGCTCAAGCATTATCAGCCCGTTGACCTCATCGTCCACGCCGATCGGCGCAACCATGAACTGAGTTGGCTCTCCGTTAAGCGGATTGACCCTAAGATCATCAATGAAAGCCGTACCTTTGCTAAGCCCCTCTGCCGCCAATTGCCCCTGCGGACGTTTACTCCACTCGTCAGATAGCAGGTCAGCCTGATAGTCGTCCCCCCGCATCACACTAAAAAATACTTTGCCCTCAGGGCTAATCAGCTTTAGATCGCTGTAGCCATAGGTTTCAATAAAGCTTTGGAAGGTAGGGCGATCGTAGTTAGAGGCGCTGATCAACGCCATTTGATCCAGGCCCGCGTAATTGTTGGATAGGTTGGTAGCAAGGGTTTGCAACTGGTTATGCCTGGACCGCCAATTACTCTGCAACTGTTGCTGCTTAATACTGGCCACCGCCTCAAGGCTGTTCAGGGTCTGCTCGCGCAACGCCCCGCTAGCCTGTTCGTACACGCTGAATGCAACCGCGATAACCGGCAAAAGACCAACCAGAATATAAGTAGCTGCCAGTTTAAAACGTAACGACATTGCAGAGCGCTCCGAACAAAGGGGGTGAATGTCCGGTTACTAGCAATATTCGTGCAACTTAACGCACAAATGTAAATTTATTTTTACCCTCCCATGAACAGGGAGCCTCATCGCAGGCAGGTAAACGATAACAGGCGCAGCCAAGAAATACCCGCGCCAGCACTGCGCCAGTACGCACTTAAATGGGGCAAAAGCGGGCAGGTGGAAATAAACCGACAGAGGCCTTCCCGCAACAAAATACGGGCACAAAAAAACCGGCCTATGGCCGGTCTTCTTGAATTGCTTACCGCTTACTCGTCAGCTGTTGCCAGCTCTGGACGATCAACCAGCTCAACATACGCCATGGGCGCTGCATCGCCTGCGCGGAAACCGCACTTCAGGATACGCACATAACCACCCGGACGGGTTGCATAGCGCTTACCCAGATCGTTGAACAGCTTGCCGACCGCTTCCTTGCTGCGGGTACGGTCGAAAGCCAGACGACGATTGGCAACAGTGTCTTCCTTGGCCAGGGTGATCAGCGGCTCGGCAACGCGGCGCAGTTCCTTGGCTTTTGGCAGAGTAGTTTTGATCAGTTCATTTTCGAACAGCGACACGGCCATGTTTTGAAACATGGCTTTACGGTGCGCGCTGGTCCGATTTAGGTGACGACCACTTTTACGATGACGCATCTCTCAATTCCTCGGTGTCGAGACGATCAGGCCGAAACCTTATCGTCCTTCTTCAAGCTTGCAGGCGGCCAGTTGTCCAATCGCATACCCAGAGACAGACCACGAGAGGCTAGAACGTCCTTGATTTCGGTCAAAGATTTCTTGCCCAGGTTCGGGGTCTTCAGCAGCTCTACTTCGGTACGCTGGATCAGATCGCCAATATAGTAAATATTTTCAGCCTTCAGACAGTTGGCCGAACGGACAGTCAGCTCAAGATCGTCTACCGGGCGCAGAAGGATAGGATCAATCTCATCCTCTTGCGGCTCGACTACCGGCTCCTGATCACCTTTCAAATCTACAAAGGCTGCCAGCTGCTGTTGCAGGATAGTCGCGGCACGACGGATGGCCTCTTCAGGGTCCAGAGTACCGTTGGTCTCCAGATCGATGACCAGCTTATCCAGGTTGGTGCGCTGCTCAACACGAGCGCTTTCCACTACATATGCGACGCGGCGAACCGGCGTATAAGTAGCATCAAGCTGCAGGCGGCCAATTGAACGACTTTCGTCTTCATCTGACTGACGCGCATCGGACGGCTCGTAGCCACGGCCACGAGCAACAGTCAGCTTCATGTTTAGCTCACCGTTATCGGACAACGTCGCAATCGCGTGCTCCGGGTTAACGATCTCTACATCATGATCCAACTGGATATCGGCAGCGGTCACTAAACCTGGGCCTTTCTTGGAAAGGCTCAGGGTCACGTGATCACGACCGTGCATATTGATCGCCAACCCTTTCAGGTTGAGCAGGATCTCGATGACATCTTCCTGCACGCCCTCAATGGCGCTGTACTCATGCAAAACGCCTTCGATTTCCGCCTCTACCACGGCACAGCCGGGCATGGAGGAGAGCAAAATGCGGCGTAGCGCATTGCCCAGGGTATGACCGAAACCACGCTCCAACGGCTCAAGAGTGATCTTGGCGCGCATAGGCGAAGTTTCCTGTACGTCGATGTGACGTGGTGTTAGAAACTCGGTAACCGAACTCTGCATGGGGGCACCTTTTGCTGTCTGTCGCTTACTTGGAGTAAAGCTCGACGATCAAGTTTTCGTTGATGTCAGCGTACAAATCACTCCGTGAGGGCAGGCTCTTGAACACGCCTTCTTTCTTGGCAGCGTCCACTTCAACCCACTCAGCCATGCCGCGCTGAGCAGCGAGTTCCAGAGCACCATTGATGCGCAGCTGGTTCTTAGCTTTTTCACGGACAGCGACCACATCACCGGGAACAACCAGGTAAGATGCGATGTTGACTGTTTTGCCGTTAACACTGATGGACTTGTGCGATACCAACTGGCGCGCTTCGGCGCGAGTAGTACCAAAACCCATACGATAAACGACGTTGTCTAGACGACGCTCAAGCAATTGCAGCAGGTTCTCACCGGTAGCGCCCTTAAGACGAGCAGCTTCCTTGTAGTAGTTGCTGAACTGACGCTCAAGAACACCGTACATACGACGTACTTTTTGCTTCTCGCGCAGCTGAGTGCCGTACTCCGACAGACGACCACGACGCTGGCCGTGAACGCCCGGAGGGCTTTCCAGCTTGCACTTGGAATCGAGAGCTCGCACGCCGCTCTTGAGGAACAAATCAGTGCCTTCGCGACGAGACAGCTTACACTTCGGACCAATATATCTAGCCATTATACCGTCTCCTGATTAAACGCGACGCTTCTTGGGCGGGCGGCAGCCGTTGTGTGGAATAGGGGTGACATCAGTGATGCTGCTGATCTTGTAACCACAAGAATTCAACGCACGAACAGCTGATTCACGACCTGGGCCAGGGCCCTTCACACAAACGTCGAGATTTTTCAAACCATAATCCAGGGCGGCGTTACCGGCACGCTCAGCTGCAACCTGAGCAGCAAAGGGAGTACTTTTACGCGAACCACGGAAACCAGAGCCACCTGAAGTAGCCCAGCTCAGAGCATTGCCCTGACGGTCAGTAATGGTAATGATGGTGTTATTGAAAGACGCATGGATGTGGGCAATCCCATCAACCACTGTCTTTTTTACTTTCTTACGAACACGAGCAGCAGGCTTAGCCATATCTGTATATTCCTTCGCAATTACTTACGGATCGGCTTGCGCGGACCCTTACGGGTGCGAGCGTTGGTCTTGGTGCGCTGGCCGCGGACCGGAAGGCCACGACGATGACGCAGACCGCGATAGCAGCCAAGATCCATGAGGCGCTTGACGTTCATATTGATCGTCCGGCGCAAGTCACCTTCAACAGTGCTTTTGGCAACTTCATTGCGCAGAGTATCAATCTGCTCCTCGCTCAGATCCTTGATTTTCGCATCTGGCGCAATGCCAGTTGACGCACAGATCTGCTGTGCTTTGGTCTGACCAATACCAAAAATATAGGTCAGAGAGATAACAGTATGTTTGTTATCCGGGATGTTGACGCCTGCAATACGGGCCATCCAATTTACTCCGTCTGACAGCTACCTGACTCAACCCAGAACAATAATAGGTTGCTCGAAAAAGGGTGCAGTAGGGTAGCGCTAACAAAAACAAAATTCAACCCCCCAGCCAAACTAATGGCCGGGAGGCGGTTATCCTGAGACGTAGCCTTAAATCAGAACCGGGGAATTAACCCTGGCGCTGTTTATGACGGGGCTCAGCGCTGCAAATCACGCGTACGCAACCATTGCGACGGATGATCTTGCAGTTACGGCAAAGCTTCTTAACTGATGCTGCAACTTTCATAGCCGACTCCTAAAACCTGAATACTCAGCGGATCATGCCGCTGCCGTAACCTTTCAGGTTAGATTTCTTCATTAGAGACTCGTACTGCTGAGAAACGAGGTGCGATTGTACTTGGGACATGAAGTCCATAACAACCACTACGACGATCAACAGCGATGTCCCACCCAAATAGAAGGGCACATTAGCCGATACCACCAAAAACTGCGGCAACAGGCAAACAGCGGTCATATACAGGGCACCAAACAAGGTAAGACGAGTCAGCACGCTATCAATGTAGCGAGCGGATTGCTCACCCGGACGAATACCCGGAATAAATGCACCTGACTTCTTGAGGTTCTCCGCTACATCCTTAGGATTGAACATCAATGCTGTATAGAAAAAGCAGAAGAAAATAATCCCCGCACTAAACAGAATGATATTCAGCGGCTTACCCGGCCCAATAGCCTGAGTCAGCTTTTGCAGCCATTCCATATTGTCACCCTGGGCGAACCAGGTACCCAGCGACGCTGGGAACAACAGGATACTGCTGGCAAAAATCGCTGGAATAACACCCGCCATATTGACCTTCAAGGGCAAATGACTGGTTTGTGCAGCAAAGACTTTACGTCCCTGCTGACGCTTGGCGTAATTGACCGTAATTCTGCGCTGGCCGCGTTCCACGAATACAATGAACGCGATCATGGCGATAGCCACAAGAGCCACACCAATCAACGCAAAAATGTTGATCGTGCCTAAGCGTGCACCCTCGAAGGACTGCCCGACTGCGCTAGGCAAGCCCGCGACAATACCAGCAAAGATCAACATGGAGATGCCGTTACCGACACCCCGCTCGGTGATCTGCTCGCCCAACCACATCATGAACATTGCGCCTGATACAAAGGTGGTGACAGCGATAAAGTAAAAGCTGAAACCAATATCAAATGCGACGCCCTGACTTGCCAGGCCAACCGACATACCGATGGCTTGGATAAAAGCCAGCACCAGCGTCAGATAACGCGTGTACTGACTTATCTTCCGGCGACCGGACTCCCCTTCCTTCTTCAACTGCTCCAGCGATGGGCTCACCGCCGTCATCAGCTGCATTATGATGGATGCAGAGATATACGGCATGATACCCAGAGCGAAAATACTCATCCGCTCCAGGGCACCACCAGAAAACATATTGAACAGACTAAGGATCGTCTCTTCATTCTGTTTGAACAGATCAGCCAGACGATCAGGGTTTATGCCGGGAACCGGAATATGCGCCCCGATACGGTAAACGATGATCGCGAGGAACAGAAAGCGCAGGCGCCCCCAGAGTTCACTCAAGCCACCTTGATTCATTCCAGAAAGAGCGCCTTGCTTAGCCATTTATTCCTCGATCTTGCCGCCAGCTGCTTCGATCGCTGCACGAGCACCTTTAGTGATCGCCAGACCTTTAACGTTAACCGCTTTGGTTACGTCGCCGGAGAGGACAATCTTGGCACGTACAAACTTGTTGCCGATGATGTTGGCATCTTTCAATGCCTGCAGGTCAATGACCTCAGCATCAACAGCATTCAGCTCGCTGGTACGAACTTCAGCGGTCACCATTGCCAGCTTGGAAGTAAAACCAAACTTGGGCAGACGGCGATGCAAAGGCTGCTGACCACCCTCGAAACCGGGGGCTACAGAGCCACCGGAACGAGAAGTCAGACCTTTGTGACCGCGACCAGCAGTCTTACCCAGACCGCTACCGATACCACGGCCAACGCGCAGCTTTTCACGGCGTGCACCTGGCGCAGAACGCAGATCATTCAGTTTCATGTCTTAACCCTCTACCCGAACCATGTAGGAGACCTTATTGATCATCCCACGAACGGCCGGAGTATCTTCGACCTCGACAGTGTGGTTGATGCGACGCAAACCCAGACCTTTAACGCAGGCCTTATGGTTTGGCAGACGACCGACAACACTTTTGAACAGGGTCACTTTAATTTTTTCGTTAGCCATGTCCGTTTACCCCACGATATCTTCAACGGTCTTGCCGCGCTTGGCCGCTACAGACTCGGGAGACTGCATCGACTTCAGACCCTTGTAGGTAGCCTGAACGACGTTAACCGGATTAGTGGAACCGTAACACTTGGCCAAAACGTTATGAACGCCAGCGGCTTCGAGGACGGCGCGCATTGCACCACCGGCGATAACACCGGTACCTTCAGACGCAGGCTGCATGAACACCTTGGAGGCGCCATGAGCAGCACGAACAGCGTACTGCAGCGTTGTGCCATTCAGGTCAACCTGAATCATGTTACGACGAGCGGCTTCCATGGCTTTCTGGATAGCAGCAGGCACTTCACGCGCCTTACCGCGACCGAAACCCACACGACCTTTACCATCACCCACTACAGTCAGAGCAGTGAAAGCGAAGATACGGCCGCCTTTTACAACTTTGGCAACGCGGTTAACTTGAACAAGTTTCTCAATGTAACCTTCGTCGCGCTTCTGATCGAAATTAGCCATAGCTCTACCCTTAGAATTCCAGCCCGCCTTCACGAGCGGCGTCGGCCAGCGCTTTTACGCGACCATGATACTTGAAGCCGGAACGGTCGAAGGAGACCTGAGTTACACCGGCGGCCTTGGCGCGCTCAGCAACCAGAAGGCCGACTTTCTTGGCGGCTTCGATATTGCCAGTACTACCGCTGCGCAGGTCCGAATCCAACGTGGAGGCGCAAGCCAACACGGTGGAACCATCTGCAGAGATCACTTGTGCGTACATGTGCTGCGAAGAACGGTACACGCACAGACGAACGGCTTCCAATTCACGCATTTTCAAGCGCGAACGGCGAGCGCGACGGAGACGAATAACTTTTTTATCGCTCATTTGCTATGCCCTACTTCTTCTTGGCTTCTTTACGACGCACGACCTCATCGGCGTAGCGAACACCCTTGCCCTTATAGGGCTCGGGGCGACGGAAATCACGAATTTCCGCGGCTACCTGGCCGACCAGCTGCTTGTCGATACCTTTGATAATAATGTCAGTCTGGCTCGGGGTTTCAGCAGAAACGCCCTCTGGCAGCTGATAGTCGATTGGGTGTGAGTAACCCAGAGCCAGGTTCAGAACCTGACCTTTAGCCTGAGCCTTATAACCTACACCAACCAGCTGCAGCTTGCGCTCGAAGCCCTCGGTAACACCGACAACCATATTGTTGACCAACGCGCGAGTGGTACCGGCCATAGCCTGGTTCACACTACCTGGACGGGCCACAAACCGCAGCAGACCATCTTCGTGGACAACTTCAACCAATGGATGCAGGCTCAGATCAAGGCTACCTTTGGCACCCTTGATTGACAATTCCTGACCATCCAATTTTACTTCTACACCCTGTGGCAATTTGACAGGGTCCTTAGCGACGCGAGACATCGTAACCCCCTATCAGAATACGGTGCAGAGTACTTCACCGCCGATACCGGCAGCGCGAGCAGCACGATCGGTCATCACACCTTTATTGGTGGAGACGATCGAAACACCCAGCCCACCCTTGACCTTAGGAATCTGGCCAACGGACTTGTACTGGCGTAGGCCTGGACGACTTACGCGCTTAAGATCTTCAATAACCGGCTTGCCTTCGAAATACTTAAGTTCGATAGACAGGGTAGGCTTAACTTCGCCATCCACTTCGTAACCGGCTACGTAACCTTCTTCTTGAAGGACTTTGGCGACAGCCACCTTCAGCTTTGCCGCAGGCATGCTGACGCTGGACTTCTCAGCCATCTGGGCATTACGGATACGGGTCAGCATATCAGCTAACGGGTCCTGCATACTCATGGGCTTTGTGCTCCTGAAACTGAGTAATTAAGATTGGGTTTACCAGCTGGCCTTGACCAGACCTGGTACGTCACCGCGCATGGCTGCTTCGCGCAGCTTAATGCGGCTCAGACCAAACTTGCGGTATACACCGTGCGGACGACCAGTGATGCGGCAGCGGTTACGCTGACGAACCGGGCTGGCATCGCGCGGCAATTTTTGCAAAGCAACCTGGGCAGCCCAACGCTCTTCAACAGAAGCGTTGACGTTGCCGACAGTAGCCTTCAGCTCAGCACGCTTGGTAGCGTACTTAGCAACCAGACGAGAGCGCTTGGCCTCGCGGTTTTTCATACTAACTTTAGCCATTTACCTGACTCCTAGTTACGGAACGGGAAGTTGAACGCACGCAGTAGCGCACGACCTTCGTCGTCAGTCCGAGCTGTGGTAGTCAAGGTAATGTCCAGACCACGCAGAGTGTCGATTTTATCGTAATCGATCTCTGGGAAAATGATCTGCTCCTTGACGCCCATGCTGTAGTTACCCCGGCCGTCAAACGACTTGGCATTCAGACCGCGAAAGTCACGAACGCGTGGCAGGGAAATCGACAGCAGACGGTCGAGGAATTCGTACATCTGTTCGCGGCGCAGAGTTACCTTCACGCCAATCGGCCAGCCGTCACGAATTTTGAAGCCGGCAATGGATTTGCGAGCGTAGGTCACGATGCCTTTACGGCCAGTGATCTTCTCAAGGTCTGCCATTGCATTTTCGATGATCTTCTTATCACCGACAGCTTCGCCAAGACCCATATTCAGGGTGATCTTGGTGATCTTCGGCACTTCCATAACGTTCTTCAGGCCCAGTTCTTCCTGGAGCTTGGGAACGATGGTAGTGCTATATGTTTCTTTTAATCTCGCCATGGTAAGCACCTAGATTCTCAAGCGTCGACGGCTTTTTGCGTCGACTTGAAAATACGAACCTTCTTACCGTCTTCGACCTTAAAACCGATACGATCGGCTTTGCTGGTCTCCGGGTTGAAGATAGCCACGTTGGAGACGTGGATTGGCGCCTCCTTCTCAACAATACCGCCCTGCGAACCAGCCATGGGGTTAGCCTTGGTGTGGCGCTTGACAATGTTGACACCGGAAATAAGCATGCGGGAATCATCCCCAACTTTCAGGACTTTACCGCGCTTGCCTTTATCTTTACCGGCGATGACGATTACGTCGTCGTCACGTTTAATCTTTTGCATGACCGGGCTCCTTACAGCACTTCGGGCGCGAGGGAAACGATCTTCATGAACTGCTCATTACGCAGCTCACGAGTCACTGGCCCAAAGATGCGGGTACCGATCGGCTCATTCTTGTTGTTGAGCAGAACGGCTGCGTTGCCATCAAAACGGATCAGCGAACCGTCCGTACGGCGTACACCGTGACGGGTACGCACGATGACCGCGTTAAGCACCTGGCCTTTCTTTACTTTGCCGCGGGGAATTGCTTCCTTCACGGTCACCTTGATGATATCGCCAATGCCGGCGTAGCGACGGTGAGAACCGCCCAGAACCTTGATACACATAACGCGACGTGCACCACTGTTATCAGCTACATCCAACATGGATTGAGTCTGAATCATAACTTTCTCCGACCCTTAAATAATCCGCTAAACAGCGCGGGGCTTTAAACTTGCGCCGCGCGCTCGTCGATCTGAACCAGATCCCAGCTCTTGGTTTTAGCCAAGGGGCGGGTTTCCCGGATAGTAACCAGATCGCCAATGCGGCAGTCGTTGTTCTCATCGTGCGCTTTGAGCTTGGTAGAGCGCGTCACGTACTTACCGTACAGTGGGTGCTTTTCCTGGCGCTCGATGAGCACGGTGACGGTCTTGTCCATCTTGTTACTGACCACACGGCCAGTAACGGTACGTACTGTTTTGTTCTCGGCCATGATCAGTTACCACCCTTCTGATTGAGCACAGTCTTGACGCGAGCGATGTCGCGCTTAACTTGGTTCAGCAGATGACTCTGACCGAGCTGACCGGTTGCTTTCTGCATGCGCAGATTGAACTGATCGCGCAGCAGTGTGAGCAGTTGTTCATTCAGCTGCTCAGCAGATTTTTCACGAAGTTCTGTCGCTTTCATTACATCACCGTCCGCTTAACAAAGGTGGTAGCGAGAGGCAGTTTGGCAGCAGCAAGGGCAAATGCCTCGCGAGCCATCTCTTCGGAAACACCTTCAATCTCGTAAAGGATCTTGCCAGGGCGAATCTGGGCAACCCAATACTCGACGTTACCCTTACCCTTACCCATCCGCACCTCAAGAGGCTTTTTGGAGATAGGCTTGTCGGGGAACACCCGAATCCAGATTTTACCGCCACGTTTTACGTGACGAGTCAGGGCGCGACGAGCCGCTTCGATCTGACGTGCAGTCAGTCGACCGCGACCTACGGCTTTCAGTGCGAACTCACCGAAGCTCACCTTGCTACCACGATGCGCCAAGCCACGGTTGTGGCCGGTCATCTGCTTGCGGAACTTCGTACGCTTTGGTTGTAACATGTGCGTACCCCTTACTTAGCAGCTTTTTTCTTGGTCGCGACGGCTTTGGTTTCTTCCTGGAGACCACCAATGATCTCACCCTTGAAGATCCAAACCTTCACACCGATCACACCGTATGTGGTGTGGGCTTCAGCCGTTGCGTAATCAATGTCAGCGCGCAGGGTGTGCAGCGGCACACGACCTTCGCGATACCATTCGGTACGGGCGATCTCGGCGCCGCCGAGACGGCCGCTAACCTGGATCTTGATACCCTTGGCACCAATGCGCATGGCGTTCTGTACTGCGCGCTTCATGGCGCGACGGAACATCACACGACGCTCGAGCTGCTGAGCAACGCTTTGTGCTACCAGA
The DNA here is from genome assembly GCF_014077575.1 of Pseudomonas sp. 5Ae-yellow. Lineage (NCBI taxonomy): Bacteria > Pseudomonadati > Pseudomonadota > Gammaproteobacteria > Pseudomonadales > Pseudomonadaceae > Pseudomonas > Pseudomonas sp. 5Ae-yellow. Next base: position 4,693 of record NZ_JACGWE010000043.1, on the reverse strand, counting down.
GCACCGTCGAGTTCCGGCTTGCGGATCTCTTCGATGTTGATGTGCACTGGCACGCCCATTTGACTGGTCAATTCCTGACGCAGTTTTTCAACGTCTTCACCCTTCTTGCCAATCACGATGCCTGGACGGGCAGTGTGAATGGTAATGCGAGCTGTCTGAGCCGGACGCTGAATATCAACGCGGCTGACTGAAGCGCTTTTCAACTTCTTCTGAATGTACTCACGCACTTTCAGATCATTGAACAGATAATCAGCGTACTGACGACCATCTGCATACCACACCGAAGTGTGCTGTTTTACGATACCGAGGCGAATGCCAATCGGATGTACTTTCTGACCCATGATCGACTCCTACTTGTCAGCAACCTTGACCGTGATATGACAAGACCGCTTGATGATGCGATCAGCACGGCCTTTGGCACGTGGCATGATGCGCTTCAAAGAGCGACCTTCGTTAACAAACACGGTGGAGACCTTAAGGTCATCCACGTCCGCGCCATCATTATGCTCAGCATTGGCAATTGCCGATTCGAGCACCTTCTTGATGACTTCAGCGGCCTTCTTGTTGCTGAAAGACAGCAGGTTCAGAGCCTCATCCACTTTCTTACCGCGGATTTGGTCGGCGACCAAGCGTGCCTTCTGGGCAGAGAGTCGGGCGCCCTTATGAGTAGCGGCTACTTCCATCTTCTAACCCCTTAGCGCTTGGCTTTCTTGTCTGCCACGTGACCACGATAGGTCCGGGTAGCAGAGAATTCGCCTAACTTGTGGCCGACCATGTCTTCGGAAATGATAACCGGGACATGCTGACGACCGTTATGAACAGCAATGGTCAAACCAACCATCTGCGGCAGAACCATGGAACGGCGTGACCAGGTCTTGATTGGCTTACGCTCGTTCTTTTCTACTGCAACTTCGATCTTCTTTAACAGGTGAAGATCGATAAAAGGTCCTTTCTTCAGAGAACGCGGCACTGTCGTATCCCCTCTAATTACTTGCTGCGACGACGGACAATCATCTTGTCAGTGCGCTTGTTGGAACGAGTCTTGGCACCCTTGGTGGGGAAGCCCCACGGCGATACGGGATGACGACCACCAGAAGTACGACCTTCACCACCACCGTGTGGGTGATCAACCGGGTTCATGGCAACACCACGAACAGTCGGACGAACACCGCGCCAGCGTGTGGCACCAGCCTTACCCAGAGAGCGCAAACTGTGCTCACCGTTGGACACTTCGCCCAGGGTGGCACGGCACTCGCCGAGAACCTTGCGCATCTCGCCAGAGCGAAGACGAACAGTTACGTAAGCGCCTTCACGGGCAACCAGCTGAACGGCTGCACCTGCACTGCGAGCAACCTGAGCGCCTTTACCGGGCTTCAGTTCGATCGCGTGAATGGTGCTACCCACTGGAATGTTACGCAGTGGCAGTGAGTTGCCGGCCTTGATTGGTGCTTCAGCACCAGAGACCAGCTGGTCGCCTGCACGCACGCCCTTGGGGGCGATAATGTAGCGACGCTCACCGTCGGCATACTTCAGCAGAGCAATATGAGCGGTACGGTTTGGATCATATTCAACGCGCTCAACGGTGGCTGGAATGCCATCCTTGTTGCGACGAAAATCAACCATACGGTAGTGCTGCTTATGACCGCCCCCACGATGACGCGTGGTAATGCGACCATTATTGTTACGACCACCAGACTTGCCTTGCTTCTCCAACAGCGGGGCGTACGGAGCGCCCTTGTGCAGGTCAGAGTTGACGACCTTGACTACGAAGCGGCGGCCAGCGGAAGTAGGTTTACATTTAACAATAGCCATGATGTATCCCTCTCTTATTCAGCGCTGGCGAAGTCGATGTCTTGACCGGGCTGCAGGCTGACATAAGCCTTCTTCCAGTCACTACGCTTGCCCAGGCCGCGAACGGTTCGCTTGGTCTTGCCTTTAACGTTCAGGGTCGATACTGCCTTGACCTTGACGCTGAACAGCTGCTCAACGGCTTTCTTGATTTCCAGCTTGGTCGCAGTAGTTTCTACCTTGAACACGAACTGGTTTTTGCCGTCGGCCAGCACAGTAGCCTTCTCGGATACATGCGGGCCAAGCAGTACTTTAAAAATGCGCTCTTGGTTCATCCCAGCATCTCCTCGAACTTCTTAACAGCAGGTACGGTAATCAGTACCTTGTCGTAAGCGATCAGGCTAACTGGGTCGGAACCCTGTACATCACGTACGTCGACGTGGGGCAGGTTACGCGCTGCCAGGTACAGATTCTCGTCAATATCGTCGGTCACGATCAGCACGTTCTGCAGATCAAGATCCTTCAACTTGCCGGCCAGAGCCTTGGTTTTGGGTGCATCGACGGAGAAGCTCTCAACTACGACCAGACGATCCAGGCGGATAAGCTCGGAAAGGATGGAGCGCAGTGCGCCGCGGTACATCTTGCGGTTCAGCTTCTGCTCGTGATTCTGTGGACGAGCAGCGAAGGTAGTACCACCGGAACGCCAGATAGGGCTGCGGATAGTACCGGCACGGGCACGACCCGTACCTTTCTGACGCCATGGCTTCTTGCCGCCACCGGACACATCAGAACGATTCTTCTGCTGCTTGGTACCCTGACGAGCACCAGCCATGTATGCAACTACGGCTTGGTGGACGAGGGTTTCATTAAATTCGGTCGCAAAAGTGAGATCGGAAACTTCGATCGCGCTTGCGCCAGCTACATTCAAATTCATGGTAACTCCCCCTTAACCCTTGGCCTTGACCGCCGGGCGAACGATTACGTCGCTACCGGTCGCGCCAGGTACCGCGCCCTTGATGAGCAGCAGGTTACGTTCGGCATCAACACGAACAACCTCAAGAGTCTGCACAGTTACCTGTTCGGCACCCATGTGACCAGACATCTTCTTGCCCTTGAATACACGACCAGGGGTCTGACACTGACCAATGGAACCGGGTACGCGGTGGGAGATCGAGTTACCGTGAGTTGCATCTTGACCACGGAAGTTCCAGCGCTTGATAGTACCGGCGAAGCCCTTACCTTTGGACTGCCCAGTAACATCAACCTTCTGGCCCGCTTCAAAAATGCTGACGGTCAACTCTGCACCAGCTTCGTACTGCGAGCTGTCATCCAGGCGAAATTCCATCACCTGACGACCTGCAGCAGTATTCGCTTTGGCAAAGTGCCCTGCCATCGGCTTGCTTACGCGACTAGCGCGACGCTCACCAACAGTTACCTGAATAGCTTGATAGCCATCAGAGTCCAGGGATTTAACCTGTGTGACACGGTTCGGTTCTACTTCTACAACCGTAACCGGTATAGATACACCATCTTCAGTGAAAACGCGGGTCATCCCGCATTTCCGGCCGACTAAACCAATAGTCATCTTGTAAACCTCATGAGTGCACGGGGCTATCACCCGCTATGGCCGCCCAACACAGGGCGTTACACGACCTATAGCCCCCGTCTTGTGGGGCTATTAGCCGAGGCTAATCTGAACTTCGACACCTGCTGCCAAGTCCAGCTTCATCAGCGCATCAACAGTCTTGTCGGTGGGCTGAACTATATCCAATACCCGTTTATGGGTACGGATTTCGTACTGATCGCGCGCGTCTTTGTTGACGTGCGGAGAAACCAGTACAGTAAAACGCTCTTTGCGCGTCGGCAAAGGGATAGGACCACGCACCTGAGCCCCAGTACGTTTCGCGGTATCCACGATTTCCTGGGTAGATTGATCAATCAGGCGATGGTCAAAAGCCTTCAACCGAATACGGATCTGTTGGTTCTGCATTTGACCAGAAACTCCAAGCAACTATTTTCAGAGCATCTCCCGAAAACCGGGTGAGCCCATCCAAGGGAGGCGCAATTCTACTGACGCACTTCCCCACTGTCAACCAAAATACAAAAGCCCCCGTCAAACGGAGGCTCCTGTGTATGGCGTTAGATCATCACTCGATGATCTTGGCTACCACGCCCGCACCTACGGTACGGCCACCTTCACGAATCGCAAAGCGCAGACCGTCTTCCATCGCGATAGGATGGATCAACGTGACGTCCAGCTTAACGTTATCGCCAGGCATTACCATCTCGATACCTTCCGGCAATTCGCAGGAACCGGTAACGTCAGTAGTACGGAAGTAGAACTGAGGACGATAACCCTTGAAGAACGGAGTGTGACGACCGCCTTCGTCTTTACCCAGCACATACACTTCGGCTTCGAAGCGAGTGTGAGGAGTAATAGTGCCCGGCTTGGCCAGAACCTGACCGCGCTCTACGTCTTCGCGCTTGGTACCACGCAGCAGAACACCAACGTTCTCGCCAGCACGACCTTCGTCAAGCAGCTTGCGGAACATCTCAACGCCGGTACAGGTAGTCTTGGTAGTCGCCTTGATACCGACGATCTCAACTTCCTCACCAACCTTGACGATGCCGCGCTCCACACGACCAGTCACAACAGTGCCGCGACCGGAGATGGAGAACACGTCTTCGATAGGCATCAGGAACGGCTTATCAATCGCGCGCTCAGGCTCAGGGATGTAAGCATCCAGAGTCTCAACCAGCTTCTTGACAGCAGTTGTACCGATTTCGTTGTCGTCTTTGCCTTCCAATGCCATCAGCGCAGAACCGATGATGATGGGCGTATCATCGCCCGGGAAGTCATAGGCGCTCAGCAAATCACGCACTTCCATCTCTACCAGCTCAAGCA
>NZ_JACGWE010000042.1:0-25323 GCF_014077575.1 Pseudomonas sp. 5Ae-yellow | reverse complement strand
GTCAGGTGCTCACTATTTAAGCAATGTGTTACCTATGTATTTGAATAGAACTGTTACCCATGTTCTTGAGTCGTACACACCCCACCAAGCTGGCCTTCGGCTTCTCTGCGTTACTCGGTGTTGAGCGCGCCTGCGGAACTCGCTTCGCTCAGGCTAGGCGCCCCCAACATTCCTCGGCTCAATCGCTCAACCCCTGCGTTACTCGACAGCTTGGAACGGGGATTTAGGGGCCGGCCTCGCGCGATCTTCGGGTTTGTTTGTCCGGTTTAACTTCTCACACAAAACTCTAAGGCTGCACGGCCTAATAAGTCCCATCTGAGCGGGCGAGTAGCGCAGAGCTGTCGGGAAAAAGGTCCTCGCGGTGTCTGAGCGAAGCGAGTTTGCGAGGGCCTCCGGCAAGATCGAGCAACGCAGCGAACCCGAAGGGCCGCGCAGCTGGGTGCCCTGGGGGATTGCTAAGGGGGCATGGGCAAGCATGCCCCCTTGGCTCGCCTAAGGGCGAAACCAGAAATCAGCCAAGCTCCGCCAGCTGAGTTGCCATCGATTTCACTACCCTACACTGACTTCAAGCTTCAGCCTTCAGCCTTCAATCAAACAATCCACCCGCCAATTCACCTGCCCATCAAACTGCTCCATACGCAGCCCGTGAATATCATTGGCAAACCCCGGAAACTGTTCCTCAAGCTCAATCGCTGCGGCCAGGTAGTCGGCAATGTAACTGTTATCGAGCGGGAAACGCTCGCCCGGCATGATCACCGGAATGCCGGGCGGATAGGGCACCAGCATCACTGCGCTGAGACGGCCGGCCAGTGCGCTGACTGGCACGGATTCAACTTCGCCGCGGACCATCTGCTGATAGGCATCGGCGGGGCGCAGGCTGATTTGCGGTAGCGTGGTGTACATCTGGCGCATCAGCTTGATCAGGCTGTGCTTCTTGTAACACTGATGCAGTCGCTCACCCAATGCGCGCAGGCCAAGGCTCTGGTAGCGCGGATGCCTGGCGAGGCTGGGTAGGGTGACTTCCAGTGGTGCGTCCTGATCGTACAGGCGCTTGAACTCGCGTAACTCGGACAGCAGTGTGCTCCATTTGCCCTTGGTGATGCCGAGGGAAAACAGGATCAGGAATGAGTAAAGCCCGGTTTTTTCGACGACCAGCCCACGATCGGCAAGAAAGCGGGTAACCAGTGCGGCGGGGATACCGCTTTTGGCTAGCCGACCCTTTTCCTCGACACCCGGTGTCAGCAGGCTGACCTTGATCGGATCGAGCATCGCGAAATCGCTGCTCATTTTGCCAAAGCCATGCCACTCGGCCTGGTCATCCAGGGTCCAGTCAGTTGCATGTAGCTCCGGCTGAGCGAGTGAGGCTTCGGGTTCCCAAACATCAAACCACCATTCCTCTTCGGCCATTTGCTCTGCGGTCTGCTGCATGGCTCTGCGGAAGGACAGGGCCTCGTCGAGGGTTTCCTGCACCAGCGATCTGCCGGCGGGTCCTGCCATCATGCCGGTGGCAACATCGATTGAGGCGATCATGCCGTAGTGCGGCGATGTTGAGGTGTGCATCATATAGGCTTCGTTAAAGCGCTCATGATCAAGCTGCTGCTCCGCACTGTTTTTGGCAAGAATAATAGAGGCCTGTGATAGGGCCGCGAGTACCTTGTGCGGTGACTGGGTCGCAAACACCAGTGCGTGCTTTGTGCGCGGCGCTTCTGCGGGTTCGCTCATGCCATGTCGGCCATGATAGAAGGGGTGAAAGGCCGCGTAGCCAAACCAGGCTTCGTCAAAGTGCAGGACGTCTACGCTATCGTGCAGCTGGCTCTTGATCATGTCGGTGTTGTAGCACAGGCCGTCATAGGTCGAGTTGGTCAGTACTGCGAGCTTGATGCGCTTACTGCTGTCGTCCACCAGCGGGTGTTGCTCGATCAATTGCTGCAATGACTCTGCGCTGAAGGCGTCCCGCGCTATGGGGCCGATAATGCCGTAGTCATTGCGTGAGCCGCTCAGATAAATAGGGATGGCCCCCGTCATGATGATCGCATGCAAGATGGACTTGTGGCAGTTGCGGTCTACCAGTACCAGGTCGTCCCGGGTGACGTAGGCGTGCCAGATAATCTTGTTCGAGGTTGAGGTGCCGTTGACCACGTAAAAGCTGTGGTCGGCGCCAAAAGTGCGCGCGGTATTGGCCTCGGCTTCCGCCACTGGTCCAGTGTGATCAAGTAGTGAACCTAGTCCCGGCACCGAGACGGAGAGGTCGGAGCGCAGGGTGTTTTCACCAAAAAAATCGTGGAATGCGCGGCCAACCGGGCTTTTACGGAAAGCCACGCCGCCACCGTGGCCGGGCGAGTGCCAGGAGTAACTGGAGCTCGCGGTGTAGTCGAGCAGTGCCTTGAAAAACGGTGGCAGTAGTTGGTTGAGATAGCTGCGAGCGGTGCGGGCTATCTGCCCTGCGATAAAGGGCAGGGTGTCTTCGAACAGGTAAATGATGCCGCGTATCTGATGCAGTTCGCGCAGCTGTGTCAGTAGCTCGGGGGCGATTGACTGGCGGGTGCTGAGTGCCATTATGGGCAGTTCTGGCGAGCGACTGTGAGCGGCACTGAACAGTGCTTCAATGGCCTCTAGTGAGAGCTCGGCGTCCGGGGTGAAGAGAATGCATGAAAGGCCGCGGTGGGCTTCGGCAATTAGTCTTCCCTCATCAAGGGATTCGGCGCCCAATACGTCAAAACCTTCACCCTTGAGCGCCTTGAATAAGGCATCAAGCTGGGTGCCTGCGACATTATGCAAGCCTATGGCCGGATTGATCACCAGAATGGGGAAGTTGAGATGTTTGAACATGGTGTCCTGTCTACTTGAGCGCGAGTGGTCAGACTAAGACAGATTGCTTGTCTTGACTATGTGGTCGCGTGTTGATGACTGTGTTTGTAGTACCATCTCGCATCACTTTAGGTAAATAAGGCAAGCGCCGCCGCAAAGGAGATGTGCTTTTGAATTGGGATCTGCAAAGCCCGCATACGTTGGATATTAAGGTTCGGGCAGACGATATCGACGAGCTTGGGCACGCTAACAACACTGTCTATGTTGGCTGGCTTGAGCGCTGCGCCTGGGAGCACTCAAAGTCACTGGGCTTAGGGCTTGAGCATTATCGTGAGCTGGATCGTGCGATGGCGGTACTGCGTCATGAGATTGATTATCTGGCTGCCGCCTATGAGGGTGATGAGCTGGTGATGGCGACCTGGATCATTCATTGGGATAAGAAACTGCGCATGACGCGACACTTTCAGCTGTGCCGAAAGCGTGATGGCTTAACCCTGCTGCGCGCGCGAACGACCTTTGTCTGCATTGAACTGAGTAGTGGGCGTCCAAAGCGCATGCCGAGTATTTTTATTGAGCAATATGGTAAAGGTTTGACCGACGACAGCCAGGATTGACCTGATCAGGTTTATGAGTGTGAGGTTGAACGTTGAGTGAGAGATGGCCTTGAAAAGGATACGCAGGCTTCCTTTTAAGGCCACGTTCAGCGGGTCCGAGCGACGCAGTAAGCTGGGTCGATCGTTAGCGGTACTCGCACAGATAGGCGGTGTCGCGCTCAATCTTGACGTTGAAGCGACTGTTGGCGGCAACGGTAAACTGCTCGCCCGCGCCGTAAGTGGTCCAGGTGTCGCTGTCTGGCAGTTTTACGGTAAGAGCGCCGTTGATAACGTGCATGATTTCCAGCTGACTGGTGCCAAACTCGTATTCACCCGGTGCCATGACGCCAACGGTTGCGCTGCCTTCGGGCTGCGCAAAGGCGATTGAAGCGACTTTGCCGTCAAAATACTGATTAACTTGGAACACGATGCTGACTCCTGAAGTGGATAGGGCGCTCATTATGCCGAGGCTGCATCCTTTCCGGCAATTGTTGGTGGTGGTAATTTTTTATGAATCCCACTGGTCCTGCTCTGGCAGGTCATAAGTAGAGGTAGTGTATGGCGAACATCGGATTTGTTGGTTTGGGCGTTATGGGCTATCCCATGGCCGGGCACCTGCAGCAGGCAGGGCATAGCGTGACGGTCTATAACCGCACTGCTAGCAAGTCGCGCCAGTGGGCTGACGAGTTTGCCGGTACAGCTGTGGCTACGCCTGCGTTGGCCGCAGCTGATCAGGATTACGTCATGGTTTGCGTTGGTAATGATGATGATCTGCGCTCAGTGATTGCAGGGGACGAGGGGGTTCTAAAGGGGGCTCGTAGTGGTCTGGTTATTGTAGATCACACCACGGCGTCTGCCGATGTAGCGCGTGAGTTAGCTGCGCTGGCGAGTCAGCAGGGCGTGGAATTTCTGGATGCGCCTGTCTCCGGAGGTCAGGCCGGAGCAGAGAATGGTCAATTGACGATCATGGTTGGCGGCGATGATGCAGTGTTTGATCGGGTACAGCCAATTATTGCCAGTTATGCGCGCATGTCCCAGTTGATGGGGCCCACAGGTAGTGGTCAGTTGACCAAGATGGTCAATCAGATCTGTATTGCCGGTTTGGTGCAAGGCTTGTCTGAGGCGCTGAACTTCGCTCAACAGGCTGGCTTGGATGGTGAGGCAGTAGTCTCGGTTATCAGTAAAGGCGCCGCCCAGTCCTGGCAGATGGAAAATCGCCACAAGACCATGCTGGCCAGCGAGTTTGAACATGGCTTTGCGGTGGACTGGATGCGCAAGGATCTCGCCATCGTGTTGGCCGAGGCACAGCGTAACGGCGCACAATTGCCGGTTACCGCACTGGTAGATCAGTTCTATGCTGATGTGCAGGCGATGGGTGGTGGGCGCTGGGATACTTCCAGCCTGATCGCGCGTCTAAAGCGCGACTGATGTTGCGCGGGCGAAGAGGTGTTCATGCAGTGTAGGGAGGGGTGCGGTGCTTGCTGTATCGCGCCATCGATCAGCTCGCCATTACCGGGGATGCCTAACGGCAAGCCGGCTGGCGTGCGCTGCCTGCATTTGCAGGCGGACAGACGCTGTGCGATCTTTCATTCGCCTGAGCGTCCTGCCGTTTGTGCTGGTTTCAGCGCTGAGCCCAGTGTATGTGGTGACAGCGTGGAAGAGGCCATGCAGATCATTAGCTGGCTGGAGGATGAAACAGCCTGAGATGTTTTCAGTGGTTCGGGCTGGCAGTGGTTGCCGCCAGCTTACGGCGGCGACCTACGAATACGTTGATGGCCAGTCCGGTCATCACCAGTATCGTGCCAAATGCTTGAAGCTGGCTTAATTGCTCATCGAGCAGCAGGGCGGCCGAGCTTAAGCCGATGACCGGTACCAGCATGGAGAAAGGCGCTACTTGCGCGGCTGGGTATCGCGAAAGCAGCCGACTCCAAAGGCCGTAACCCAGTAGGGTCGCGCCGAACGCGAGGTAGAATAGAGCGAAAACCGCGTTCAGGCTTATGTTCTCCAGGGCCTGGCCAATCTGTTGCGGGCCTTCCAGTAGCAGTGACATGGCTAAGAAGGGCAGAGGTGGCACCAGGCTGCCCCATACCACCAGGCTTACCAGGTCTACTTTGCCTACGCGCTTGGTAATGACGTTGCCCATGGCCCACATGGCCGCCGCACAAATGGTGAGTACAAAGCCCGCCAGTGTCATGCCAATCCCGCTATTCAATCCAATCAGTAATAGCCCGCCCGCGGCAACACACAGGCCGATCAGGTTGTGCATGCGCACTTGCTCGCCAAGCACCATGGCAGCGAATAGCAGGGTAAAGAAGGCCTGGGACTGCAGCACCAGAGATGCCAGTCCGGCTGGCATACCCACTGTCATGGCGGAAAACAGAAAGGCGAATTGTCCGAACGAAATGGTCAGGCCGTAGGCTAGTAGCCAGCGCAGCGGAATCTTCGGGCGGCGAATGAAAAAGACGGCGGGAATGGCGGCCAGGGTAAAACGCATGGCACCCAGTAGCATAGGTGGCAGGTCATCCAGGCCAACACGAATGACCACAAAGTTGAGGCCCCAAACCAGTATGACCAAGAGGGCGAACCCAAGATCTCTCGCGGACATGATGCAGTAGACTCCTGTGGCAAAAAAAGGTGGGGTAGGGTGCCTATGTAATCATGTTTGGCGTTTTTCGCTGCGGTACAGCGGTGTTCGCAATAACCTGTACAGTGCCCCGGTGGAGCTTTGGGGCGGGGCTGGTTGGTTGTTACGACTTTCGCAATGGGGTCATAACGTGTCGAATGTTTGACATATAAAGCTCTGCAGGGCGTCGACTAATGGGCCGCTGCTGCTGCCCCGCTCCAGCAATATCTGATAGCTCCCTAGTGGAGGTAGTCCAGTTTCATCGTCCACGATCTTGAGTGGTTTTTTTATCAGTCCACGGGGGAAAGGCGCCACCGCTAGATCGGCCAGCATCGCAGCTTGCTGGCCGGTGCAATGTTCGCTGACGTAAGCAATTCGGTAGGCCATGTTGGCGCGATCAAGCGCCGCTAGTGCGGCCTCTCGCCATACGCAACCTGATCCGGCCAGAGACAGTGGTAAAGGTCTGCGAGTGACTGCTAGGCCACCACCGCATTCCGCCCAGACCAGTTGCTCGGTATACACTACGTTGCCGCTCGCTGAGTGCCCGCCCGATGTAATCAACGCCAGGTCCAGCTCGGAACGAGTTACCTGCTCCAGCATATCAACACTGCGCCCTACCACTACATCAACTTGTACGCCCGGATAAGTGCGCGCAAAACTGCTCAAGACGGCAGGCAGAATGCGTGTGCCCACATCATCAGAGGTGCCAAGACGAACGCGCCCGGTGAGTTCGGGGTGGTAGAACTGACTCAACGCTTGCTCATTGAGGTTTAGCATTCGCCGAGCAAAGCCGAGCAGTGCCTCACCTTCAGTGGTGACCAGGGCGCGTCGGGGTGCGCGCAGCAGCAGTTGGTAACCGAGTAGTTCTTCCAGACGTTTTATCTGCATGCTGATAGCAGAGGGCGTGCGGTGCACCTGAGTCGCAGCGCGGGTAAAGCTTCCGGTCTCGGCGATAGCAATGAAGCTGCGCAGCACGTCCAGTTCCAGTAGCGGCATTGCTGCGCCCTTTGCTAAGTCGGTCATTGGGTCTTTTCCGTTCAATAAAATTGAAAGTGGATGTTATTTAAATTCGCTGGATTGAACAAGTCGGCTGCGCGAAGGTGATGGCCCACTTTAGAGGAGACCTGAATGATGAAAGCCGATGAAAAGACTGAAGCTCAGAAGCGAGAGGCGCCATTGCAGCGCTCGGCGCATGAGTTTTATATGCCGGCGATGCCGCCTTTTTGGTTGTTTCGCGCCATAGCGCGATGGGCGCGAAAGCTGTATGGCTACTTCAAGCAGGTTTAAGAGCAGGTGAGAGCTGTGGCCTTTGCTGGAGGGCGCACAGCCCGTCAAGATACTAATTTGAGCAACAAAAAACCCGCCGAAGCGGGTTTTTCACTGACGTGCGACGATTTACTTGGAGGGGTAATCGCGCTGGGTCGGGCCGGTATACAGCTGGCGTGGGCGGCCGATTTTGTATGGGCCGCTGATCATCTCGTTCCAGTGTGCAATCCAGCCTGGCGTGCGGCCTGTGGCGAAGATGACCGTGAACATCTCGGTCGGAATGCCGATCGCTTTCAGAATAATACCGGAGTAGAAATCAACGTTCGGATACAGATTGCGTTCCTTGAAGTAGGGGTCGTTACGCGCAATCTCTTCCAGCTTCATAGCCAGTTCCAGTTGCGGGTCGTTGATGCCCAGTTCAGCCAGTACCTCGTCGCAGGTCTCTTTCATGACCTTGGCGCGCGGGTCAAAGTTTTTGTAGACGCGGTGACCAAAGCCCATCAGCTTGAACGGGTCGTCTTTGTCCTTGGCCTTGGCGACAAACTTCTCAATGTTGGAAACATCGCCAATTTCGTCCAGCATACGCAGTACGGCTTCGTTTGCACCGCCATGTGCGGGTCCCCACAGGGCGGCGATGCCGGCTGCGATACAGGCGAATGGATTGGCTCCAGAAGAGCCTGCCAGGCGGACGGTAGAGGTAGACGCGTTCTGTTCGTGGTCGGCGTGCAGCACGAAAATACGGTCCATAGCCTTGGCCAGTACCGGGCTGATCGGCTTCTCCTCACAAGGGGTGTTGAACATCATGTGCAGGAAGTTTTCCGAGTAGCTCAGTTCATTTCGCGGGTACATCATGGGCTGACCCATGGAGTATTTGTACACCATGGCGGCCAGTGTTGGCATTTTGGCAATCAGGCGAATGGCTGAGATTTCACGATGGTTGGCATCATTGATGTCCAGTGAGTCGTGATAGAACGCAGACAATGCACCAACTACGCCACACATAATGGCCATCGGGTGTGCGTCGCGACGGAAGCCGTTGAAAAATGTCTTGAGTTGCTCGTGCACCATAGTGTGATTCTTGATGGTGCTGTCGAACTTGGCTTTTTCTTCGTCGGTGGGGAGTTCGCCTTTCAGTAGCAGAAAGCAGGTTTCCAGGAAGTCGGCTTTTTCCGCAAGCTGATCAATGGGGTAGCCGCGATGTAGCAGTACGCCTTTCTCGCCATCAATGTAGGTAATCTTGGATTCACAAGACGATGTGGCCATGAAGCCGGGGTCAAACGTGAACACGCCCTCTGCAGTCAGGCCGCGAACGTCCACAACATCAGGACCCATGGTCCCTGAATAGACCGGTAGGTCAATGGGGGCAGCGCCCTCGATGATCAATTGCGCTTTTTTGTCAGCCATTGATGGCCTCCTGTTTTGCTGTATCGAAAAAGGTGACCCCCCACGCAGGGCCCGCATCACTATAAGGTGATAAATTGGTTTGTCAATTGTACCGATAGTGAAAGGAAATGAGCCTAATTAAAAGCTTTTATTGGGTTTGTGAATGTGCTTCGGTAAAGCTGATGCTGCTCGGTCCAGAGCGTCTTGCAATACGTTGTTGCATTGTAATCAATGGTCCAAGTCTCTATACTCCTTGACCGGCAAAGTGACTCACAGGGCCCCTCGCCGGGGCTGCAGTAAAGGGTTACGCACCTTCCTATAATCCAGCCCTGCCCACAGGGCCATGAGTGTGAATATAGCCGTGAATAGCAAAAGACCCGTCAACCTAGACCTCAGGACAATTAAACTTCCTGTCACAGCCTATACGTCAATTCTGCATCGAATTTCTGGCGTCATCCTGTTCGTGTCCATCGCGATTCTGTTGTGGATGCTGGACACCTCACTGAGTTCAGAAAGCGGATTTGAACAGGTTCAAAGCTGCCTTCAGCATCCTCTGGCCAAGTTGGTCGTGTGGGGCATTCTCGCTGCATTGCTTTACCATCTGGTCGCCGGCGTGCGCCACCTGGTAATGGATGCGGGCGTGGGTGAAGGCCTTGAAAGTGGCAAGCGTGGCTCACAGGCAGTTCTTGTCATTTCTGTCATTCTGATTGCTCTTCTGGGGGTGTGGATATGGTAACCAATGTCACCAATCTGTCTCGCAGCGGTCTCTATGACTGGATGGCGCAGCGCGTGTCTGCCGTCCTGCTGGCCGCTTATGTCTTGTTCCTGCTCGGCTACCTGATCGCCCATCCTGGTTTGACCTATGCTGAGTGGCAGGGTCTGTTTAATCAGAACTGGATGCGTATTTTTAGCCTGCTAACGCTGGTTGCCTTGAGCGTGCATGCCTGGGTAGGCATGTGGACCATTTCAACCGACTACCTGACTTCCATGGCTTTAGGCAAATCTGCCACTGTGGTCCGCTTCCTGTTCCAGGCGGTCTGCGGTCTTGCCATGTTTGTGTTTTTTGTCTGGGGCGTGCAGATCCTGTGGGGTATCCAATAAATGTCTTCCATGCGTACTTTGACTTTTGACGCCATCATCATTGGTGGCGGCGGTGCTGGCATGCGCGCTGCGCTGCAGTTGGCACAGGGTGGTCATAAAACCGCGGTTGTAACTAAAGTGTTCCCGACTCGCTCGCACACTGTTTCCGCGCAAGGTGGCATCACCTGCGCTATCGCCTCCGCTGATCCGAATGATGATTGGCGCTGGCACATGTACGATACCGTCAAAGGTTCCGATTACATCGGTGACCAGGACGCTATCGAGTACATGTGTTCTGTTGGCCCGGAAGCGGTATTTGAGCTTGAGCATATGGGGCTGCCTTTCTCCCGTACCGAGCAGGGTCGCATCTATCAGCGTCCATTTGGTGGCCAGTCCAAGGGTCCTGATAATCCTACTCAGGCCGCTCGTACCTGTGCTGCTGCTGACCGTACCGGTCACGCGCTGCTGCACACGCTTTATCAAAACAACGTTAAACACAACACCACCTTCCTGAACGAGTGGTATGCCGTTGATCTGGTCAAAAACCAGGACGGCGCCATTGTTGGTGTTATTGCAATCTGCATCGAAACGGGCGAAACCGTTTATATCCGTGCCAAGGCTACTGTGCTGGCAACGGGCGGTGCTGGCCGTATCTACGCATCTACTACCAATGCACTGATCAACACAGGTGACGGTATCGGTATGGCGCTGCGTGCAGGTGTGCCGGTTCAGGATATCGAGATGTGGCAGTTCCACCCAACCGGTATTGCCGGCGCGGGTACCCTGGTGACCGAAGGTTGCCGTGGCGAGGGTGGTTATCTGATCAATAAGGATGGCGAGCGCTTTATGGAGCGTTATGCACCCAACGCGAAAGACCTTGCCGGTCGTGACGTTGTGGCTCGCTCCATGGTTAAGGAAATTCTGGCCGGCAACGGTTGCGGACCAGATGGCGATCACGTGATGCTGAAGCTTGATCACCTGGGCGAGGAAGTCCTGCATAGTCGCCTGCCAGGTATCTGTGAGCTGTCCAAGACTTTTGCTCACGTTGATCCAGTCGTCGCGCCGATTCCTGTTGTACCAACCTGTCACTACATGATGGGTGGTGTGGCTACCAATATTCATGGTCAGGCAATTACCCGCGATGCGGCTGGTAACGACAAGATCGTTGATGGTCTGTTTGCCGTAGGTGAGGTGGCTTGCGTATCGGTACACGGTGCGAACCGCCTGGGCGGTAACTCTCTGCTAGACTTGGTCGTATTCGGCCGCGCTGCTGGCCTGCACCTGGAAAGCGCGTTGAAAGACGGTGTTGAATACCGCGATGCGTCTGCATCTGATATTGAAGCGTCTCTGTCTCGCCTTGCTGCTCTGAACGAGCGGACTACTGGCGAAGATGTTGCGCCGCTGCGCAAAGAGCTGCAGAACTGTATGCAGAACTACTTCGGTGTATTCCGCACCGGTGAGTTCATGCAGAAAGGTATCACTCAGCTGGCTGATCTGCGCGAGCGCATTAGCAACGCCAAGATCGACGATAAGAGCCAAGCATTTAACACTGCGCGTATCGAAGCTCTGGAGCTGCAAAACCTGCTTGAAGTGGCTGAAGCCACTGCCATTGCTGCAGAAGCCCGCACTGAAAGCCGCGGTGCTCATGCGCGTGAAGACTACGAAGATCGTGATGACGTGAACTGGTTGTGCCACAGCCTGTACATGCCTGAAACCAAGAAACTGGAGAAGCGGGCAGTCAACTTCTCGCCGAAAACAGTGCCGACCTTCGAACCTAAAGTGCGTACCTACTAAGGGTGACCGATATGTTGCAAGTAAGTGTTTATCGCTATAACCCCGAAACCGACAGCGCTCCGTTCATGCAGGACTTTCAGGTGGATACCGGCGGCAAGGACATCATGGTCCTGGACGTATTGGCCCTGGTGAAGGAGCAGGACGTGGCGATGTCATACCGTCGCTCCTGCCGCGAAGGTGTTTGCGGCTCTGATGGTATGAATATCAACGGTAAAAATGGTCTGGCCTGCATCACGCCGCTGTCCTCTGTTGTGAAAAACAACAAGCTGGTTTTGCGTCCTTTGCCTGGTTTGCCAGTAATTCGTGACTTGGTTGTAGATATGAGCATCTTCTACAAGCAGTACGAAAAAGTTCAGCCGTATTTGCAGAACGATACGCCGGCGCCAGCGATTGAGCGCCTGCAGTCGCCTGAAGAGCGCGAGAAGCTGGATGGCCTGTACGAGTGTATTCTCTGTGCTTGCTGCTCCACGTCTTGCCCCTCGTTCTGGTGGAATCCGGATAAGTTTATCGGCCCCGCTGGTTTGTTGCAGGCCTACCGCTTTCTGGCGGATAGCCGTGACGAGAAGACCGATGAGCGTCTGGCTTCACTGGATGATCCGTTCAGCGTATTCCGCTGCCGCGGCATCATGAATTGCGTCAATGTCTGTCCAAAGGGTCTTAACCCTACTCGGGCTATCGGGCATATCCGCAACATGTTGCTGCAGAGCGGTACCTGATCGGCTGTAATTGCATTAAGTTGGACTGAGCCGGCTCCTGCTATAAGGAGTCGGTCAGTTTTAAGACGGGCCGCTAGCTCAAAAAGCCGCGGTTTGTATGTACCTAAACCAACAGGGGCAATCGGGTAACACCCGAACTATCTGTCGGGGCCGGCAATTTTCCGCGATGACGGGATATGGTTCAGCAAGGTAGGAAGCAGCGACACTGCTCCTAGACCAGCAAACATATTCTGTGCGGATGGCAGAGCTACACTTGCCAATTAATGGTCTTTGCGCCAGATGGTGTCCCCGATATAAGGGTGACCAAGCATGCCAGACAGCGAAATGCAGCAGCTGTGGAGCACGTCTCACATCTCCGGTGGGAATGCATCCTATGTTGAAGAGCTTTATGAGCTCTACCTGCAAGATCCGAACAGTGTTGCCGAAGAATGGCGCAGCTATTTCCAAAAGCTGCCTCAGATAAACGGCCATGCCGGATCAGATGTTCCTCATTCCGCTATTCGCGACCATTTTCTCCTGCTGTCCAAAGGGAATCGCCGCCCTCAGGCAACTGCTGGCCAGGTCAGTACCGAGCACGAGAAAAAACAGGTCGATGTTCTTCGTCTGATCCATTCCTATCGTATGCGCGGCCATCAAGCTGCCAAACTCGATCCGTTGGGCCTGTGGAAGCGGGAGGAGATCGCTGACCTTACGCTGTCTGATTACGATCTTACCGAAGCCGATCTCGACACCGTATTTCGTACCGGCGAGCTGCAGTTCGGCACCGCTGAGGCGAGCCTGCGCGACACCATTGAAGGATTGCAGCAGACATACTGTTCAACCTTCGGCGCCGAGTACATGCATATCGTTGATTCCAGCCAGCGTCGCTGGTTTCAGCAACGTATGGAAAGTGTGCGCGGACGTCCGCAATTGGGCGCAGATACCAAGCGCCACTTGCTGGAGCGTTTGACTGCTGCAGAAGGTCTGGAAAAATATCTGGGTACCAAGTATCCGGGCACCAAGCGTTTTGGCGTTGAGGGCGGTGAAAGCCTGATCCCAATGCTGGACGAGATCATTCAGCGCTCAGGCTCCTATGGCACTCAGGAAATTGTTCTGGGCATGGCTCACCGTGGCCGCTTGAACGTGTTGGTCAATACGCTCGGCAAGAACCCGCGCGAGCTGTTTGACGAGTTTGAAGGTAAGAAGAAAGTCGACATGGGCTCCGGTGACGTCAAGTATCACCAGGGTTTTTCTTCCAACGTGATGACCTCCGGTGGCGAGGTGCATTTGGCGCTTGCGTTTAACCCTTCTCACCTGGAAATTGTGTCTCCGGTGGTTGAAGGTTCCGTACGCGCTCGTCAGGATCGTCGTCTGGACGCGGCGGGTGACAAAGTGCTGCCCATCAGTATCCATGGTGACGCTGCTTTCGCCGGGCAGGGCGTGGTCATGGAAACCTTCCAGATGTCACAGACCCGTGCTTACAAGACGGGCGGCACCATCCACATTGTCATCAACAACCAGGTTGGCTTTACCACTAGCCGTCAGGACGATGCGCGCTCCACCGAGTATTGTACCGACGTCGCCAAGATGATTCAGGCGCCGATCTTTCACGTTAATGGCGATGATCCGGAAGCGGTGTTGTTTGTCACTCAGCTGGCGGTCGACTACCGCATGCAGTTCAAGCGTGACATCGTGATCGATCTGGTTTGTTACCGTCGTCGTGGCCACAACGAAGCGGACGAGCCTTCCGGCACTCAGCCTTTGATGTACGACATCATCACCAAGCATGCCACGACGCGCGACATCTATGCCGATCGTCTGGTAGGCGAGGGCGTGCTGACTAAGGATGACGTGCAGGAGTATTTTGAAGAGTACCGTAACGCGTTGGACAACGGTGATCACGTGGTTAAGAGCCTGGTCAAAGAGCCTGATAGCAGCTCTTTTGTTGACTGGGCGCCCTACCTGAATCACAAATGGACTGCGCGTCACGACACCAGCTTTGATCTCAAGACCCTGCAGGAGCTGGCGAACAAGCTGACTGACCTGCCTGATGGTCTGGTGCTGCAACGTCAGGTGAACAAGATTGTCGAAGACCGCCGCAAAATGGCCGCCGGTGCACTAGCCCTTAACTGGGGGTTTGCCGAAACCATGGCCTACGCAACGCTGCTGCATGAAGGTCATCCGATCCGGATCTCGGGTCAGGACGTTGGTCGCGGCACCTTCTCCCACCGGCATGCGGTGCTGCATAGCCAGAATGACGGTCGTGCCTATGTTCCGCTACGCAAGCTTAGCGATAGCCAACCTCGTTTCGATATTTACGACTCCTTGTTGTCAGAAGAAGCCGTGCTGGCCTTTGAGTACGGTTATGCGACCACAACACCTAACGCGTTGGTGGTATGGGAAGCCCAGTTTGGCGACTTTTTCAACGGCGCACAGGTAGTTGTAGACCAGTTCATCACCAGTGGTGAGAACAAGTGGGGTCGTCTGTGTGGTTTGACCATGCTGTTGCCGCATGGCTATGAAGGGCAGGGCCCAGAGCATTCTTCAGCTCGTTTGGAGCGCTTCCTGCAGCTGTCAGCTGAGCACAACATTCAGGTGTGTGTACCTTCTACGCCCGCCCAAGTTTATCACATGTTGCGCCGTCAGGTTATTCGCCCGCTGCGCAAGCCTCTGATCGCTTTGACACCCAAGTCATTGCTGCGTCATAAACTCGCAACTTCTACCCTAGAAGAACTGTCCGATGGTTCATTCCAGACGGTTATCCCGGAAGTTGACGCGATTGATCCGAAAAAGGTTGATCGTGTGGTTATGTGTAGCGGCAAGGTTTACTACGACCTGCTTGAGAAACGTCGCAAGGAAGAGTTGGACAATATCGCCATCGTGCGTATTGAGCAGCTTTATCCCTTCCCGGAAGACGACCTTGGCGACGTGCTAGCTCCTTACAAAAACCTGAAAAAAGTGGTCTGGTGTCAGGAAGAGCCCATGAACCAGGGTGCTTGGTACTGCAGTCAGCACCATATGCGTCGGGTTCTGAACGACCACAAGACCAAAAATCTGTATCTGGACTACGCTGGACGAGAGGCTTCTGCCGCGCCGGCCTGCGGCCATCCTTCCATGCATGCCGAACAGCAGGAAAAGCTCCTGCAAGACGCTTTTACTGCCTGAGCTAAGGCGACAACAGAGAATTTATAAGGATCCACAATGGCTATTGAAATCAAAGCCCCTACTTTTCCGGAATCGGTTGCTGACGGCACAGTCGCTACTTGGCACAAACAACCGGGTGATGCGGTAAAGCGTGATGAACTGATCGTTGACATCGAAACCGACAAGGTGGTGATGGAAGTCTTGGCTGAAGCCGACGGCGTTATGGGCGATATTGCCAAGCCTGAAGGTGAAACCGTACTCAGTGGCGAAGTGCTGGGTACCCTGAAAGATGGCGAAGCTGCTGCCTCTGCCCCGGCTGCTGACAAGCCTGCTGAAAGCAAAACTGAGTCGGCACCTGCCGCGCAAGAGTCCGGTGAAGAGCCCATGCTTTCTCCGGCTGCGCGCAAGCTGGCTGAGGAAAATGGTCTGGCTGCTGCTGACATTGCTGGTACCGGCAAAGGTGGACGCGTCACCAAGGAAGATGTGCTCAACGCCATCGAAGCCAAGAAAAATGCGCCTGCTGCGCCTGCCGCCAAGGCAGCTGCAGCACCGGCCGCGGCCGTTACGACGCCAGAAGGTGACCGTGTAGAAAAACGTGTGCCAATGACTCGTTTGCGCGCACGCATCGCCGAGCGTTTGGTTGACGCCCAATCCAGCATGGCGATGTTGACTACCTATAATGAAGTCAACATGAAGCCGATCATGGATCTGCGCAAAAAGTATAAGGATCTGTTTGAGAAGAAGCATGACGGTGTTCGTTTGGGCTTCATGTCTTTCTTCGTTAAAGCGGCTACCGAAGCACTCAAGCGTTATCCTGCGGTTAATGCTTCCATCGATGGCAATGATGTTGTCTATCACGGTTATCAGGATATCGGCGTCGCTGTATCCAGCGATCGTGGTCTGGTTGTGCCGATTTTGCGCAACACCGAGCACATGGGGCTGGCCCAGATTGAAGGCACCATTGCTGATTACGGCCGTAAGGCACGTGACGGCAAGCTGACCATGGAAGAAATGACCGGCGGTACTTTCACCATTTCCAATGGTGGTGTTTTCGGTTCACTGTTGTCTTCTCCTATCGTCAATCCCCCACAAGCGGCGATTCTGGGTATGCACAAGATCCAGGAACGTCCTATGGCTGAAAATGGCCAGGTGGTCGTGTTGCCTATGATGTATCTGGCACTGTCCTACGATCACCGCCTTATCGATGGTAAGGAAGCGGTCAGCTTCCTGGTTGCTATCAAGGACTTGCTGGAAGATCCGGCACGTCTGATTCTGGAAGTCTGATAAGGCTGCACGCTTTCAGCGGCAAAAGTACGCGCTGCTCAGCCGGGTTTTAAGCTGAGCAGTCTTCGGATTATTGCTGCCAATAGAGGATTTTGTTATGAGTCAGAAATACGATGTGGTCGTTATTGGTGCTGGCCCCGGCGGTTATGTTGCCGCTATCCGCGCCGCTCAGCTGGGTTTGAAAACCGCTTGTATCGAAAAGTACGTGGGCAAAGACGGTAAGTCGGCGCTTGGCGGTACCTGCTTGAACGTCGGTTGTATCCCGTCAAAGGCGCTGCTGGACAGCTCGTGGAAGTATCACGAAGCCAAAGACGGTTTCAAGATCCATGGTATTGATGTCAAGGGCATCAGCATGGATGTGCCGGCGATGATCGATCGCAAGGATAAAATCGTCAAGCAGTTCACCGGTGGCGTTTCCACCCTGTTCAAGGCTAACGGCGTAACCAGCATTGAAGGCCATGGCAAGCTGCTGGCTGGTAAAAAAGTTGAAGTAACGGCACCGGATGGCACGACTTCGATTATCGATGCAGAAAATGTGATCTTGGCGTCTGGCTCCGTGCCTATCGAGATTCCACCAGCACCGCTGACTGACGATACTATCGTCGATTCGACCGGCGCTTTGGAGTTCACCTCGGTACCCAAGAAGCTCGGCGTGATTGGCGCTGGCGTGATTGGTCTGGAGCTGGGTTCGGTATGGCGCCGCCTGGGTTCTGAAGTTGTTGTATTTGAAGCACTGGATACTTTCCTTGGCCTGGCTGATGAGCAGATTGCCAAGGAAGCGATGAAGACCTTTACCAAGCAGGGCTTGCAGGTTCGTCTTGGTGCGCGGGTTACCGGTACTGAGATCAAGCGTAAGCAGGTCGTGGTGTCGTTCTCCGATTCCGAGGGTGAGCAACAGCTGACATTTGACAAGCTGATTGTTGCAGTCGGTCGTCGTCCCTACACCGAAAACTTGCTCGCATCCGATTGCGGTATTGATCTGGACGAGCGCGGCATGGTCTTTGTTGACGACTATTGCGCTACTAGCGTGCCTGGTGTCTACGCAGTCGGCGATATGGTTCGCGGTCCTATGCTGGCCCACAAGTCCTCAGAAGAGGGTGTGATGGTTGCCGAGCGTATTGCCGGCCACAAGGCCGCCATGAACTACGACCTGGTTCCTTCTGTCATCTATACCCATCCGGAAATCGCATGGGTCGGTAAGAATGAGAAGCAGCTCAAGGCTGAAGGTGTTGAGTTCAACGTGGGTGTCTTCCCGTTCGCAGCCAATGGTCGCGCGGTTGCCGGTAATGATGCTGGCGGCATGGTCAAGATGATCGCTGACGCCAAGACCGACCGCGTGCTCGGTGTTCATGTTATTGGGCCAAGTGCCGCAGAACTGGTACAGCAGGGCGCTATCGCTATGGAATTCGGCACCAGTGCCGAAGATCTGGGCATGATGGTGTTCTCGCACCCAACGCTGTCTGAAGCGCTGCATGAAGCCGCATTGGCCGTGAATGGCCACGCCATTCATGTTGCAAACCGCAAGAAGCGTTAATATAGCCGTAACTGACCTGGTGGTTCTGGACTGACTGCCGGGTCTTTTGCGCAGAGAAATAACTTTGGCTGAGTGATCGGTCAGGCCACAACGAGGTGGTCAGCCAGTCTGGTTGGAAACAGGTTCACCCGAAGCACAGCTGCACTGCTGGTTACAAAATGTAACCCCGTAATGGCATGCAGTGTTTACCATGTTCGGGCTGACAGGCTTCCGGCACGGCGGCATTGGTGGCGGCAACTCGAAGAGTGGCGGCTAGAAAGTAATTCCTACACGATCAAAACGGTAGATAAGCATGAATCTTCACGAATATCAGGGGAAGCAGCTGTTCGCTGAATACGGTCTTCCAGTATCCAAGGGCTATGCTGTTGACACTCCGGAAGACGCAGCAGACGCTTGCGACAAGATCGGCGGCGACATGTGGGTCGTCAAAGCACAGGTTCACGCTGGTGGTCGCGGTAAGGCTGGTGGTGTAAAGCTGGTCAAGAGCAAAGAAGAAGCCAAAGCCTTTGCCGAGAAGTGGCTTGGCCAGCGCTTGGTTACCTATCAAACTGACGCCAGTGGTCAGCCGGTCAGCAAGATTCTGGTTGAGTCATGCACTGATATCGCTCAGGAACTGTACCTGGGTGCGGTAGTTGATCGCTCTACTCGCCGTATCGTTTTCATGGCATCCACCGAAGGTGGTGTTGAAATCGAGAAGGTTGCTGAGGAAACTCCCGAGAAGATCCTCAAGGCGACCATCGATCCGCTGGTTGGCCCACAGCCTTATCAAGGCCGTGACCTGGCATTCCAGCTGGGTTTGAAGGGTGATCAGATCAAGCAGTTCACCAATATTTTTGTAGGCTTGGGCAAGCTGTTTGCCGACTACGATCTGGCGCTGTTGGAAATCAACCCGCTGGTCATCAAGGAAGACGGCAACCTGCATTGCCTGGATGCCAAGATCAATATCGACGGCAACGCCATGTATCGCCAGCCTAAGCTGCGCGCCATGCACGATCCGTCACAGGATGATCCACGCGAAGCCCACGCTGCCAAGTTCGAACTGAACTACGTTGCCCTGGAAGGCAACATCGGCTGCATGGTCAACGGTGCTGGCCTGGCCATGGGTACCATGGACATTGTCAACCTGAATGGCGGCAAGCCTGCCAACTTCCTGGATGTAGGCGGCGGCGCAACCAAAGAACGCGTTACCGAAGCCTTCAAGATCATTCTGTCCGACTCCAACGTCGCTGCAGTTCTGGTTAACATCTTCGGTGGTATCGTTCGCTGCGACATGATTGCCGAAGGCATCATCGGTGCGGTGAAGGAAGTGGGCGTTAAAGTCCCTGTGGTCGTTCGCCTTGAAGGCAACAACGCCGATCTTGGCGCCAAGGTACTGGCCGAAAGTGGCCTGAACATCATCGCTGCAACCAGTCTGACCGACGCTGCCCAGCAAGTCGTCAAGGCCGCGGAGGGTAAATAATGAGCATCCTGATCAACAAAGACACCAAGGTAATCTGCCAGGGCTTCACCGGCTCGCAGGGCACCATGCACTCCGAACAAGCTATCGCTTACGGCACCAAGATGGTCGGCGGTGTTACACCGGGTAAAGGTGGCACTACTCACCTGAACCTGCCGGTTTTCAACACCGTACGCGAAGCTGTTGAAGCTACCGACGCTGATGCCAGCGTGATCTACGTACCTGCGCCGTTCTGTAAGGATTCCATCCTGGAAGCCGCTAACGCCGGTATCAAACTGATCGTCTGCATCACTGAAGGCATTCCTACCCTGGATATGCTGGAAGCCAAGGTTCGTTGCGACGAGCTGGGTGTGCGCCTGATTGGGCCTAACTGCCCTGGTGTTATCACCCCCGGTGAGTGCAAGATCGGCATCATGCCCGGCCACATTCACTTGCCAGGCAAGGTCGGTATTGTTTCCCGTTCCGGCACCCTGACTTATGAAGCGGTCAAGCAGACCACTGACGCTGGTTTTGGTCAGTCTTCTTGCGTTGGTATCGGTGGTGATCCGATCCCAGGCTCCAACTTTATCGACATTCTGGAAATGTTCGAGAAGGATCCTGCTACTGAAGCCATCGTTATGATCGGTGAGATTGGCGGCAGCGCAGAAGAAGAAGCGGCGGCCTATATCAAGGCTAACGTGAGCAAGCCTGTTGTGTCTTACATCGCTGGTGTTACTGCTCCGGCAGGCAAGCGTATGGGTCACGCTGGTGCGATCATCTCTGGCGGCAAGGGTACTGCCGACGAGAAGTTTGCCGCGCTGGAAGATGCTGGTGTTAAAACTGTGCGTTCACTGGCTGACATCGGTAAAGCTCTGTCCGAGCTGACCGGTTGGGCAATGAAATAAACACCTGATCTGATCAGATGTTGAACAAACCCCGCCAAGGCGGGGTTTTGTTTTTGTAACAACCGCTTTTCAACCTCAGTCATGACTAGATGGCTACGCAACAGCAGTCGCGTAGCGATAACAGTGGTTTAAAACACAGGGACGATACTATGCCGGGTTTTGATCGCATCAATAGCTTGCATCTGATGGTAGGCAGCTTTCAGGCAATATTGGCCTACGGCTTATATGAAGCAGCTGATCAGGGCGTATGGCCAGCAACTCACGCAGCTGCTTTTATCCCGCTGTTTATGCTGATGTTGTTCTTTCCCTTCGCATTCTATTGCGCAAATACCGCAGTCACTGTACGGCGCTGGCTGATTAGTTTTGCCGTCGCCTTTCTTGCAGTTTGTATTGGCTTTTATCAGGGTGTGACTGTGAGTGGTGTGCCCTCGGATGGCTCCGTTCTGGCATCTGATTGGTCACCTTCCCATGTGCAGGACTATTTACTGCCAGCCTTTATCTTGGGCATTGGTTTATTTCTTCTGGTGCCAGCGTTGGCTCTCTGCCAGTCGTATCGAGTCAATTATCCGCGCTGGATGCGCTCCTTGCATCAGAATGGGCAGCTTTTGCTACAGGCTGCCTTGGTACTTGGCTTGTTTTGGGCGTTATTGGCAACCGCTGCTGCCTTGTTTCAATTGATTGATCTTTCGTTCGTGCAGGATCTGATTGAGTGCAGCTGGTTTTCAATTCCGCTAAGTGTTTTGGTATTTTCTCACGGCGTATCCTTGGCAGTGCGTAACCACAATGTTGCAGATTATCTGTCTGAGCGGGTAGGTCTTCTGTGCAGTTGGCTCTATCCCATGGCGGCTGTGCTGGCGGTAGGCTTTGTGCTTAGCTGGTTAGCACAAGGGTTGGCAACGTTATTGGCTACGGGGCACGCAGCAAACTTGCTGCTCTGGTTTTCCACCCTGAGTTTACTGTTGCTTAATATGGCCACGCAGGGTGGCTTACCAACCGTTCGCAATGCCTTCTGGCTGCGCTGGGTTGCCTTGCTGGGCACCCTTGCGCTGGTGCCGATGACACTAGTAGCGGCCTATGCGCTTGGATTGCGCATTGAGCAGTATGGTCTGACGCCAGCAAGGATATGGGCAGCCTTCGTCAATCTTGTGTTGGTGCTCATGGTGCTGGGTTATCTTCTACACGCGGTGCTACAGGTGCTTGGTGCTGCTCGGTCTTGTATGGCATCGACTAATGCTTCTGCTGCGATTCTAGTGGTGCTGGGCATCCTGCTGATGCTGGCGGGCCCTCTGGATCCTCGCCGTCTGAGTGTGGATAGCCAAATGGCTCGGCTACAACAGGATCCGGCGACTGATGATCTTGCAGTGATTGGCTTTTTGGCTCGGGACGGCGGGCGCTTTGGAACCGAGGCGTTATTGCAGCTGGCCAAGCAAGATGGTGAGGAGGGGAGCGATGTTGCCCGGCGTGCGCTGTTGGCGCGTGAGCGGCTGGCGGGCTCCAATATCACCAAGATCGATGTCAGTGATGTGCTTGCTGGCTTGCCGACATTTCCTGTTGGCGTTAGCCTGCCGTCGGGTTTACACGAGGAGCTGGCCAAGCTCACGCTTCTGGCGAACTGTTCTGCTGATTTAGCGGATGTTAATGCTTGCCTGATCTGGAAGGTCAGGCTGCGCTCAGACGGTCCGGATGAGTACGTAATATTAAGCAGGCGATCCGATGTTGATTATCCTATGGGGGTTTTATGGCGGCAGGATGCTCAAGGCCAATGGGATACGGCCGGACGTATTGATCTTGATGCGGTGGGCTGTCGGCTTGAGAATGGCGCCCAGGCACTTTTCGATGCGGTGACCAAGGGGCAGGTGGATGTGCAGCCTAAACAGCAGCGTGACCTTATGGTGAACGGCGTAAGAATACCTACTACGACCTGGATGCAGGATAGTTGCAATTAGCCAGGTTCTATTAACGCGTGCGAGGAGCAGGGTTGCTTGACTCGTTCTGCCAACTGATAACTGATAACTGATGACAAAGACTCTTAGACCACTCGACGTGTTGGCGTTAGGCTTTATGACCTTCGCGTTATTTCTCGGTGCGGGTAACGTTATTTTTCCACCCAGTGCCGGGCTGGCAGCCGGCGAGCAGATGTTACCGACGGCTATTGGCTTTTTGCTGACCGCGGTAGGACTTCCGCTGCTTACGCTGATTGCACTGGCCCGCGTAGGCGGTGGCCTCGCAGAGTTGACCTCGCCCCTGGGGTATTGGCCAGGCCTGCTGCTCAGTGTTGCTGTGTATCTGGCCATAGGTCCGCTGTTTGCCACCCCGCGCACTGCTGTGGTGTCTTACGAGCTCGGTGTGGTTCCCTTTGTGCAGGACAGCTGGCAAGCGTTGTTGGGATACAGCACGTTGTATTTCGCTGCGGTCATCTTTCTCGCATTGAAGCCGGGACAGTTGGTCGATCGAGTGGGTAAATATATTACGCCAATACTATTGATTGGCCTGGTGTTGCTTGGCGCCGCAGCGACTTTCTTTCCGGCCGGTGAAATGGCCAGTGTCGCGCCAGATTATAAAGAAGGCGCTTTGGTCAAAGGCTTTCTACAAGGCTATCTAACCATGGATACGCTGGGCGCTTTGGTCTACGGCATCGTTATTACTACTGCCATCCGTGACCGCGGCGTAGGTACTGAACGTCTGATTACCCGTTACACGGTTATGGCTGCGTTGGTGGCGGCATTGGGGTTATCGTTAGTCTATTTCGCGCTGTTTTACCTTGGCTCTACCAGTTCAGCGCTGGTGGGCGCTGATGCTAACGGTGGTGAAATACTGTCCGCTTATGTGCAGTTTCGCTTTGGCACCGCTGGCAGCCTGTTGCTGGCAGTGGTGATTATTCTTGCCTGTATGACCACCGCAGTGGGCCTACTTACGGCCTGTGGCGAGTTTTTCAGCAAGCTATTACCGTTCAGTTACGCACAGGTGGTTTGGGCGTTTGGGGTTTTCAGCATGCTGGTTGCTAACCAGGGTCTGGATTCGCTTATCAAAGTGTCCATTCCGGTGCTGGTAGGCTTGTATCCGCTAGCGATTGTGTTGGTTTGTCTTAGCCTGTTGGGGCAGCGGTTGGCCAGACCGCAAAATATTATGCGACCGGTGATGCTGGTAACGCTTGTATTTGGTGTGATTGATGGGCTCAAGGCGGCAGGTTTTATCCCGGCAGAGGGTACCTGGCTGGATATATTACCCTTGGCGGGCCAAAGTCTGGGTTGGCTAATACCCGTTTTGGTTACGCTATTGCTGGCTATACTTATTGAATATCTGCGTTTGGGCCGCTTGGTTACCCAGGCCGATTAACCCGCGCGAGCGGCACAGCCCGCGCTTGTGTTGATAATGTAGTGCAATCTATTTCGAGCAATCGCAGGGAGTGTTAATGCCATCAATGCCGTCGATACCAGACGCAGGTAGTCTTTGGATCAATTTATTTGCCATTAGCTGGTTTCTGCTGTGCTGGGTTGGTTACACCTATTATGCCCAGCACAAGGGGCGTGATACCGCGTGTCTGGCTAGTGTGCTGCACCTCTATCGGCGGGACTGGATGAATCGTCTGCTGTTGCGCGAGCAGCGCATGTCGGACGCCAGCGTGATCGGCAACCTGGAGCGTAATACGTCGTTTTTTGCCTCCAGTACGCTGCTCATTCTCGCCGGTTTGATTACGGTCCTGGGGGCTACCGACCGCGCTCAGAACCTGCTGCACGAACTTCCTTTTGTCGCGCCGGTGAGTCGTGAGATTTCCGAACTCAAGCTACTGGTGCTGATGGCGATTTTTGTTTACGCGTTTTTTACTTTCTCGTGGGGGATGCGGCAGTACAATTTTGCGTCCGTGTTGCTGGGCTCGGCACCCCTGCTAGGTGAGAAGAATGTGACCGAGGCAGAGAAAAAGGCATACGCTGATCGAATGGCGCGGGTTATTTCCTTAGCGGGTAATGAATTTAACCTTGGCTTGAGAGCCTATTATTTTGCTTTGGGCACGCTGACCTGGTTTATCAACCCGTTGCTGTTCATTATCACCACAGCGGGTGTTGTATGGGTTCTTTATCGGCGAGAGTTTCATTCAGATGTGTTGGATATCATGATGTTCAGCCCGGCTCCGATTGCGCCGCCCACTCCTCAGGAGAAGATTGAATGAGCTTTCCACTATGGTGTTTGTTTTTTGCCGCGTTAATGCTGGTGTTGACCAAGGCGCCCGTCGTTGTAGCAATGGCGCGTAGCGGCGAGAAGGGCTATGACAACTCGCATCCACGAGCGCAGCAAAACGCGCTCACGGGCTGGGGAGCCCGAGCGATGGCGGCGCACGCCAACATGTTTGAGGCTTTCCCGCTGTTTGCTGCTGCTGTGTTGGTGGTCCAGGTGACGGGCACCATAGGCACACTGGCTAACGTGTTGGCCGGTATGTTCATCGTTGCACGGATCCTTTACACCTTGTTATATCTGGCGGATCGCGCGACGCTGCGCAGCCTGGTGTGGGGTGTTGGCTTTATCAGCTGTCTGGTTATGTTGCTGTTGCCTGCTATGCGCTGAGGGCACGCTCACGACACAAGGAGAGGTCGAGGGGAAGGGCGATGCTGGTGTTACGAGGGGGATAGAATAAGGGCATGCCGAAGCATGCCCTCAGGGGGTGTACTGAATTTTGTGTAACCAGTAGGGTTGATTACAGGGGCATCATGCGGTCGTCGAACTGAATCGTAAAGCGATTTAGTGCTGCTTTCCAATCCCGGATCGGCATGGTCCACTTCTTAC
>NZ_JACGWE010000065.1:0-10432 GCF_014077575.1 Pseudomonas sp. 5Ae-yellow | reverse complement strand
ATCAGTTCGTTGGGAATTGCGGGTAGGTCTCGCGGGGCTTCACGCCCCGGCTTCTTCTTGGTCGGCATACATGCGTCCTCTGCTGCAACATGTTATGCCCAAACACAAAATTTATGACACCCCCCGCAAATCAAGCACGCAAACGCCAGCACATATCAATACAGGTGCACTATGTTTTTTAATAAACACTTAAAGCAAAAAATTAGCACCCTGCAAAAAAAATACTCAGATTCCAACAGGTGAAAGACAGCCTGGACACCGACATGCTGGTGGTAACACTTAACGAGTCAGGCAATATTACCTGGCAAAATGCCAACTCAGCGAAAGAGTTAGGCTACTCCGAAGAAAAAATCGTAAATAAGAAGTTACTGGATTTTGTACCTGGCAAGGCTCGCGACACCAAGCACTATCACGCGCTCAAAAAGGCGATTGAACAAAAAAAACATTGGGTGGGTGCTATCCAGTTTGAGCACGCAGACGGCAGCCAGGCATGGCTTCGATCCATACTGCAGCCGATCGTGGATATCAATAATAAACTTGAAGAGTTCACCTTACACAGTACCGTTTTAACCCGCACCATTGAGACCTCTCGAGAGCACCAGGACTTGATCCTCGCACTTAACCGGTCCATGGCATTGATCGAGTTTGATACCAATGGCCATGTGCTAGGGGCAAACGACCGATTTCTGGCTGCCATGGGTTATAAAAAAGATGAGATCAAGGGTAAGCACCATAGCGTCTTTTGCGATCCCGCTGAGGTTAACACCTCAGAATACGCCGCTTTCTGGGCCAGGCTGGGGCGCGGCGAGCACGTTTCAGGTCGCTTCAAACGCTTTGACCGACACGGCAATACGGTTTGGCTAGAGGCCTCTTACAACCCGATATTCAATAACGAAAACGAGCTCTACAAGGTGGTTAAATTTGCCACCGTTATCACTAACGAAATAGAACGGGAAATGGCCGTTTCTGATGCTGCTGGCATTGCCTACAGCACCTCAATTGAAACCGACGCTATTGCCGACCAGGGCGCGCAGGTCATTGATCGGACCGTTCAGGTCATCCGCGAGCTCTCAGAACAAATGGAGCAAGCGGGTAAAGAAATGTCCGCACTGGATAAACAATCACAACTCATCGCGACTATTGTGCAAAGCATTAGCAGTATTGCCGACCAAACCAACTTGCTGGCACTCAACGCTGCGATTGAGGCAGCGAGAGCAGGCGAACAAGGTAGAGGCTTTGCCGTGGTTGCAGACGAGGTCAGACAACTTGCCTCACGCACCAGTCAAGCAACAGTGGAAATCGTAGAGGTTGTACAAAAGAACCAGCAGCTCACTCGATCAACCGTAACAGTGATAAGGCAAGGGCAGGATAAGGCACAACAAGGGCTGGAATTATCAAACGAGTCCGGCCGGGTCATGACCGAAATCAAAAGGGGCGCCCAACAAGTTGTTAATGCCGTTAGCCAATTTGCAAACCAATTAAAGTAATATGCTCATTCGCGCATGTTACTTTGATTGTCATCTTTACCGTCAGCAGTCATGCACGTTAGCCAGCCGCCAGGCTGAAGCAAGCAGGTTCTCAGCCTAACGTTATGGCCAACGGCCTGACACTCAGAGCGTGTTAGTGCGAAAAAAATCAAAGGCCGGCTCCTCATAAGGATGAGCGGCCCGCAGTGCTGCAACAGCCTCAAGAATACACTCATCTGCGCAGACCATCTCGACACGCAACTCTGCCACCTGCTCCAACTTGCCATGCTCACCAATATGTGGATTACTGCCGCTTAGCGGCCTGAACTGCCCCTGCCCCAACACCTGCCAGCTGCAGTAATCGTAATCACCAATACGGCCAGCTCCAGCAGCAAACACGGCCTGCTTGACCTGTTCCGCATCAGCAACCGGAACAAAAAAACATAATTTGTACATACAACGGCCCCTAAAAATAGCTGCATTTGCCAACCCAAATCACATCTTGGCTGACGGCATTCAACTAGAGTAAGTATAGGGTACAAGCCATTCAAATCTGGAAGGAAGCAAGCATGACCATTGATAGCAACCGCCTGTTGCTGGAATTTGAAAAACTGCGGCGCGAGACCAACTTCAGCGTTATCAACTCCGCTTTGCCTGAACTGAACCTTACCAACCTGCAGCCGATCATCACCCTGGTTGCCGAGGCGCGCAGGGATTATCTGAAAGCGCTGGTCGAACTGGCTGAGCAAAATACCGGTGACCAACCAACGCTTGAGCAAATCGGCGAACTCAAAGCCAAACGGGAAACCTTCGATGAACTGGTCAGTGCAGCCAATGCGCTGGAAACGGCCATTCAACGCGACTATCTCAAGGTGCGCACCAGCCGTCACGCCTGAACCGTTAGCTGCGGTGAACAGCAGCCGAGCTGATAGCGGCGTGACAGAAGGACTCCATCTGCGCAGCCCACGCTAGCATGGCGACAGCATCCAGTTGCACCAGCATGGCGTAGCGGCGACCACCCCAAACCGCCAGATGCAATGCCTCCAGCGTACTATCTGATGGCTGCGCGGGTAGATCAGTTGCGGCTTGCAAAACCCGGCGCCAGGCACTCAGAAGTTCATCATAGGCGCGACGCTGGTGTTTCTGCTCCGCAACCATAGGCTCCAATTCCAGCATGTCCGGATGAAACCAGGAGCTGGCCCCTTCCGCCCCACACAGCAGACGCACAAGGCATGACACGCGCTGCTCCCAGGTTAAGTCTTGCGGCTGCACCGCCCGCAGCTCGATCACCTGCAATAGCGACTCGATGCAGTGGCGTACATAGCCTGAGTGCAGTGCCTGCTTGCTGGGAAAGTAGTCATACAGGGTACCAACCGCAACGCCTGCCTCCAGAGCGATGGCCCGAGTGGTGAGTCGCTCCCAGCCATCACGCTGCCAAATCCGAACATAGGTATCAAAAATGGCCTGCACCGTGGCCTTGGCGCGCGACTGTGTAGGTCGCTTGAGCGGCTTGGGACGGGGGTATAGCGGCGTTGACTTGTTACTCATGGATATCCGAACCCGTTAAGCGGGCGTACAGGCTACAGTCATTGTCACCACGTTTCACCTATCCAAGGAGCCAAAATATGAAGACCCTCAGCCAATTACAGAACAACAAAGCGAACCTGGAGCAGGCCCGTATCCACAGCGAAGCCATACCTGAGCTACAAGCAGGAGAAGCCTTGCTGCGCATCTGTAATCTGGCCCTGACCACCAACAATATTACCTACGCGGCTTTTGGTGAAACCCCACATTTGCGTTACTGGGGCTTCTATCCAACCAATGACCAGGCCTGGTTCCACATGCCGGCCTGGGGCTTTGCCGAGATTGTGGAAACCTCAGTCGAGGGCCTGCACAAAGGCGAGCGTTTCTATGGTTTTTGGCCAGTAGCCAGTCATGTAGTGATGAAGCCAGTGCGGGTCTCAGAGCGCGGCTTTTACGACGGGGCCGAACACCGCCTGGAGCTGACCTCAGCCTACAATCAGTATCAGCGCGTCAGCACGGACGCGGCCTACCGTGCAGAAGATGAGAACTATCAGATGCTGCTGCGCCCGCTGTTCATTACCTCCTTCATGCTGGCCGACTTTCTGCAAGACAACGACTTCTTTGGCGCGCGCCGCATCGTGATATCCAGCGCGTCCAGCAAAACCGCTTACGGCACCGCCTTCTGCCTGGAAAATAACCCCAAGGTTGAGTTGATTGGCCTCACGTCCAGCGGCAACACTGACTTTGTCGACAACCTGGGCTGCTACCAGCGCGCTATGGCCTACGATGAGGTTGAGCAACTGGACGCCAGTGTGCCGACGCTTTATGTCGACTTTTCGGGCAATAACGAGCTGCGCAACCGCATTCACGCTCACTTCAACGATAACCTGGTGCATAGCTGCTTTGCCGGCTCATCGCAAAACCATGAACATCTCAGTGCCGCCGACGCGCCAGCTCACGGCCCGGCACCGCAGCCCTACTTCGCGCCCTACCAAATCAAGAAACGCAACGCCGACTGGGGTGCCGCCGAGGTAACACGCAAGTTCAACGAGGCCCAACTGGCGTTCATTCAGCGGGTAAAAAATCCGCAACAACCCTGGATGCTGGTCAATGAACACGTCGGCCTGCAGCAAGCGAAAAAACTGGTTGAGGATCTGGTAGCCGGGCGTATTGATCCGAAGGAAGGTCATGCGGTCGTACTCGGCTAAGCTGAGAGCGCCGCAATCGCTGCCGGACATCCACCATGCCGGCGTGGTGCTAACGGGTAAAAAGCTTGCACGCCATGCGCTCCCGACTGGATGTATTAAGCCGTTCGGGGCGCAAACATAATGATCGCCATGCCCGTCAGGGCAACAGCGGAGCCCAGCATATCCCAGGCAGTCGGGCGGACTCCGTCTACTGCCCACAACCACAAAATAGCCGCGAAGATGTAGACGCCGCCATACGCCGCGTATACCCGTCCCGCGGCCTGGGGATGCAGCGACAGCAACCAGGCGAACATGGCCAGACTCAACGCGGCAGGCAGCAAGAGCCAGATGCTCTTCCCTTCGCGCAGCCAAAGATAGGGCAGATAGCAGCCCAGAATTTCTGCCAACGCCGTCAGCAGAAAGAGGCCCAGGGTTTTCAGTTCCAGCAAAGTGTACAACTCCCGATAGGGCAGGAAAAATCAGAGCAAGCGTAGGCCATCATGCGCAGCATCACCGCAATGCTCAAGCCTTACCAGTCAACCACCTGTATTCTGGTCGGCGGACTTAATGGTGACGCCCAGCCTGTCTTCGCGTACGCGCAAAAAACGAGCAAAGCGCGGCAAGCCGTTGCGCGTCAGTCCGTTAAAGCGATAGGTCACCCAGCTACCCAGCGGCGGTGGGTCGGCTCGCTCGGCATCGCTCAGGCCACTACCTAACCGAAAGCGACGTCCTGCCTCGTCCTCAACCTCCAACGCCCCTACCATACCCGCATATTTACCCTGGCCTGCGGTATACCCCACGACCCATGCCTCGGCATCCTCATAGGGCTTGTACTTCAGCAGAGCTGCGCTGCGGCCAGCGTGATAGCGCGCATCCTGATGATGCAGCATCAGGCCCTCGGCACCTGCCGCAACCAGCATGGACAGACGTGCGTCCAGCTCGTCGGCACTGGCCACTCTAAACTGAGGTACCGCTTGCAACCAGTTGCCCCCAACGGCCGGTAAGGCTTCCATCGCCATCACCCGCTGCGTAAAGGTCCCGCCATGCGTGGGCAGATCGAAGACCATGAACTTGACCCGACGCCAGTGCGCATCGTCCGGCTCGCCTGTGCGCACAATACCGCTGACCTCAGCAAAACGGCCTCGACCAAGCCACAACTCGCCGTCCATTGCCATGGCAGGCCAGCCTGCGGTAAACCAGCCTGGCGACGCAATACGGTAACCACCCCTGCTCCACAGCGCCTGCCCATCCCAGTGTGCACGCACCCCATCCAGCTTCTCGCTAACCCAGAATGACGTGACATCGGCGTTGCCCGAGTAGACAGTCGCCAGCATCGGCTCATGCCCCTTGGGCTCAGCTGAGACTGCATGCGGGAGGCAGGTAAGAAAAACAATCAACAGGGATAAAAGCGGGCGCATGATGACATCCTTGTCATGGCTGCGTGGGCGAAGAAGGCGAGTACCCGATAGCCGCTAGAGCGGCTGATCACGCGACTGCCTGAGTTTAGCGAATCACTTCAATTTCAACATTCAACAATCCGGAGGCGGTATTTCCAATACGGCTGAAAGCGGATTTTGAGAGATCAATAACACGCCCGCGTACAAAAGGTCCGCGATCGTTTATGGTCACCAATACACTTTTTCCGTTACTGGTATTGGTGACTTTAACCACAGAACCAAAAGGCAGCTTCTTGTGGGCGGCCGTGCTCAGATCATGCCGGTACAACGCACCGCTCGCGGTCCTTTGGTTCTGGTGTTTGTCGGCATAAAAAGACGCCTGCCCAGATTCTTTATACCCGGCCCAATCTCCAGCAGCGCGGGGCTGAGCGGTGCTGCAGCCTGCGAGCATCAATAACAAGAAAGAAAGCAAAGCCAGGTATTTCACGATCTTGGGAACCTTATTGAGAGTACGGATATTGTTGCTTTTACCGAAAGGCAGATCGCAACGCAACGGGCTTGCCTGCAAACTGACGACCCGTAGTCGGTCTGCCTAAGCGTTTGCGCCCTAAAGGCTGGCAAGCAAAGATGACCCCAGGTCGCTGGCAACGAAGACATTGCCATCAAGACGGAAGGTATCAGTGACAAATCTCAAGCATCGGGGGATGGCAGCGAGGCTCGCTCTTCGAGGCATTCATAACCGCCCATCTCGAACTCCCGACAAATCCAGGGGCGCTTTTCGTAGATACCACAGAGCATGGTTTCTCGGTCCAGCGCCGCACACCAGCCGTCATCCAATCGCGCCATGGTCATGCCGCCCCACTCGTCCACCGCGACGTACTTGTCTGGCACACCCGTATCCGTAATCAGCATCACCTCCAGGCGACAGCAATTCGCTCTGCAGGTTGCGCAAGTGACATCAGCGTCAGGCAAGTTTATCGCGTCAATCTTCATAGATGAGGCTAGACCGTCTTGTGGGGGTTAGGCGCCAATAGCGCCTGGCAAATACGCGTTGTCTGGATAGGCTACCACCGGGCATGGATGATGAGTCGCACAGCGACGTCACTCTAGTAAAAAGCAGCCAACGATGACGTGTATCTTACAAGACCCGAAGGGCCTCGGGGTTCTTAAGTAGGCTATCGATATCCATTGGCTGTGAAATCGACTCGCCAGTGCGCTTTTGCAGCAGAGTTTTGTGCAGCCCACCCTTATCCCTGCGAGAGAACCAGGATCTGACGACCAGATGATCTATACCCAAATACAGGAAAAGCGCTTTTTGCAGCGCTCGTCTGGTACCTATCGGCTTTTTGCGCCTGGTCGGTCCCTGTTTGCTCGCTGCCTCTTGCAGCTGCTGAGCAATAAACGCGTGAACATCGCGCACTGAGCGCGTTTCCATCATCTTGATCATGTACTGGTGCTCAGTGGTTTCGACGTCATAAAGCGCCGTACTGGCCCGCACATTCTGCGTCCAAAAGCGTAGGCCGGTTACCCTGTCGCCAAAGCTGAAAACACCGCCAAGCCGCCACGCCCGCATGATCCAATGTCTGAGCGGCGTGCGCCAAAGACGGCTGGAATGCTGCCAGGACCCAACCTTTCTGGCATAGGCCCTGCGCACCAACCAGAAACTACTGGGATCAAAGGCATAGTCATCCTCCTTGATCAGGTCTACCAAATCAGGCTGCAAGGGCAACACCGAGGTAAATACCGGCATGATGGCACCTGAAGCGTCGGCAGCAAGTTGGTATCCGTTAGCGGCCTGCCCGATATAGAAATCGGCTCCCGCAGCGGCAATCTGGCCAAGCGCATAGTCCAGGTGATCGGCCAGTAGCAGGTCATCGTGATTGAGAAAACAGACATAATCACCTGTGGCCAGCTGCAGACCAAAACTATTGGGGCCGGATTGCTCGCCAAAGCGCTCGGGAAAGTTGTAGTAGCGGATGCGATCGTCGGCAAGTGTGTGAAGCATCGCGCCAGTCTCTGGCCCGCAACAATCGCCAACGACGATGGCCTCCCACTGCTGGCAGGTCTGCAACTGCAACGAGCGAAGCGTAGAGTGCAGTGCATCAACACGTCGGTATGTGGCGATAATAAAGGTCACGCGAGGTGTTTGCATAATGCACTCAGAGATAGGCAAGCAGCATGGAGACCAGGCTTCTCGCTTCATTGGAAAAGAACCCCTGCTGTTGCGAAAAGCGCTCTATCTGCGCCAACGTCATCCAGCTCAGCGCATCGGTTACCGGCGTTTCCTGTACGCTATCGAGCAGCATCACGCGATAGCAGGACACAGACTCATAAAAGCGTCCGCCCTCATCGGAGTGAAGACTGGAAAGCAGCGGCTCGGCCTGCTGTAGCGCCGCCATAAGCGCTTCATCTTCCTGATCAAGCCCGGCGATAATGGCGGGCACGCCGCCCGAACTCTGGATAGACGGACCGTACTGAAAGCATTCGGTAAATCCAATCTCCGCCCGGCACTTGAAGAGAAAGTGCAGCACGCCATTGATCTCCTTGGCCAGCAGAACCGCCAGTCCCTCTTCCGTGGAAGCAATCAACGGCTGATCCCAGAAATCCACTTCCCTCGCACTGCTGCTGACCTGGTAGTGACGCACCTCAAAGCTGCCATAAGCGCCAGGTAAAACAGCAGCGCGACCTGCCATCCACTCCGGCGCAAAACCGAGACTGGTCATCTGCGTGGTAAAGGCAAAGGTCTCGCGCATGCGTTCGAGTCTGCCCGCGATATGCTCGTCTGAGCTGGCAAACGCGCGTTCGGGCGCAGAATAAGAGCACAGCAATTGCTCGCCCAGGCCGCCTTTATCCCGCCAGCGTTGGAACGGTTCGCCTGTAGCGGCCAGCAATCGCCAAGGGGAGCAAACCAGCACCGAGCGCGCGTCGGTATTGATCTGAAAGTCCATCGCCAGCAATGCGCATAGCTCCTCCAGGGGAGCCCAGCGATAACCCTCCACCTCATCAACAACCTGAGAGGGCGGCAACTCAATCAGCAGGTTACGGTTATATTTCCCGAGAAAACGGGTGCCCTGCTCCGACTGCAGCGTGCTGGCATGCACCTCAACATCAGGCATGCCGATAAAATAGTCGAGGAACGGTGTTTCTTTGCCCTGATGCTTTCTGGTGTAGTTGCTCTGCGTTGCCTGCACTGAAGGAGAGGCTTGCACCAGCCCAACATTGCCTGGCTCAGGCTTGGCCTGAACCAAAACATGCTTGCGCCCGGCCTGACGTTGCAGCAAAAACCCCAGAATACCTATCTCAGGTTGGTAAATAAGCGGCTGCGGGGGATGGCGCGATGAGCCCCCCTCAAGCGAAACGCCCACAATGCTGAAAAAGCCGCCGGACCGATGGCACAGGTGACCTTGCTGCAGAGCCCATTCCTGCGACGCTTGCCAGGGGATTGCCTCAACTTGCATGTCACAGCGCGCGCGATGATCATCCAGCCAGACCACCAGCTCATTCCTTTGCATGCACTTAGCCACTCCATAACAACCAAACAACAGAACGCTTAACGGCGCAGCAGCCACATGGGCTGTGCCGATAAAAGCCATGAAGCTGTTAGCGCCGAGCAGCAACGCTAGCAGATCGAGGTATTCTGCTTAGCGGCCAAGCGGGCTATCAAGCTTTTTCGGTAAATCCGACAAAATTGGCAACCTCACTGACCGGACGGCGCTTCGACACCACCGCGTTAGCGGGAAAGTCTTCGTCCGGATAGCCCATTGCAACACAAATCATGATCACCTGATCCTCAGGAATGCCCGCATGCTCACGCACAACCGGCGAGTGCATGATGCCTTGGCTATTGACTACACAACCCAGGCCACGCGACCAGGCCGCATTCACCAGGCCATTAACCAGAGCGCCACAGTCAAACTGAGCAATATCGCCCTCCTGCAAGACCTTATCGTAAGTGATCACTATAGAGATGGGCGCATCAAACTGCCTGAAACCACGCAGAATCCAATCCTGTCGCTTTTCCTTGTCATCACGGGCGATGCCCATGGCCTGAAACAGTTGCACGGCAATATCAACCTGACGCTGACGATGCTCGCCCTCGTATGAGCCAATACCGCGACTTTCCTTGGACGGTGGCGTGCCGTTGAGCATGCGCTCGGTGTTGTCAGCGCGAATACGGTCCAGCGGCTCGCCGGTCAGCACATGCAGATGCCAAGGTTGGGTATTCATGGAAGATGGCGCGCGCGTCGCCATGGCTATCACCTCTTCCAAAACGCTGCGCGGCACCGGTTTCTGTTGAAAAGCGCGAATGCTGCGACGCCCGAATACGACTTCTTGGTAGTTCACGGTTTAACTCCTCACAAGATAGGGGAGCTAGCAATCCGGCGGGCGCAAAAGATACTGCGCGCGGATGCGGCTAGCCTGCGGACCTGACATTAGCACAGTAATGTCTGCCCTCCGGCTGAAGGGTGGCTCGGCAATAGGAGCTTATAAGGCGCCTCTATAACCCGCCTCGGCTTATAACTGAATCACGCTGAAATCGCGCAAAGCGGCAGCGCCGCCAGCTCAGCAGATCACTTTAAAATAAGTGAAAAAGCACCGACCAGAACCGCAAACAGGACGGACAAGCCGATCAGTAACGTCCAGGGAAAGGCCGGTGGCGGCGGCTCGATACTCAACTGTTCTTCCAAGTAATTTTTCAGCAGCCGGGTATTGCGCGTGTTGGCCTTAAAAATGGTTCATCGCATTTTACCGGGAAACGCTGCTTTGATTTTCAAGAAGAAGTAGTTGTTATCCCGGTAACCGTAAGCCATTCGTTTGATGACCTTGATCTTGTTGTTCATGCCTTCCAGAACACTGG
>NZ_JACGWE010000029.1:0-38582 GCF_014077575.1 Pseudomonas sp. 5Ae-yellow | reverse complement strand
TGGAAAGCCGCTATGAACCAGTTTGCGATCCTGTATGAAGATCGTTTCACCAGGCCAACCTGGTAAGTGAAGGCCTACCTGATGGCAGGCCGTTAAGAGCCCGAACACAAAAAACCTGACAGTCCCAATGCAATTTCTGGTACAGAATACTTTTCGTCGGTATCTAGTGCGTCTAATAATGCCTTCGTTAGCCCTCCCAAGCCTACCTTTCTTCCATCTTCGGCAAGAGTAGTGTTTTGCTCTGCAAGTATTCTCACCACATCTGCAAGGCAGAATAAAACTTCGCTATCTCGGTATAAGGTGCGTATTTCTTGGTTGCTTTCTGGATAGGCAAGTATAAGGTTCGTTTCGCTCATGATTTTTGCCT
Organism: Pseudomonas sp. 5Ae-yellow; assembly: GCF_014077575.1. NCBI lineage: Bacteria > Pseudomonadati > Pseudomonadota > Gammaproteobacteria > Pseudomonadales > Pseudomonadaceae > Pseudomonas > Pseudomonas sp. 5Ae-yellow. The sequence goes on along the minus strand of NZ_JACGWE010000029.1, from coordinate 38,215 downwards.
TATAAGAAAATGCTTAAGGATACTTCGCATCGCATAAGAGTGTGCGTTCCCACGCGGAGCGTGGGAACGATCAGAGAATCAAGGCGCAGATTTAATCCCAGCTCAACGCCCCGCCTGTCTGATACTCAATCACCCGCGTCTCAAAGAAGTTCTTCTCTTTCTTCAAGTCCATGATTTCGCTCATCCACGGGAAGGGGTTGCTGGTACCTGGGTACTCTTCCTTCAGGCCGATCTGGGTTAGGCGGCGGTTGGCGATGAACTTGAGGTAGTCTTCCATCATGGCGGCGTTCATGCCGAGTACGCCGCGGGGCATGGTGTCGCGGGCGTATTCGATTTCCAGCTGGGTGCCTTGCAGGATCATCTGCGTGGCTTCGTCCTTCATGGCGGCATCCCACAGGTGTGGGTTTTCGATCTTGATCTGGTTGATCACGTCGATGCCGAAGTTCAGGTGCATGGATTCGTCACGCAGGATGTACTGGAACTGCTCGGCCACCCCGGTCAGTTTGTTGCGGCGGCCCATGGAGAGGATCTGAGTAAAGCCGCAGTAGAAGAACACACCTTCCAATACGCAGTAGTAAGCGATCAGGTTGCGCAGCAGTTCTTTATCGGTCTCGACGGTGCCGGTGTTGAAGGTCGGGTCGGAGATCGAGCGGGTGTACTTGAGGCCCCAGGCGGCTTTTTTCGCGACGCTGGGAATCTCGTGATACATGTTGAAGATCTCGCCTTCATCCATGCCCAGTGACTCGATGCAGTACTGGTAGGCGTGGGTGTGGATAGCTTCTTCAAACGCTTGACGCAGAATGTACTGGCGGCACTCGGGGTTGGTGATCAGGCGGTAAACGGCCAGCACCAGGTTGTTGGCGACTAGTGAGTCGGCGGTGGAGAAGAAGCCGAGGTTGCGCTTGACGATGCGGCGCTCGTCTTCGGTCAAGCCGTCGTTGCTCTTCCACAGGGCGATGTCGGCGGTCATGTTGACCTCTTGCGGCATCCAGTGGTTGGAGCAGCCGTCGAGGTACTTCTGCCAGGCCCATTCATACTTGAAGGGCACCAGCTGGTTGAGGTCGGCGCGGCAGTTGATCATCTGCTTGGCGTCTACGTTGACGCGTGCGGCAGAACCTTCCAGCTCTTCCAGACCTTCTTCTACATCCAGGTTATCGAGTGCGGCTTTGGCGCGGGCAATGGCGGCGGAGTCCGCGTCATCTACGCTACGTGCCTGCTCGGCCTTGGCAGCGGCCTGTTGATCTAACGCCTTATCTGCCTGGGTTGGCGCTGCTTTTTCAGCGGCTGCAGAAGCAGGTGCGGTGGTGGTGTCTTCGCTATCGAATTCGTCCCAGCTCAACATGGGGTGGCTCCCTTTGGTCGCCAGCTTGAAGCTTGAAGCTTGAAGCTGAAAGTAGTTTGGTGTGTCGGCCCGAGCGATGTTGTCGCCAGCTCGGAGTCGCTATTGGTTCTGGTTGATTCCCGCTTGGGCGGGAATGACTTCATGTTCTCTGCTGCATGAGCGCGGAGCTGAGCGAGTGAGCGCTAGGCGTCGGGCTTGCCGGACCCGGGAGCGTACTAATGTACGTGGCCGGATACGGCTGGCTCGGCAACAACGCGCGCGCCGCTCAGATACGTGCGCTTACTGACACGCTTCACAATCTGGCTCATCAATCGCACAGGCCTTCGGCACGGGCGCCGGACCGGCCGGCGCGGCGGTCGGTGCGCTACCGCTGGATACCGCGTTCAGCTTGCCGGTGTTGACGGTCGACTTCTCGGTGCTGGTAGCGGCCAACGCGCGGAGGTAGTAAGTGGTTTTCAGGCCACGGTACCAGGCCATGCGGTAGGTTACGTCCAGCTTCTTGCCACTGGCACCAGCGATGTACAGGTTCAGTGACTGCGCCTGGTCGATCCACTTCTGGCGGCGGCTGGCTGCCTCGACGATCCACTTGGTTTCCACTTCAAACGCGGTGGCGTACATGGCCTTGAGGTCATCCGGGATGCGGTCGATCTGCTGCACCGAGCCATCGTAGTACTTGAGGTCGTTGACCATGACCGGGTCCCACAGGTCGCGGGCTTTCAAGTCGCGGACCAGGTAGGGGTTGATCACAGTGAACTCGCCAGACAGGTTCGATTTAACGTACAGGTTCTGGTAAGTCGGTTCGATCGACTGGGATACGCCAGTGATGTTGGCAATGGTCGCGGTCGGTGCAATCGCCATGATGTTGGAGTTGCGGATGCCTTTCTTGGCACGCGCACGGACCGGTTCCCAATCCAGTGTGGAGCTACGGTCGACTTCAATGTACTTGGCGCCGCGTTGCTCGGTGAGGATGTCGAGCGAGTCGTAGGGCAGGATGCCTTTGGACCAGAGCGAACCTTCAAAGCTGGAGTAGCTGCCACGCTCTTCGGCCAGATCACAGGAGGCCTGGATGGCGTAGTAGCTGATCGCTTCCATCGACTGGTCGGCGAAGGCGACAGCCTCGTTCGAGCCATAGGCGATGTGCTGCAGGTACAGTGCGTCCTGGAAGCCCATGATGCCAAGGCCGACTGGGCGGTGCTTGAAGTTGGAGTTCTTGGCCTGCGGTACCGAGTAGTAATTGATGTCGATGACGTTATCCAGCATGCGCACGGCGGTGTTGACGGTACGCTCCAGCTTGGCTTGATCCAGCTTGCCATCGGTAATGTGATGCACCAGGTTGACCGAGCCCAGGTTACACACGGCGATTTCGTCAGCGCTGGTGTTCAGCGTGATCTCGGTGCACAGATTGGAGCTGTGGACCACACCAGCGTGCTGCTGCGGGCTGCGCAGGTTGCAGGCATCTTTAAAGGTCAACCAGGGGTGGCCGGTTTCGAACAACATGCTGAGCATCTTGCGCCACAAATCGGCCGCCTTGAGGGTCTTGTGCAGCTTGATCTTGCCGTACTCGATCAGCGCTTCGTAATACTCGTAACGCTCTTCAAATGCCTTACCGGTCAGGTCGTGCAGATCGGGTACGTCTGATGGTGAGAAAAGCGTCCAGTTGCCGTCTTCAAATACGCGCTTCATGAACAGGTCTGGAATCCAGTTGGCGGTGTTCATGTCGTGTGTGCGTCGACGGTCGTCACCGGTGTTCTTGCGCAGCTCCAGAAACTCTTCGATATCCAGGTGCCAGGTTTCAAGGTAACCGCAGACCGCGCCCTTGCGCTTGCCGCCCTGGTTTACCGCGACGGCGGTGTCGTTGACGACCTTGAGGAAGGGCACGACACCCTGTGACTGACCGTTGGTGCCTTTGATGTAGGCACCCATGGCGCGCACGGGCGTCCAATCGTTACCCAGGCCACCAGCAAACTTGGACAGCATGGCGTTGTCGTGGATTGCGTGATAAATGCCGGACAGGTTGTCGGGCACGGTGGTCAGGTAGCAGCTGGAGAGTTGCGGGCGCAGCGTGCCAGCGTTGAACAGCGTAGGCGTGGAGGCCATGTAGTCAAAGCTGGAGATCAGGTTGTAAAACTCGATAGTGCGAGCGGTTTTATCCTGCTCTTCAATGGCCAGACCCATGGCAACGCGCATGAAGAAAATCTGCGGCAGCTCCAGGCGCGTACCCTCATGGTGCAGGAAGTAACGGTCGTACAGGGTCTGCAGGCCGAGGTAGCCAAACAGCTGGTCGCGGTCGTGGTCGATCGCGGCGCCCAAGGCGTCCAGATCGAACTCACCCAATTTGGGATCAAGCAGTTCGTAACCGATACCGGCCTTGATGTAGACGGGCAGGGTTTTAGCATACAGCTCGGCCATGTCGCTGTGGGTCGCGCTGGTGGCGACGCCCAGGTGGCTGAGGGCTTCTGCGCGCAGGTTGTCGAGCAGCAGGCGGGCGGTTACCTGGCTGTAGTTGGGCTCGCGCTCAACCAGGGTACGTGCGGTCATGACCATGGCGGTGTTGACGTCGATCTGGGTGACGCCGTCGTACAGGTTTTTCAGGGTTTCTTGCTCGATGTGATCGGCATCGACTTCGGCCAGGCCGTAGCAGGCTTCCTGAATGACGGTACGTAGGCGGCCCATGTTGAGCGGCTGACGCGTGCCGTCAGACAGGGTGACGCGAATGCTTGGGTGAGCATCGGCAGGGGCTTCAGCTTCACGCTCTTTGCGTTGACGGGCATGTTCGTCACGGTAGAGCACATAACTACGGGCGATTTTTTGCTCACCGGAGCGCATCAGTGCCAGTTCGACCTGATCCTGGATCTCTTCGATATGCAGGGTGCCGCCGGAAGGCAGGCGGCGCTTGAAGATGGCGCTGATGGTGTCGGTCATCTCGTCTACTGTCTCGCGAATGCGCGAGGAGGAGGCGGCCTGATCACCTTCTACGGCGAGAAACGCCTTGGTCATGGCAACGCGGATTTTATCGTCGGTATAAGGTACCAGGGTGCCGTTGCGTTTGATCACGCGCAACTGGCCGGGCGCGCTCATGTTCAGGTCGTCTTGATGGTCGCCCTCTGCATGCACTTGGGTGGCGGATGTATTACTGGGTGAAGATGTAGCGTGCATGACAGCTCCTTGGTGGTCACAAACACAATATGTAGTAGGTGTTACAGCTGCCTTGTCTGCATGACTGACTCTGTAGCACCCAAATACGGCATCATTTCAGCGCTTGACGCGGTAGGTGAGGTTGTGCGTCATAACCATATATGTGGTTGCGTGAAACGGTATTGGCACAAGATAGTGTGTGTTTTGTTATGTGGCAAGCCGATTTTTTCATTGTTTTTTTTGCCTGAAGGCTTGACCCGCCTGCGCGGCGGGGAATGACGCGACTTTCAGGTTTTAACAGGCAAACACTGCATATTGTGATTTGTGTGAAGCACACCACAGGTACCTGTCCGATAGCTGCAAAATACTGTTGCAGCGCTGCTTTCTTGCGGTTGCCCCGGCACTGTCTCGCCGGTGTTACAATCGCGGCCCAATTGCGGTCAAGTAGTCAGGGCAAGGTGGTGGGATGGAAGCGGATAACAGCACTATTCTGATTGTTGAAGATGACCAGAAGCTGGCGGGTCTGATCAGTGACTTTCTGCAACAGCAGGGGTTAAGGGTCGAGCTCGAGGCCAATGGCAGCGATGCGGTACAACGTATTCTCGATACTCAGCCGGCAGTAGTGGTGCTGGATTTGATGCTACCCGGTGAGGATGGCTTGAGTATCTGCCAGCGAGTACGCGAGGCTGGCTTTGCGCGCCCGATTCTGATGCTGACGGCGCGCAGTGAAGATCAGGATCATATACAAGGGCTGGAACTGGGAGCCGATGACTATGTCACCAAACCGGTGCGTCCGCAGGTGCTGCTTGCGCGCATCCGCGCCTTGCTGCGCCGCTCTGGTGAGCCTGAGCAGGTCAGTACGCCGCGTCTGAGTTTTGGCAACTTGCTGATCGACAACGACCGGCGCGAGGCCTGGTTAGCCGAGGATATGATTGAGCTGACGGGCGCCGAGTTCGATCTACTCTGGTTGCTTGCGAGTAATGCCGGCCGCATCCTTAGCCGGGAAGAGATTTTTGTCTCCTTGCGCGGTATAGAGTACGACGGCCAGGATCGTTCCATTGATGTGCGTATTTCGCGCATCAGGCCCAAGATCGGTGACGATCCGGATTTGCCGCGCATCATCAAGACCGTCCGCAGTAAAGGCTATCTGTTCGTCGCGCCGAGCCCGGAACCGCAGTGAACTCCATTTTTATCCGCATCTATGGCGGCATGCTGTTGGTGCTGATTGCGGTCTCATGTTTGGCGTTGATCAGCATTCGCATGGTCAACGATGTGCGCGCCGAAGACTATCGCGAGCGTATGGCCACCGGCACCTTTCGGTTGATGGCGGATAACCTTGAGCCCATGGACACTGCCGAGCGGCAAAAGGCGCTGGCGGTCTGGTCACGTCTGATTGGGGTGCCGCTGGAGCTCAACTCGCTGGACTCGCTGCAACTCGAGTCCAGCAGCTGGTCGCGGCTGATTCGTGGTCGGGTACTGGCGCGCAGCAAAGGGCCAGGTAATGTGCGCGTTTACAGCCTGGTTGATCTGGCTGAAGAGGTCGTGCTGACCGCCGACATTCAACGGATTTCCGAGCAACTGGGCCGCGCCACCCTGTTTCTGATCGCCGATGAACTGGTGCGTCACCCGGATACCGAAATGCCGCGCTGGTTGTCTGAGCTGCGGCGCGATAAAGGGTTTGGCTACCCACTGCGTTTGACACGTCTGGCCGAGGCGGACCTGGATGCCGATCAAATGCGCCGGCTCGACGAGTTTGATACGGTGCTCAGTCTGGGGCCAGAAGGCAACGCGGTCATGATGTACATGAAGATCCCGGACACCCAGTGGGTGTTAAGCATGGGGCCGGTCTACCAGATGCAGGACTACCCGACCGAGATGCTGCTGATTACCGGTTTGCTGGCACTCTCACTCAGCGGCTTGCTGATCTATCTATTGGTTCGGCAACTGGAGCAGCGGTTGATGAACCTGGAGTCAGCCGCTCTGCATATTACGCGCGGTAATCTGGATGCCCGCGCGGAAGTCATCGGTAACGATTCGGTAGGCAGCTTGGCTCGTGCCTTCAATGATATGGCGCGCCACCTGCAAAGTCTGATGAGTATCCAGCGGGAGATGATAGGGGCTATCTCCCACGAGCTACGCACGCCTGTGGCGCGCCTACGCTTTGGCCTGGAGATGGTCGAGAGCGCCGAAGGCGAAGACGCGCTCAAGCGCTATCTTGAGAGCATGGATGGCGATTTGACCGAGCTGGATAAGCTGGTCGATGAGATTCTGACCTATGCGCGGCTGGAGCAGAGCGCTCCGGCCCTGGTATTAGCGCCAGTGGATGTGCCAGCTGTGATTGAGCAGGTGTTGGCTGAATTAGCACCCATTAACCCGCAGGTCAGTATTGAGTTTTCAGATCGCTCACGCGGCCGAGCATGCTGGGTCGATGCGGAAAAGCGGTATTTGCACCGCGCTGTTACCAATCTGGTCAGCAATGCGGCCAGGCACGCGGCTGGCCGAGTAAAGGTAGTCACGCGAGTAAAGGGCGGTCGGTGTCAGATCACAGTCGAGGATGACGGTCCTGGTATACCTGAGGCGTACCGCGAGCATATCTTTACCCCCTTTTTGCGCCTTGACGACAGCCGCACCCGGGCGAGTGGCGGCTATGGTTTGGGCCTGTCAATCGTGCGTCGAGTGGTTTACTGGCACGATGGTGACGCCAGGGTAGAAGCGTCACGTGATTTGGGCGGTGCGGCTTTTATTATCGATTGGCCGCTACGGCGTCAGTAACCTACTTTACGCCTGATGACCGTTAACCAGCAGGCGGAAAGCGGTAGCTGCAGGTGTAGGATCAGGTTTGCGCGCACAGATCAGGTCACAATAAATCGCCCCTTCACCGATCTTGACGATATAGAGCGCCAGGCTCTCTGCATCCATTTCGGGCTTGATCTTGCCTGCCTTGATTTGCTCTTCAAACATTTTGCGCCAGGTCTCCATTAGCCTTTCATGCAGGCCCGACACGCGTGATGTCAGTAGTTGCAGGCCCCACTGCGGCTCCGCTTGCAGGAAGTCGTGCATGGGTTTGGCGTTGATCAAGGCAATGTTGATATCGGTGTAGATCTGGGTGAGGTAGTCAATCCCGTCGAGGTCTGGGGTTTGATCAGCTCGCGCGATGGCTTCATCGTAGATGCGCTTGTACAGCGACCAGAGAATTTCGCCCATCAGCAGATCCTTGTTACCTACCCAGCGCATCAGGGTGGCGCGGCCGATGCCGAGTTCTTCTGCCAGCAGTGACAAGTTTAGGCGACGCCCCTCAAGCCACCAGCTGCGTGCCATGCGGAAGGCGCTTAGCGGCGTTGCACGTTCGTCGGACTTGCGCTTGGACAGTGCCATCGCCAGGGGGGTCTGCTGGGTGCTCATTTTCTTACCTGCCTGTTCATGTGAATCTTTATATAGGCGCCATGGTAACAATGGTGATACCAAGAAGGAAAGTGTCCCGATCTTGAATCACCTGTTAATGAGATGTAAATGCGACTTTATGCTCATTTGTCGACAAGTTTCATCTTGTTGATCTGGCAAGTTGAGTAAGCATTTTTGTTTTTTGATGCGATTTGTATCGTGCTCGGACGATGTCAGTTGATCACTTTCTTGAAGACGAGGGGCGATAGCGTCTGACTGGTGAGCGGTATATCGAAGTGTGCCTGTATTGCTGCTGTGCGGAACGAGGGTGGTGACAGCGGGCCTGTTGCCAAGCGTTAAAGCAGCGGACCCGCTCGAGTGTTAAGTTTGGCACTTGGCTTTGGAGCTATGTGCTGACTTGCACCTTGGAGTAGCGCATAAGTAACTATCCGCGCCCAATAAACGGCATTTTAGTCGCCATGATGGTCATAAACTGAATGTTGCTTTCCAGCGGCAGCTCAGCCATCTGCACCACGGCCTGTGCTACGTGCTCTACATCCATCACAGCCTCAGCTGCGATTTCGCCATTCGCTTGTGGCACGCCGCGTTGCATGGGGGCCGCCATCTCGGTTGCAGCGTTACCAATATCGATCTGACCGCAGGCGATGTTGTATTTGCGGCCGTCCAAAGAGGTGGACTTGGTGAGTCCGGTCATGGCGTGTTTGGATGCGGTGTAAGGGGCTGAGTTGGGGCGGGGCGCGTGGGCCGAGATGGAGCCGTTATTGATAATGCGCCCTCCCATTGGATCTTGCGCCTTCATCAGTTTGAACGCCTGCTGGGTACACAGAAACGCGCCAGTGAGGTTGGTATCAATTGCGGCACGCCAGTGCTCGAAACTGATGTCTTCCAGCAAAACCGGAGGTGCGCCGGTGCCGGCATTATTGAACAGCAGGTCGAGCCGTCCGAACTGCGCCTGGATCTGTTGAAATAGAGCGACCACCGAGTCGGGGTCGCGCACATCAGATTCGATCAGTAATGCATTGTTTGCGAGGTTACCTGCGTCCTGCAGCGAAGCCTGCAGTGTGCTCATGCGGCGCCCGGTCATGACGACTTGGTAACCGGCGCTTAGTAGCGCCAGAGCGCTGGCCCGGCCAATGCCACTGCCTGCACCGGTAACCAGTGCGACCTTGTTCGTTTGTTGTGTCATTACAACGCTCCTGTTGTCGGCTTTGGGCTAAGAATACAACAGGCAGAACGCTTGATCTGTCGCTTTTGAGACAGGGGCGGGATGAAAAAACGGCCAACTACAAAAGAGTAGCTGGCCGCTCGACACCGCTGCCGACAGAGAGCTTTCGGCGTTGTTATTGCTGCTTAGTTGATGCCTTTGCGGCGCACCTCCCAGCCAAAGTCATTACACAGGCCGCAGTTACTGCCATAGAACACGCTCTCGGCTGACTGGTCATCCATCAGGTGATAGCGGAACCAGGCGGTGGATGGCCCGCGGAAGTCGCCGCCATTGCCGACTGGCTCGAAGTGACTGGCGGTGCGGCGCTCGCCCCAAAACACGGGTACGTTCGCGCGACTGAAGACGGGCAGTGCGTTGAGCGTAGGACCGGCAATAACATCCACGCCACCGGTCATCAGGAACATAGGTCCATTCTGGTTTGATTGTGAACTGCGGCTATGGCCAAGTCCGATGGTGTAAGGCTGAAAGGGTGCAGTGACGCTGACGCGTGAATCCTGGCCGGTCATGATGCTGCCACCCCCACCTTGGGAGTGCCCGGCAGCGCCAATGCGATTGATGTCCAGTTTATTGGCATAGGTGCCGGTGCTGCGGTTGTTTTGATCGACGATATAGTCAATACAACCGCGCATCTGGGTGCCTGTGCCTGGGTTCGATGTGTTGGCGGCAATGACAACAAAGCCATGGCTTGCCCAATGGTCAAGCAGTGAGCGGTAGGTGGTCGGCGATGCACCTGTACCGTTGCCCCAGACGATGATGGGATGTTTGACGCCATCGGCGCCCAAGGTGCGGGGGCGATATACGGTACAACTAAATCCAGCACTGCCGTTGGTGGTAGCAAAGGGACCATCTGCACTGAAGCTGGATACACCTGGAAAGCCGCTACCGGTTGGGTTGCCGTTTCCACCGCCGCCGCCTGGATTGGTCGCCAGAGCAATACTGGAAATCGCCATGCCGAGTGTCAGGGCTGCTAGCTTGAATGCGGGTGCGTTCATGGGACATTCCTTGTGTTGATTCATTGTTGTAAGGGTGATGACCAGGCTGGAGTCGCTGGCCTGTCAGCACTGGCTAACAACGATAGGTGCTCTGTTTATTAAATGAACTCACCTATTCGGGTGGAATGTTTTAAGTACCGTTTTTTATGTCCGATCATGTTTTTAACTTTGATGTAACTATGCAGATTGGCTCTGTACGAAGATTGTTGCTAATTCAATAAAGCAGGGTTGGGATTTTCACCAGGTATCTAAATGGGATAAGAAAGGCGGAGTAGCTGTTGACTACTCCGCGGGTGCTGCAGGTTATTAAAAATCAGTTGATACCTTTGCGGCGTACCTCCCAATCGTTATCGGTACAAAGCGCACAGTTGCTGCCGTAAAAAAGATCCCCAGCACTCTGATCTTCCATCAGGTGGTAACGGAACCACGCGGTAGCAGGGCCGCGAAAATCCCCTGCGTTGCCTACGGGCTCAAAGTGGCTAGCGCCGTCCAGCTCGCCCCAAAAGACGGGTACGTTCGCGCGGCTATACACCGGCAACGAATTGAGCGTAGGACTGGCGATGGTATCTGCACTGCCGGACATCAGGAACATGGGCCCACTTTGATTGCTCTGTGATGAGCTGTTATGCCCAAGCCCGATGGTGTACGGCTGGAATGGCGCCGTAGCGCTGATACGTGAGTCGCGGCCGGCCATAATAGTGCCGCCACCCCCTTGTGAGTGGCCCGCAGTGCCCACGCGGTTGAGATCTAGCTTATTGGCATAGGTGCCCGTCGTCCGGTTGTTCTGGGTGGTCAGGTAGTCCAGGCAGTCGAGCATGGCTTCACCGGTACCCGCATTTGAGGTGTTGGCTGCAGCTACCACAAAACCTTGGCTGGCCCAGTGGGATAGTAGCCCTGAATAGGTGCTGGGTGAGGCGCCAGTGCCGTTGCCCCAGAGAATGATCGGATGCTTGAGGTTATTGGCACCCAGTGTGCTGGGACGGTAAACGGTGCAACTGAAACCGGCACTGCCGTTGGTGGTTGTGAAGGACCCTGATGCTGCAAAGTCAGTGACCCCGGGGAAACCTGTGCCGGTTGGATCTGAGCTGCCACCGCCGCCTCCGCCTGGATTGGTTGCCAGTGCCGCGCTAGACAGCGCGATGCCCAAAGTAAGTACACTAAACTTGAGTGCAAATCTGTTCATGGTGGTTCCTTTATTATTAAAGTTGTTTGCTTTTTGTTGCGAGTGAGTAAGTTGAGAAACGCCTTTGCTCCTAGGTGATGACGCTAACTTTAAATAGTGTTTTTTGAACTAGCCTGAATGGGTGAGAAGTTTAGGTTTCGTGACTTGGGTCCGTTTTGTCTGGCAGATGTACTGCCGCTTGCTCTATTTTTCTTTACGTTTTCGGCTGGCCAATATCAGTTTGATATTGTGTTGTGCGCTAATAGAGTTACTCGCTTTTTAAACTTTCATCTTTCGTACTTGAAACGCGGTACAACCTGAGTGAGACGAGATAGGCGAGTCTGGCACTCTTGGTGCTTGGGCTGTGTGTCGTTCGCTGAGGTAGCGGCGCAACAAGTGGTGGTGAGGGCCGGTTTTCAGCTGGTTGGTTCCGGTGGCCATACCCCCCACAAGGGGGGTAATCATTGGCTGGTGCGCTGGCTAGCATCTGAGTCATGTACAGCAGAATAATAAAGAGAAAACCATGACTTATATGACCAAGGGCCTGGGCCCATTGCTGCGTTTGGCTGGCTTTGGCCTCGCCAGCCTTGGCTGGGCTGCTGCCGCGCAGGCGGCAGAGGTAAATGAAGCGGCGATGCGGGCGCTGGAAAGCGACGGCACGGAATGGCTTAGCTACGACCGCACCTGGGCACAGCAGCGCTTTAGTCCTTTGCAGCAGATTGATACTGAGAGCGTCGACAAACTGGGGCTGACCTGGTCGATTGACCTCGACAACAATCGTGGTTTGGAGGCAACCCCGCTGTATCACGAGGGTGTGCTTTACACCTCGTTATCCTGGAGCCGGGTGATGGCTGTGGACGCGGGGACCGGGCAGATTCTCTGGAGTTATGATCCGCAGGTCGATAAAGCGAAGGGCCGCGACGCCTGCTGCGATGCGGTCAATCGCGGCGTGGCGTTATGGCAAGGCAAGGTCTATGTTGGCACGCTGGACGGCCGCCTGATTGCGCTGGATGCGAAAACCGGTCAACCGGTCTGGACGCAACAAACCACGGATAATAGCCAGCCTTACACCATCACCGGTGCACCACGGGTGCTCAAGGATATGGTGATGATTGGTAACGGTGGTGCCGAATTTGGTGTGCGTGGCTATTTCTCTGCCTATGACGCGGCTACCGGAGAATTACGCTGGCGCTTTTATACCGTTCCGCGCGACCCGGCGCAGCCACAGGAGCACCCGGAGCTGAATGCTGCGCTGGAAACCTGGAGCAAGGATACCGACTGGTCGATGGGCGGCGGCGGGACCGCCTGGGACAGTATGGCCTATGATCCGGACCTCGATCTGTTATATGTCGGTACCGGCAACGGCTCGCCCTGGAACCGCGAAGTACGCAGCCCCGGTGGCGGCGATAACCTTTACCTGTCGTCTATTCTCGCGCTCAAGCCCGAGACCGGCAGGCTGGTATGGCACTATCAGGTCACGCCGGGTGATTCCTGGGACTTTACTGCGACTCAGCAGCTGACGCTGGCTGAACTGGAGATTGATGGTGAGGCGCGTCAGGTCATTATGCAGGCACCAAAAAACGGCTTCTTCTATGTGCTCGATCGCGCCACTGGCGAGCTGCTGTCAGCCGAGAAGTTCGGCAAGGTAACCTGGGCCGAGCGCATTGATATGGCGACTGGTCGGCCTGTCGAGGCGGCCGATGCGCGCTATCAGAAAGAAACGCTGGTGATGTGGCCGAGCCCTCTGGGAGCGCACAATTGGCACTCCATGTCGTTCAGTCCGCTGACCAAGCTGGTGTATATCCCTTATCAGGAAATACCCGGCACTTATACCAATGAAGCGGGCAGTTTTGTGCGTAAGCGCGCCTTCAATACCGCTGCCGGCTCCTCCGAGATAAAAGAGCTGCCGCGCGAATACACTGCCGGGGCTCTGCTCGCCTGGGACCCGGTCAAGCAGCAGGCGGCGTGGCGGGTCGAGCGTCCCAATCATTGGAATGGCGGTACCCTGGTCACTGCGGGCAATCTGGTATTTCAAGGCACCTCTGCTGGGCAGCTGGAGGCTTACAGCGCCGACAAGGGCCAGCTACTGTGGCAGTTTGATGCACAAACGGGGGTTATCGCGGCACCCATGACCTATCTGCACAATGGTGAGCAGTATGTCGCCCTGATGGCAGGCTGGGGCGGTTCCGGCGCGCTCATTGGCGGTGATGCTGCAGTCGCGACGGGCGTGCGCAACGTCAGCCGCATGCTGGTGTTCAAGCTGGGAGCTAATCAGCAATTGCCAACTCTGGCTGCCGTGCCGGGTAGTGGGCGCACGCCGGAACCGGTAGTGGCCGCGGCAACTGACCTTACGGCTGGCGAAACGCTCTATTCTCAGTACTGCGCAGTCTGCCATGGTGTTGGCGTTGTAGGTGGCGGTGTGCTGCCCGACCTGCGTCATAGCAGTGATGCCGTGCGCGAGGCCTGGGATGCCATTGTGCTGCACGGTGCCTATCAGGCTAACGGTATGGCTAGCTTCGGAGACAGTCTCAGCAGCGAAGAAGCGAAGCAAATACGCCTTTACATCATGCAGCGTGAATACGACAGCTGGATAAATAGCGCTAAGCAATAACCTGCGTCGGTTATGACCACAGGACAGCCCGTCCTGTGGTCTACTGGCTTAGAGTCTTTACTCTAATATCACCAAATCTTATGATAACGGCGTCAGCCCTGTTTTGGCCCGCCGTCTTTTTCATGCCTGCTATGCTGACCCAAGGCTGCTCGGTGAGCCGCCTTGGCGACAACAATAACAATAGATCGCGGAAAAACCTGAAGCTACGTTGCTAACGCGGATTTTCAGTGTGGGTCCAGCGATACGTGTTCAGCGAGTAGTTCATGAACATCAGATTCGATGCGCAGAACATTCCTGCAGCCGCACCTGGGGCGCAGGGCAGTGACGCACCTCTGCTACTGAAAACCAAAATCACAGCGCCGCGTCGTGGGCGCGGTATTTTACCAAGACCGCGCCTGGAGCAGCATGCTGCCTTGCTGCATGAGCGCCGCCTGGCAATCCTCAAGGCGCCACCGGGTTTTGGCAAGACCACATTGGCCAGTATTTGGGCAGAAGTGCTACTGGCCCAGTCGCATGCCGTGGCCTGGTTGTCATTGGATGCGCAGGATGATTCAGCTCAGCGCCTGCTGTTTTATATTGCGGCGGCTCTGAATCAGGCGAATCCGGCGCTGGGTTTATCCTGTATGAGTCTGCGCGCCGAGCTGACCTTCTTTTCCAGCGAAACTCTGGTTGGTCTGCTCATCAATGAGCTAAGCCAGAGTGTGGAGCCCATTACTCTTTTTATTGACGATCTCCACTGTATCGACGATGAGGTGCTGGTAGAGGCCTTGCACGTGTTGTTGCAGCGCGCACCGCCGCACGTTCATCTGGTGTTCATCAGTCGAAACGAATTGCCGGCGGCCTTGCTCACGCATTTATACGCTGATGATCTACTTGAGATCGACGGTAATCAGCTGCGTTTCGAGTTGGAAGAGACGCGTGATTTATTGCGCAAGGCCGGCTTCGAGCCGCAGCAGTCGAATGATGTTCTCTGTATTCAGGAATCGGCAGAAGGTTGGATCGCCGCATTGCGTGCCTTCCTGTTGACGCCTGGCCACACGGTAGCGCGTATTACGCCGCGCAGTATCTGCAACCTGTTTGATGATGTGATTGGGCATCTCGATGAGTCGGTGCGCAAGCCGCTTTACCTGCTGGGGCTGTTGGAGAAGTTCAGTGCTGGTTTGCTAAGTACGCTGTTGGGGCATCGAGCAGCTACAGCGCTGATGGATTTGCTGCAACAACGGCAGCTGTTTGTTTCTGCACTCGATCCGGAGGAAACCTGGTTCAGCCTGCATCCGCTGTTTCGCGAGCATCTGAAAAAGGCCTACCTGCGTCATCATGAGGCCGAAGCCCGTGCGGTGATGGCGCATGCCGCAGACTGGTTTGCTGAGCGCAAGCTTTGGTTGGATGCAATTCGGCTAGGTCTTGAGAGTGGCGAGGTGTGGCAGGTCAAACTCTGGATTGAGCATTGCGCTACTACCCTGATAGAACAAGGCGACTTCACCACCCTGGTCATTTTGGAAAAACACTGGAAACTCCAACCGGCCGAGTGCCCGTTGCCTCTGAAGATGGCGCGTGCCTGGGCAATGGGGCTGGCGCTGGAGATAGGACCTGCGCTGAGGTTGGCCAAACAGATTGAAACTGAACTCGGGGGGCTGCCTGACCAGGGCAAAAGCTCACCCATCTATTGGGAGGTGCAATCGCTGCAGGCCATGTTGTTGGGCTTGGCCGACCATAATATGCGCTCAGGACCTTGGGCGCGGGTCTGTTATGAGTCCAGTGCAACGCGGCCCTGGATTACCAACGTGTTGCTTAATCTGATGAGCGGCAGTCTGCTGCGGCAGGCGAACTGGGACGCTTTTTATCAATTGCCGCCGACCCTTGATGCGCAGGATGGTAATCGGGGGTATTTTCTGCACGAGTGCTATCGGCAATCATTGACGGCGCTGGCGGAGGGGCTGCAGGGTCGCGTTGCTTGTGCGCTAGACGGACTGCTAGCGCTGGTCGAGCGCATCGACCTCAGTTTCTCTGATGGCCTGGCCAAACCCAATCCTGTTCTGCTGGCGCTACCCAATGCCTTGCTTGCGCACTTTAACTATTTACGGGGTGACGCCTCGCAGGCGACCCACTACCTGCAGGGGTGTATGGATTACATCGATATGGGGGGCTTTCTGGATTGCATTGCCCATGCCTTTGTTACCTCTGCGCGGTTGCAGGTGCAACAGGGCCATCCGGGTCGAGCCAGGCGCACTCTGGAGCGGATGTCTAGCCTGGCGCAGGTGCGTGAATGGCCGCGATTACAATCCTGGGCGCTGATGGAGCGAGTACGCAGCTGCTTGCAAGGTGAGCGGGTTCGTGAGGCTGCGGGCTGTTTGCGCGAGCTACAGCAAATACGTGCTATGAGCCTGGATGATGGCGGCGTGGATCGGTGGCTCTTCGCCCTGCTAGCTGAGCTTTGGTTGGGGCTTAACGGGCAGCCGGTGCGTGCAGAGCTGGTCACTGATGCACAGGCTTTGCTGACAGAGCTACGCCAACGGCAGTATTGGTTAATGGTGGCAGAGTTGGGGGTGGCACTGGGTTTTTATTTGGCCAGCCAACAAGACCAACGCAGTGAAGCACTGCTGATAGAGGCGTTGGAGGTGGTTCGTGACACTGGTGCAGTGTGCTTATTGCGCGATATTGGCATACCTCAGGCCTGTGCGACGCTCACACCTTATATCCCCGCGAATTGGCGGGCAGAGGTGACGGCGCTTTTTGGTCATGCAGGCGATGCTGATGAGGACAAGGCCGGGTGCTCAGCGCTACTGGCATTGACGGTGAAAGAGCGCCAGGTCATGCAACTGGTAGCTGAGGGTAAATCCAACAAGCAAATCGCCAAGGACTTGAGCGTAACGCCGGAAACCATCAAGTCGCACATGAAGAGTATTTTTGCCAAATTGAAAGTGGAGAGTCGGGCTCAGGCGGCGGTGATGTTGCAGCAGGGCTAGGCTTGCGCAAGCTACAAGCTACAAGCTACAAGCTAAAAGCCGAAAGCTAGAAGCTAGAAGCTAGAAGCAACTGCAACTGCGGGGGTGGTGGGTTAGGGTTTTAACTTGCTGCTTGTCGCTTGCAGCTTGAAGCTCAAAGAAGGTTGCCCTGTCGCCCGGAGCAGCGGAAACGACAGGGGCTTGGTAGTGCTCGGTGTTTACAAAGGTTTAACGAATACCCGAGGCGCGCAGGGCGTTAGGGGTGAAGTCAGCTGAAGAGGCGGTGAAACTGAAATCGTAGTTCTTACGCTCTTCGTTGGTCATGCCCAGTGCCATGTAGCGACCGCTCTGCAAGTCGTATAGCGTCTCGATCGCGTAGCCGGGTACCTGTTTGTCAAAACGCTGCAGGGCCATGGCTTCAGCAATACGCCAGAGACCCCCGCGGCCATCGTAATGGTCGATTTCACCTGCTTGCCAGTTATCCTCGTCGATGAAGAAGTGGCGACGGGCATAGATATGCCGTTGACCTTCGCGCAGGTTGGCTTCCACTTCCCAGACGCGGTGCACTTCATAGCGCACCATATCCTGATTGATATGCCCCTTCTGAATGATGTCGTCGTATGCCACATCGCGCTTGGCGATGGCGAAGTTGTTATAGGGAATCAGCAGCTCGCGTTTACCCACCAGCTTCCACTCGTAGCGATCGGGTGAGCCGTTGTACAGGTCGTAGTTATCCGATACGCGGGTACCATCGGCACTCAGCGCTGGGCCGTCATAGGCAACCTGAGGCGCGCGGCGCACGCGGCGTTGGCCGGCGTTATACAGCCAGGCGGCGCGAGGCTCCTTAACCTGGTCGATGTTCTCGTGGACCAACAGCACGTCACCTGCCAGGCGAGAGGGCGAGAGAACGCGTTGCGTGAAATAGAACATCAGGTTGTCGGAGATTTTTGGGCCGTAGTCCGTCAGCGCGGTGGCAAAGCTGAAGGCATCCTGCAGCACTACATAGGTATTGGAGCCGTTCGCCTGCGGGGTAGCTTGGGCGATGGTGCGGGTGAAGCTACCGCCACGGTAGCGGGTAATATGGTTCCAGATGACTTCCACGCCGCTCTCGGGAATGGGGAAAGGATAGGCGGTATCGAAGTTCTCCAAGCCGTTACCACCGGAGGCCAGTTTGGTATTTACCGCGTTGCGTGCGGCTGCAGCAAAGACTTCCTGGGGTACCGTTGCGCTACGACGGGTCTGGAATACGCGCAGTTTATAGGTCTCAGGGTAGCGGCTGAGCATGGCCTTCTGGCCGTCGGTGAGCATGTCCTTGTACTGCTCCATGTTGGCTGCAGTAACGACATATTGCGGCTGCTCACCAGCGAAGGGGTCGCCGTAAAAGCCGTCTTCGTCTACCGCGGCAGCATCTGTTGCCATGCCGCCGGTCCACTCGGGAATGGTACCGCTGGCGTTGCCAGCGCGCTCTGCACCCAAAGGCGTGAGCGTGGTCTGCAGGGTGGCGGCCTTGTCAGGCGTAACGGCGGCGGATACAGACAGCGCCAGGCTGCTCAGGGCTAGCATAGCCATGGTCTGGAGTTTTAGTTTTCTTATTGATTTCATGTATTTCTCCATTGTGTTCAAAAGTTAACGCCGACGCTAACTGCCGCAAAATCCCTATCGGTATTGGCATTGAAGTCACCACCGAAGAAATTAGTGTAGTTGATGCTGGCGTTGTATTTATTGTTGTAGACCGCAGTGAGACCTATGTTGGCGGCCATGGCACCTTCATTGAAGTTGGGGCCGTAGCCGTCAACATCGTGGGAGAACGCAAGTGCGGGGGTGAGTGCCACACCGGCAAAACCGTTGTAGTCGAGCGAGGCAACCGCGCGGTAGCCCCATGAGTTATCGGTATAGAAGCCGCTATTGGTGCAGGTAGACGGATCAGCGGTGTTGCTGGCGGCGCAGGCGCCAGGTGTGGTCAGATCACCAGACCCGTAGAGTGAATCGCGGCCAAAGCGCAGCTCTCCCAGGCTGCTATCAATTCCGCTGATGTGGTTGTAGCCGACTTCGCCAATCAATGTCAGGCGTTCGGCGCCCAATACGTTATCGATGAAGTTCAGCACGGTAACCTGCGCCTGGGTGACCGGTAGTCGCTTGTAACCGTGTAGATCACCATTGGCCTCAATCCTTGCAGTAGCGGGGTTGGATGCCCCCAGTACCGCAGCAGTCAGGTCATTACTGCTGATTTGCAGTGGCTGGTTGGGGCGGTAGCTGATTTCACCCGAGACGGCGGTGGTACCCAGGCTGGTCTGAAAGCTCACCCCGTACATACGAATGTCTTCCGGATACTCGATAAAATAGGATCCGCCCGCGTTGACGCCAGGTAATTGCGAGACAGGAACCGCGGCTGGATAAGCTACACCGTTAGTGCTGGTACTGTAGATCGGGTTCCGGCTGTGGTAATTCATGGCATAGAAGCCGAATTCGGTCTGGTTCAAATTCTCGGCAAAGTAGCGAAGTGACACGCCGAACTGGCCGTCATCGCGCGCGTCACGATCTGCGGCGCGCGGCACATAGGCAAAAATAGGACTACCATCCTTGCCGTTCTGGCTGCCACCCACACCGACATAATTGCAGCCATCGGCGACGGTATCGGTAAAGGAAAAGAAGGTGCCGCAGTTGTCGAGTACGGTCTGGTCCCATTCCAGCTGGTAGAACATTTCAATGCCCAGATTGTCGGTCAGGCTCTGTGACAGATAGAGCATGTTGACCGGTATCAGGCCTTCTTTTACTTCTGCGCCCGGACGGCGAAACGCCGCTACGTCAATCGGGTTGATGGAGTTGATACCGTTCTGAATAAAGGTACTTTCGCCCCAACTCACTACTTGCTTACCTGCGCGAATAGAGCCTGGTTTATCGCCGATACTGAAGCTGTGGTAGACGAAGGCATCAAGCAGCTGAACGCCGGATGACTGGGCGCCAACCTTGCGGTTGTCATCGCTGATATCGTAGAGGTTGCGGTGCTCGTCTTTGAGCTCAAAGTCGTACCAGTACTTGCCGCGCAAAAAGACACCTGTGTCGCCGTATTGCAGTGACAGATCGTGGATGCCCTTGAATATCTTGGAGAAGGTTTCTCCCTTGTCGAAGTTCAGTCGGTTGTCGTCAGAGTTGAGTGCGTTGGCGTTGCCACCGTTATTCGCGGCGACAAGGTCATCATCTATGTTGCTGGTACCCCAGCTGGCACCGATCGACATTTGTGAGTCGAACTGGCCTTGAACTTCGCCCAGATCAAAGCGAACTGCATGGGCCGGCATTGCTGAAGCCATGGCTACCGCGACGACCAGCGGCTTCAGTGTGTTCCTCAAGACCTTTCTTGTTGTTGTATTTGTCATGACATTCCTCGCGCCGGGCGCTTGTTTTTATTAGTGATCCCTGGCAAATGACGCTCACGGTACTATCAAGCTGAGCATCACTTGCTCGACTCTATGACTGTGCTCTTGCCTGCTATACCCCCCTAATGGGGGGTGGCGTCAGATTGGGCGCTTGCAAGCAATGCGAGGCGAGCCATAATGCGGTAGCGCAATGAGAGCCTTTCAAAGTGACCCCAGGGAGTGATGGCTGATGCCAGAATTGCACGTACCGCCATTACTGATTGGCGGCAATGACGTGGCCAGCGTGGCCATTGAACCGAGTATGGCGAACCGTCACGGCCTGATCGCCGGAGCGACCGGCACCGGCAAGACCATTACGTTGCAGGTGCTGGCGCAGAGCTTTTCACAGCTGGGGGTGCCAGTGCTGGTGCCGGATATCAAGGGCGATTTCTCCGGTATCGCCAAGGCCGGAAAGCCGGGTGAAAAACTGCAGAAACGGGCGGATAAGGTGGGCTTGGGCACCATGACGCTGCGCGGCGCGCCGACCGTGTTCTGGGATGTATTCGGTGAGCATGGCCATCCACTCCGCCTGACTATCGCGGAGCTGGGTCCGGTGCTTTTGTCGCGCCTGCTGAACCTCAACGAAACCCAGAGCGGCATCATCGATATTCTGTTTCGCGTGGCAGATGACAACGGCTGGCTGCTGCTGGATCTAAAAGATCTGCGCTCCATGCTGATTTATCTGCACGAACAGCGCGCTGCATTGGGCGCCAAATACGGCAATGTATCGGCTGCCAGTCTGGGTGCGATTCAGCGCTCCTTGTTGCGTCTGGACGGGCAGGGTGGCGAGCGGCTGTTTGGCGAGCCGGCCATCAGTCTGGATGACTTTCTGCAGACCGACGAGCACGGCCAGGGTGTGGTTAATGTGCTGCATGCGGCCAAGCTGTATCAGGATAGCCCGCTGGCTTACTCCTGCATTTTGCTGTGGTTGCTGTCTGAATTGTTCGAGCAGCTTCCTGAAGTAGGGGATGCGGATAAACCGCGCTTCGTGCTGTTTTTTGATGAAGCCCATTTGATGTTCAAGGACACCCCCAAGGCGCTGGTTGACCGCATCGAACAGGTGGTGCGCTTGATCCGCTCAAAGGGTGTGGGCGTCTACTTCGTGACCCAAAGCCCGTTAGATATTCCCGATAACATTCTCGGCCAACTCGGTAATCGTGTGCAGCACGCGCTGCGCGCCTTTACCCCGCGCGATCAGAAAGCCGTGAGAGCTGCGGCGCAAACCTTTCGCGCCAACCCTGAGCTGGATACCGAGAGTGTCATCACTGCGCTGGGTGTAGGCGAAGCCCTGGTGTCGGTGCTCGACGCCAAGGGCACACCGAGCATAGTGCAGCGGGTGCTGATTCGCCCACCCGATAGTCAGATGGGCCCGATTGATGAGCCTGAGCGCGCGGCTCTGGTCAAGGGCTCACCGCTGGCGGGTGTTTATGATCAGACGGTGGATCGCGAGTCAGCTTATGAGGTACTGCAGGAGAGAGCGGATAAAGCGCTGTCTGAAGAGAAGCCGAGCATTACACCACAGAGCCAGGCGCGCAAGCCGCGTGCCGGTAAGTCGATCGGTCAGGAGCTAAGTGACATGTTTCGCTCCTTTGGTCGCAGCGCCATGCGCTCAGTGGGCACGCAGGCGGGCCGGGCCATCGTCCGCGGGATTCTGGGATCCTTGCGTAGCAAGTAGTCACTGGCCGCACAAAATGCATCGCAGGCTTGGCGTGAATAGCCAAGCCTGCGATCAGCCATTTTAAAGCGGCGGCGGGGCATGGATAATAAGGGTAATCCAAGGAGAACTGCATGCCCCTGTCTGACCTACCTGATCTGTACCCTTTTATTTGTATTGCCTTGCTGCTCGGCTGGTCGTTGACCGCTGCGTTATTGCTGCGCCGTCAGAGTGCCCTGCGTGACGAGTTGGCGCAGAGCCAGCAGCAGCAGGCGTTGCTGCGTGAGCAGTTGCAGGAAGTGCAACTGGAGTTGCACCAGCAGGACACACAACACAGTGGGTTACAGGCACGTAATGAGCATATGCAGGAGACGCTGCACGACCTGCGGCAGCAGCTGCAGCAACAGGCCGAGCGCCTGAGCAATGCGCAGAGTCAGGGCCAGGAATGGCAGTTGCAGGCTGAGCGCGCACAAACCCTGAGCCGCGAGCAGGGTCGGCAGGTCGATGAACTGCGCACTGAGCGCGATCAGCTGCGCGCAAGACTGGATGCTCTGCAGCACGAGCATGAGCAGTTGAAGGTGGAGCACTCCACCCTGCAAAGCAGCCTGGAGCAACGCCAGCAGCACTTCAGTGAACAGCAGCAACTGCTCAAGGACAGCCGCGATCAACTGAAAATGGAATTCGAGCAACTGGCCGGCAAGATATTTGAAGCCAAGGGCCAGGCGTTTTCGCAGCAGAACCAGCAATCACTGGACGCGCTGCTCAAGCCGTTTCGTGAGCAGATTGATCAGTTCCGCAGCAAGGTTGAAGACATCCACCATAAGGATGTGCAGCAGCAGGCGACCTTGTCCGCCGAGCTCAAACACCTGAAGGATCTGAACCTGCAGATCACTCAGGAAGCGCATGACCTCAGTACTGCGCTGCGTGGGCAGAAGAAGACCCAGGGCAACTGGGGTGAACTGATTCTGGAGAATGTGCTGGAGCGCTCGGGATTGCGCGCCGGGATCGACTTCAAGCGTGAAGTCAGCATGACCAATAGCGAAGGGCAGCGTCAGCGACCGGACGTGCTGGTATACCTGCCGCAGGACAAGCATCTGATCATTGATGCCAAGGTGTCACTGAACGCCTACACGCGCTATATCAATAGTGAAGATGATACCGAGCGCCGAGTCGCGCTGAGCGAGCATGTGCACGCCATCGGCCAGCGTATTCGCGAATTGTCGGATCGTAACTATTTTGATTTGCCGGGGCTCAACGCACCAGAAATGGTGTTTATGTTCATCCCGATTGAGTCGGCGTTTGTCGAGGCGCTGAAAGCGGACGAAACCCTGTTCCAGAAAGCGATTGAACAGAATGTGTTGGTGGCCACGCCGACCACGCTGCTGACCAGCCTGAATATCGTACGTCAGCTCTGGCGCTTTGAGGATCAGAATCGCCATACCGCCGAACTCGCCGAACGTGCAAGCAAAATTCACGACAAGTTACGTACCTTCCTGGGCAGTATGGATAACATCGAGAAGAGCCTGGATAAGGCCTCGGACGCTTACCGAAAAGCCAAGGATCAGCTATTGGGTGGTCGTGCGAATCTGGTGAAACAGGTTAATGATTTCAAAGAGTTGGGTGTGTCAGTTAAAGCAGAGTTAAGCGAAGAATGGACCGAGCGTGCGAGTCTTGAGCTGAGTCATGACAGCCCCGATCCAGCGGAGTAATCTGCTGTGAAGCGGCGCCCGCTGATAGCGACGGGCGCCTTTGCGGGCTACAGGTGAAAGTCGCCGCTGGCTTCCGGCTGATAGACAATATCCATGATCTTCAGCTTCAGCGGGCGACCCTGTGGACCTTGCCAGTTGATGCTCTGGCCTACCTTCAAACCTAGCAGCGCAATACCGACTGGCGCCAGAATAGAGATGGTGCCTGGTCGTCCTGCTTGCTCGGGATAAACGAGCGTTAGCACGAATTCGCGCTCGCTGGCCTCATCGATAAAGCGCACCGTGGAGTTCATGGTTACCACATCACTGGCTATGCGTTTGTGGCTAACCACGCGGGCGCGCAGCACTTCATCTTCGAGTGCTTCGAGCAGGTCCAGCGGTGCCTGCATGTTGTCGAGCACCTTTTCCAGGCGCTGTACATCCAAGCGTGTCATTACGATGGCAGGGGATTTGTTCATGGCGAGCGGCACTACTCCTTTTCTAGAGTTTGATTCAAACCGTTGTGAGATTACAAAAGGCATGCCCAGCAGGACGCTGGTCAGCTGACGTTACCAGATTGGCAGCCAGTTACAATGGCTAATAGGTTTCAAATTATGCCCAATGATGGTGCGCTGAAATGCTGTCCAGATGGTCAGTGTTCTTTTATGGTGCATGGTGTCGTGACCCCTTGTCGGGCACGCCGCGAAATATCAGGGCGGTTGGCTGGCATGGCACTTGCTCTGTAATTGGCCACATTACACGGTTGGACAGCACGGATGACAGTAGCCTGGCACCTTGAGCAGCATGACAGCGCGCTGAACTGGCAGGCAGGATTGAGCCTGGGGTTCACCCGCAGCGGCGAGCGCACTCAGTTGGCGCACACGAGCCATCGTGGACCATTGCGCATACAGCGCCCGTTTTACCCCGAAGGGATTGATTGCCCTCATTTATATATTCTGCATCCGCCCGGTGGCTTGGTCAGTGGCGATACGCTACGTCTGCAGGCGGATGTGCAGCCGGGCGCGAATGCCTTGCTGACCACACCTTCATCGGGCAAGTGCTACCGCGCGCGCGACAACGGCACCTTTCAGGTGCAGCACAACCGCTTTACGCTGGCTGCCGGCAGTAGCCTGGAGTACTTGCCGCAGGACACCATTGCCTTTGAAGGTTGTAACGCCAAGCTGATCACCCGTATTGATCTGAGCGGCGACGCTCGTTGCTGCGCGTGGGATCTGCTTTGCCTGGGTCGCCCTGCGGCGGATGAGCGCTTTAGCCATGGCGCGGTGGAGCAGCGGCTGGATGTATGGCGCGATGGTCGTCCAATCTATATTGAGCGTAATCACTTTATTGGCGGTGAGCCTCTGCTGGATGCACGCTGGGGGCTGGCGGGTGCCGGTGTCAGTGGCACCTGGTTGGCTACACTGCAGTTGGATCGCCAACAGATGGATGATCTGCGCGAGACCTTTGCGGATTATCCGCAGTTAGCGCTGACTCAGCGGAACGGCTTGCTGATCGGTCGCTATATCGGCCTAGAGGCTGAGCATGCACGTAACACGTTTATTCGTTTGTGGCAGCACCTGCGCCCGCTGATCAATGGTCGCGCTGCCTGCCCACCCCGTATCTGGAATACCTGAATGGAGCCCGTTTCATGGAGCTGACACCGCGCGAAAAAGACAAACTCCTGCTGTTTACCGCAGCCTTGCTGGCTGAACGTCGGTTGGCACGTGGGGTGAAACTGAATTACCCCGAATCGATGGCCTATATCAGCGCCGCCATCATGGAGGGCGCTCGCGATGGTCGCAGCGTGGCCGAGATGATGAGCTACGGCCGCACGTTGCTGACTCGCGAGCAGGTGATGCCCGGTATTGCCGAGCTGCTGGCCGAGGTGCAGGTGGAAGCTACCTTCCCGGACGGCACCAAGTTGGTCACTGTCCATAACCCGATTCCCTGAGGAGAACTGACATGATTCCAGGAGAAGTGCAGACCCGGCCGGGTTCATTGCAGCTCAATGAATGTCGCGAAACCATCGTGATCAGCGTTGCCAATAGCGGTGACCGGCCAGTACAGGTGGGCTCGCATTACCATTTTGCGGAGACCAATCCGGCGCTGCAGTTCGACCGCACCGCCGCGCGTGGCTTTCGCCTGAACATCGCCGCCGGCACGGCGGTCCGTTTTGAGCCGGGCCAAAGCCGCGAAGTGGAACTGGTCGCCCTGGCGGGTGAGCGCAAGGTATATGGCTTCCGTGGCGATGTCATGGGCAGTCTCTGAAACCGGGTTTTGACAGGAGCGACAAATGGAAATCAGCAGACAGGCCTATGCCGAAATGTATGGCCCGACGACCGGAGACCGGGTACGCCTGGGCGATACCGAACTCTGGATCAGCGTAGAAAAGGACATGACCCGCTACGGCGAGGAAGTGAAATTTGGCGGCGGCAAGGTGATTCGTGATGGCATGGGCCAGAGCCAGCGTACCCGCACGGATACCCCGGATACGGTTATTACCAATGCCCTGATTCTCGATTGGTGGGGTGTAATCAAGGCCGACGTGGCGCTCAAGGATGGCAACATTCAGGCCATCGGCAAAGCGGGTAACCCGGACATTCAACCCGGTATCGACATCATTATCGGGCCCTGTACCGAAATTATTGCCGGCGAAGGCATGATCCTTACCGCCGGTGGTATTGACGCGCACATTCACTTTATCTGCCCGCAGCAGATTGAAGAGGCGCTGATGTCGGGTGTCACCACCATGATTGGCGGTGGTACTGGTCCGGCTACCGGCACCAATGCCACCACCTGTACGCCGGGTGCCTGGCACATCGGCAAGATGTTGCAATCGGCTGAGTGCTTTCCGATGAACCTGGGTTTTCTGGGCAAGGGTAATGCCAGCCTGCCAGACGCGTTGGAAGAGCAGATTGAGGCTGGCGCGATGGGTCTCAAGTTGCACGAGGACTGGGGTACCACACCGGCGGCTATCGACTGTTGCCTGAGCGTAGCCGACGTTTATGACGTGCAGGTGGCTATTCACACTGACACCCTGAACGAGTCTGGCTTTGTTGAAGATACCCTGGCGGCTATCAAGGGCCGGGTGATTCATACCTATCACACTGAAGGCGCGGGCGGCGGTCACGCCCCGGATATCATCAAGGCCTGTGGTGAGTCCAACGTCTTGCCATCGTCGACTAACCCGACGCGGCCTTACACCATCAATACCGTTGACGAGCATCTGGACATGCTGATGGTCTGCCATCACCTGGACCCAGCGATCGCTGAAGATGTGGCTTTCGCTGACTCGCGCATCCGCCGCGAGACGATCGCCGCCGAAGACATCCTGCATGACCTGGGCGCCTTCTGCATGATCTCGTCGGACTCTCAGGCTATGGGCCGCGTTGGTGAGGTGATTACCCGTACCTGGCAGACTGCGCACAAAATGAAGGTGCAACGTGGCCCGCTCGACGGTGATGATGACTGGTCCGATAATGCGCGCGCCAAACGCTATATCGCCAAGTACACCATCAACCCGGCGATCACGATGGGCTTGTCGGATGTAGTGGGGTCGATCGAAGTTGGCAAGCTGGCTGATCTGGTTTTGTGGAAACCTGCGTTTTTTGGTACCAAGCCCAGCCTCATTCTAAAGGGTGGCTCTATTGCTGCAGCGCCCATGGGCGATCCCAATGCCTCGATCCCGACCCCGCAGCCAGTACATTACCGGCCGATGTTCGGCGCTTTTGGTAAAGGCATGGACAGTACCTGCGTGACCTTTGTGTCCAAGGCGGCGATTGATGCTGGTATCGCTGACAAGCTGGGCTTGAGCCGCCGACTGGAAGCGGTACGCAATACCCGCACCATCAGCAAGGCCGACATGAAGCTCAACGACTATCAGCCAGACATCAGCGTTGATCCGCAGACCTATGTGGTCAAGGCCGATGGTGTCGAGCTGCTGTGCGAGCCGGCTACTGACTTGCCATTGGCGCAGCGCTACTACTTATTTTGATCAGGTAGCGTTGCGTTGTCTGTTGTGGATTTTATGTTTTAGGAGGACTTAATGCTGGAATGTCATGAATGGCTAGAGGGCGAGGGCGGCCACGATCATGTGCTGGAGCTGACGTATGAACTGCGCACCCGCAGCCGCTTGCGCGCCGAGACTGAAGGCGGCCTTGAAGTGGGCCTGTTTCTGCCGCGTGGCCGGGTATTGGCGCAGGGCGAGCGATTGCAGTGTAATGACGGCAGCGTATTGATGATCAGCGCTGCGCCAGAACAGCTCTCGCGCGTGCATTGCGATGATGCGCTGTTGCTGGCCCGCGCCGCCTATCACATGGGGAACCGCCATGTAGCGTTGGAGGTACGTGCCAACGAGTTGCGCTATCTCTGTGATCACGTGCTCGATGCCATGCTGCGCGGCTTTGGCCTGGAGATAGAGCAGGTGAAGGCGCCGTTCAATCCAGAGTCCGGCGCGTATCACAACCACAGTCACAGCGTGGCCACACCCGCCGCACCTTTCCTGCGTCTGGCAGGTCATGATCGTGGCTGAGGCCAGAGTCATGACGGATCTGGCACTGCTG
Source organism: Pseudomonas sp. 5Ae-yellow (assembly GCF_014077575.1). Taxonomy (NCBI): domain Bacteria; kingdom Pseudomonadati; phylum Pseudomonadota; class Gammaproteobacteria; order Pseudomonadales; family Pseudomonadaceae; genus Pseudomonas; species Pseudomonas sp. 5Ae-yellow. The sequence goes on along the minus strand of NZ_JACGWE010000029.1, from coordinate 10,087 downwards.
CGGGTATTGCAGTTGGCCAGTCCGGCTTTGCCGATTGGTGGTTACGCCTATTCGCAAGGTCTGGAATATGCCATCGAGCAGGGCTGGGTGACAGACATCGACAGTGCCGCCGGCTGGTTGGGTGGTCTGCTTGAGCATTCGCTGGCGCGGCTGGATATACCGGTGCTGCTGCGGCAGTACGAAGCGCTGGAACGAGCTGATGACGGTGCGCTGTTTTCCTGGAATGACTGGTTGCTGGCCAATCGCGAGACAGCGGAACTTTATCTGGAAGACAGTCAGCAGGGCGGTGCTCTGTTGCGGCTGATGTGCTCGCTGGGCGTGCCAGCGGCGCAGGAGTGGCCAACGGGCGAGCCCTTGGCCTTGATGACCGGCCTGGCCATGGCAGGGCAGCACTGGCACACCGGCGCCCATGCGCTAGCACTAGGCGCGCTCTGGAGCTGGCTGGAAAATCAGGTGGGCGCCGCAACCAAATTGATTCCGCTGGGGCAGACCGATGCCCAGCGGCTGCTTGACCGTATTTTGCCGAGCCTGCCCGCTGTTATTGAAATAGCGCGCGATCTGCCAAGCGATGAGCTGGGCGCCGGTTTGCCGGGGCTGGCCTTTGCCAGTGCGCGGCATGAACACCAATACACCCGATTGTTTCGATCATAAGGAGCTTTAATCCATGACTACCAGACCTGCTTTGCGCGTAGGCATCGGCGGACCGGTTGGGTCCGGCAAGACTGCCCTGGTGCGTATCCTGTGCGAGCGCCTGTACCCGCACTACAACCTGGGCGTGATCACCAACGACATTTATACCCGCGAAGACGCCGACTTTCTGCTGCGCCATGACGCATTGCCGGAAGACCGCATTCTTGGGGTGGAAACCGGCGGCTGCCCGCACACCGCGATCCGCGAAGATGCCTCAATGAACCTGGCCGCCATTGCCGAATTGCAGCAAACGCATCCGGAAATGGAGCTGGTGCTGGTCGAAAGTGGCGGTGACAACCTGGCGGCCACTTTCAGCCCCGAGCTCTCTGACCTGACGCTCTATGTGATTGATGTATCGGCTGGTGACAAGATTCCGCGCAAGGGGGGGCCGGGCATCACCCGTTCCGATCTGCTGATCATCAACAAGACCGATTTGGCGCCGCTGGTGGGGGCCGATTTGGGGGTAATGGATCGTGATGCCAAAAAAATGCGCGGTGAGCGTCCTTTCGTTTTCTCCAACCTGAAAAGTGGTCAGGGTGTGGAAGATATCATTGAATTTATCGTTCGCCAGGGCATGCTCAAGGCGCTGCCGGACACCGACAAAACCCAACAAGGAGCCTGACATGTCTTCACTTCGTACTAATCTCGCCTTTGCCGCCGGCCTGGTACTCTTGCCGTCTATGGCGTTCGCGCACCCTGGTCATGGCACGTCAGGCCTGGTCAGCGGTTTGAGCCATCCGCTTTTTGGTCTGGATCACCTGTTGGCGATGGTGGCTGTCGGTCTGTGTGCCGCCAAGCTGGGTGGAACTGCGCGCTGGTTACTGCCGGTGCTCTTTGTGTCGATCATGGTGCTGGGTGGCAGTGTGGCGATCGCAGGCATGCACCTGCCGGGCGTTGAGTTGGGCATTGTCGCCTCGGTGATTGTGCTGGGCATGTTGCTGATCTTTGCGCGTAGCGGCGCTACGGTGCCAGCCGCGCTGCTGGTCAGCGGCTTTGCCCTGTTCCATGGTTATGCACATGGTGCAGAGATGCCGGCCGCTGCAGGGGCAGCGACTTATGCCCTTGGTTTTGCATTTGCCACGGCTGCGCTGCACGGCTTGGGTCTGCTCGGCGGTCAGTGGCTGCAGGCGCGTCACTGGCAGCGCGCGGTTCAGGTACTGGGCGCGCTGATTAGTATGGCGGGTGTTAGCATGGCGCTAAGCATGTAAGCGCTACCTGGCTAAAAACAAAGCTGCGCTCCTGTGTTCCGGGAGCGCAGCTTTTTTATTTCAGGTTGCACAAGGGCCGTCAGCGAACGGGGCAAAAGTCGGATTGATTGGGCCCCTTGTCGTGCCTGCTGTCGACGTATGCAACTTATAAAAGACATCCTGTTCCAATGTCTGGAATTGAAAAATGTCTGGAATAAATCTGACGATTAAAACAGGGAGTGATAATGAAGAAGCTACTCGTGGCTGCCGGTGTACTGGCTTTGCTTACCGGTTGTTCTGATAACGAAGTAGGTGATGTATCACTGGGGGTGTTTACGCTCAAGGACATCAAACTCAACTCGATGGTCGATCCGGTGGTAACCGGGGTCACCTGTCACATTGCTTCGGTTGAAGCCAACCTGAGCTTTTCTGATCCGAGCGATAGCGCCATATCCTGCCGCCAGACGGGCGAGATTACGCCAGAGATGATAGCGCAAATTGATCGCAGCGATTCAGGTGAGATCGTCTTTCGTAAATCCAAGAGCGTATTTTTCAAGACCATGAAGGTGCGACGCATCTTTGATCCCGCCAATCAGACGCTGATGTATCTTTCTTACTCCACCAAAGAAACATCAGGCAGCTTTAAACACAGCCTTTCAACCGTCCCGCTTTGGGGCACGCAGGCTTACCAGCAGGTGAGTCAGGTAGCCGAATAGGCTTGTGCGCCTGGCTGATAAAGCTCAGGCGCTCGCCACGGACTTACCCTGCGAGCGAGAGCAGTGCGGGTGATTTGTATTACATGGCCCCCCGGCCGCTGGGCGGGCAGTCTCTCGGTGCAGGCCTGGCATTAGCAGCGTCTGCCTGAGTGTCAACGAAGCAGCTGATGCGTTGAATCACCGGTGCCCAATCCTGAAAGGGCGCTGCCAGTGTAAGCAATATCTTTATATGCCCCAGCCCGCTTAATATCTCACTGTCTACTGAGACCTTCTGTTCTGCCAGAGCCTGCGCAAGTTGCTCGGTATTGCGCTTTGGGTCTACCAGGTCATCCTCGCTACCCGCTAGTAGCAGCGCCGGCGGGCTGCCTGGCTGTGCGTGAAACAGTGGCTGTGAATCAACCGGTGTGACCGGGTGATAGAACACCGGTCGTACGTCGGGGTTACGGATCGGAAGAAAGTCATAGGGGCCAGCCAGACCGATCCAGCCGCTCAGCATATCCGGACTGAGGTCTTGCTGCTTCAGCCAGCGTGGGTCCAACGCGAGCATCGCTGCATTGTAGGCTCCAGCGCTGTGCCCCATGATAAACAGCGGTCCTGGTTGCTCTTGCCAGTCAGTCTGATGGGCTTTTACCCAGGCCAATGCCTTGGCACTGTCGCGCAGAAAGTCCGGGTAGCGTACCTCCGGGAATAAACGATAGTCGGGGATCACCGTAATGATGCCGCGGCTGGCCAACGCCTGAGCGACAAAGCGGTAGCTGGCGCGCTCGCCATTGCGCCAGCTGCCGCCATAATAGAACACCACTACAGGTGCTTGAGATGCCAGCTTCTGTGGCAGATAGATGTCGAGCTGCTGGCGCGGCAAGTCGCCGTAAGCTTGAGTCTCAAGCTGCTCATATCCTTCATCGGGTACTAGCCAGTTGACGGGCGATAATGCCGAGCAGCCAGCCAAAAGAGTAGTCAGTAGCAGAGAAAGCGGACGGAGCAACATGCTGAGACCCTCGCTGTTGAATGAGTTGGCGACGCGCAAGCTGTTACAAGCCATTGCATTTGGCTTTCACGGCGCGACGCTTACACCTACCATGGGATAGTAACCCGGAGAAGAGGTGAGCATGAAGGATGCGTTGAAAGCGGCACAGGACTCGATCGATCAGGTATTGCTGGGCAAATCCCGCGCGGTCAAGCTGGCTTTGACGTGCATCCTGGCCAAAGGGCATTTGCTGATTGAGGATCTGCCGGGGATGGGCAAGACCACCTTGTCGCAGGCACTGGCCTCGGTAATGGGCATGAGCTACCAGCGTATTCAGTTCACCAGTGATTTGCTGCCGGGCGATATTCTTGGCACCTCCGTATTTGACCGCAATACAGGTCAGTTTGTATTTCACCCGGGGCCGATTTTTGCCGAGTTGGTGCTGGCGGATGAAATCAACCGGGCGACACCCAAAAGCCAGAGCGCGTTGCTGGAGGCGATGGAGGAAGGCCAGGTTACCGTCGATGGCGCCACGCGTGCGTTATCAGATCCGTTCTTTGTGATTGCCACCCAGAATCCGGTATCTCAGGGCGGCACCTTTGCCCTGCCCGAATCACAACTGGATCGCTTTTTAATGCGCCTTTCATTGGGCTATCCGAGTGAAAAGGCAGAAAAGAGTCTGTTGCTGGGTGATGATCGCCGGGTGCGTCTGGATCGGGTAGAGGCGCTGCTCAATCGTGATGAGTTGCGCCGATTGCAGAGCCTGGTGCCGCAGGTCAACGCCAGTGAGGCACTGGTGGATTACATTCTGCGGTTGGTCAATCACACCCGTAACAGTGATGTCTGTGCTTGGGGGCTGTCGCCCCGCGCCAGTCTTGGTTTGCTGGCTGCTGCCCGCGCGTGGGCCATGCTTGAGCAGCGTAGTTATGTGATTCCGGAGGATGTACAGGCGGTCTTGCCATCGGTTGTCAGCCATCGTTTGCGCGCGGCCAGCGATCCGACCGGTCATGGCGGTGATAGCCTGGCGCTTTGGCTGCTCAACGAAGTGCCTGCGGTGTGAGCAAGGCCTGGCGAGTGCGTGCCCGCGCACTGCATCAGCGCTGGCTCAAGCGCCGCATTCCGGCGGCACAGCAGATCAGCCTGGATCACCGCCGCATCTTTATCTTGCCAAGCCGGGCAGGCTTGGGATTTTTGCTGTTGCTGGCGATCTTGCTGGTGGGGGCAATCAATTACCAAAATAGTCTGGTGTACGGACTAACCTTCCTGTTACTCAGCCTGTTCTGGGTAGTGCTGCATCATAGCTATCGCAATCTCGCGGGGATCAGTTTACGCGCCACCGGTGGACGTCCGGTGTTTGCCGGGGAGCAGGTGCCCTTGGGGCTGTTATTGCAGAGCCCAAGGCGCGAGCGACAGGCGCTCAAACTAAGTTGGCCACAGGTCGTGCCACAGCAGCTGGACGTGCCTGCTGACGGCGAGACTGCCGCAACGCTCTATTACCCAACGGCGCGACGGGGCTGGTTGCAGCCTGAGCGGTTGCGTATTGAAACCCGTTTCCCTTTGGGTTGCTTCGTTGCCTGGAGTTTGCTTGATCTGAATTGGCGGGTGTTGGTGTATCCGCGCCCAATCAAGGCGCCGCTGCCTGTGCATCGCAGTGGTAAGGGGCAGGACGAGGCCCAGCAAGCGCCATTGGCCGAGGGAGTGGATGACTTTCAGGGACTACGTGCCTATCGTCCCGGAGACTCGCGGCGACGCCTGGACTGGCGAGCCTACTCGCGCGGTCAGGGGCTGCACAGCAAGATCTTTGCCGAGCCACAGCAGCAGAGCCAGTGGCTGGATCTGGAGCAGACTGCCGGAAGCGATCTGGAGCAGCGTCTGGGCATGCTAACAGGCTGGATATTGACGTTGGAAGCAGCCGGGCGGCCCTATGGGTTGGCTTTGCCGGGGCTCAGATTGGCGCCTGCATTGGGTGAGTCGCACCGCGATGTCTGTCTGCGCGCCCTGGCCTTGTATGGGCTGGAGGAGGACGCATGAGTGCCGCCGGGCTTATCCCGCGCAACAGTCTGGCCTGGCTGCTGACGGCGCAGGTAGTCGTGCTGTTACCGCATTTGCCGCGCCTGCCCTGGTGGGTCGCGCTGATGTGGATCGGCTGCGCGCTTTGGCGGGTGCAAATTCAACGCATGCGCTGGCGTTATCCAGGGACGCTGGTCAAAAGCATGGCGCTGGTGTTGATCCTGTTGGGGGTGTTCTTTGCACAGGGCACCTTGATCGGGCTGGATGCCACGGTCATGTTTCTGCTGCTGCTGTTCATGCTCAAGTTACTGGAAATGCGCAACCCACGCGACGCCCTGGTCGTGGTCTATCTTGGCTTTTTTATTCTGGCTACGGCCTTTCTATTTGATCAAGGGATACCGTTAACCCTGTATCAGTGCATTCCTTTGCTGGTGTTGGTGGCTGCACTGGTTGGTCTGCAGCAGAGTTCGGGTCGCAATGACCCCATTCGCGCGTTGCGCAGCGCGGGGGTGATGCTGTTGCAAGCTATCCCGTTATTGCTGGTGCTGTTCATCTTCTTCCCGCGCCTGGAGCCGCTGTGGTCGGTCAATATGCCGGGCGGTACGGCCCGCACCGGCCTGTCGGATAGCATGTCACCAGCCGACATTGCCAATCTTGCGCGCTCGCCAGAGCTGGCATTTCGCGCCAGCTTCGAAGGTGATATTCCGCCACTTCGCACGCTCTACTGGCGAGCCATGACCTTTAGCCGTTTTGATGGGCGTAGCTGGTCGCAGGATCGCTTGCTTAATAACCTGCCTGCACCTGAGCTGGATACCTCGGGTGAGTTTATTGACTATCGCGTGGTTGCCGGTGCGAGTGGCCAACACTGGGTGTTCAGTCTGGCTGGCGCGGTCACCGAAGAACCTGCGCTGCGCCGTATGCAAGACTTCACCCTGCGGTCGATTGCACCGCTGAATAGCACCTTTGGTTACGCTGCTCGGTCTTACCCGAGCGCAGCATTACAGCCGCAGCTACTGAGCCAGCTGGAGCGTGATCGACAGCTGGCGCTGCCCAAACAAGGTGATCCGCGTGCGCGCAAGTGGGCCCAGGAGCTCCGCCAGCAGCATGCCGACGATGCGCAGTTGGTGCAGGCGCTGCTTGGTTATTTCAATCAACAGCCATTCTTTTACACGCTCAACCCGACCCCATTGGGGCAGCACAGTAACGACGAGTTTCTCTTCGATACTCGCCGCGGCTTCTGTGAACACTACGCGGGCGCCATGACCTTTGTTCTGCGCGCTGCGGGTATACCGGCGCGGGTTGTTGCGGGCTATCAGGGCGGCGAGATCAATACGCGCGGGAGCTATGTTCTGGTACATCAGTTTGACGCCCACGCCTGGGTAGAGGTTTGGCTGCAAGGGCGTGGCTGGGTTTCGGTTGATCCTACCTTCCAGGTAGCACCCGAGCGGATAGAAATGGGCCTGGAAGAAGCAGTACGAGGCGAAGGTAGCTTCCTGCAGGACGCCTTTCTTTCCGGCTCGCGGTACCGCGATGTAGCCTGGCTCAATGAAGCGCGCCTGGCCTGGGATAACATTAACTATCAATGGCAGTTGCGGGTGCTGAATTTCAAGAGCGAGCAACAGATGGGGCTGTTCCGCCGCTGGCTGGGTACCACAGACTGGCAGCGGATCGGTGTGGTTGTGCTGGCAATCGCAGGCGCGATCATGCTGTTGCAAGCCTTGTGGTGGTTACGCCCGCAACGCCAGAGTGGTAGTGCCCAGCAACGCGCCTGGGTGCGCTTGGATCAACGACTGGCACGGCTGCGCTTGCAGGCACTGCCGGGTGAGGGCCCGCGGGACTGGCAGCAACGTCTGCAATTGGCTTTGCCGTGGCAACGTAGTGCGATAGATGGCTTCTTCGATGAATTTGTGCGGCAGTCTTATGCCGCGCTTGCCTCTGGCTCTGGCTCTGGTGAAGATCAGCAGCGCCTGCAAGCGCGGTTAAAGGCGTTGATAAAGGCGTTGCCTCGCAAGCGACCAGCGGCGGCTAGTGAGTTACTGGCTGATCAGCCATTGTCCCATTCCGATAAGCCCCTATAATTCAGCTTTGCGTCTTGCTGGCGCGTTAACAGGACCTATGGAGTAGGCATGCATCCTTTCAGCGCGACACGGCCACCGAAGCTGGCTCTCGGATTGGGCTTGGCTGGCTTGATTCCCTTTATCACTGGTGCCCTTGGTTTATGGGTGACGCCGGAAGCATGGCGTGAGCGGGTATTGGAGGAGTTGCTCGCCTATGCCGCGTTGATTCTGGCTTTTATGGGCGCGATTCACTGGGGGTTGGCGATGCGTGCGGACGAGCACAGCAGTAAGGCGCCGATCCAGCTGGCGTTATCGGTTGTGCCGCCGCTGCTGGGGTGGGTGGGATTGAGTTTGCCGATTAACCTGGCTTTGCCGGTGTTTTTCGTCGCCTTTGCGACCTTGTATTTTGCTGATCTATGGGCTGTACGGCATGGTCTGGCACCGGTGTGGTATCCTGCGCTGCGTAAACCGCTCAGTATCGTGGTTATCTTAAGTCTGATCGTGGCTTGGCTGGCAACCGGGCGTATTGGTTAAGCTTCACTGATTCGGGTGATATGCGCGGTAAATAGCCTGTGCTCAAGTGATGGTTATAACCACTTGAGTGCTGGCCCCCTATATGGAACATTCGCTACACAGTATTGATTGCCGCTGGCTGTTGGCACTTTACGCGGTTATTCCGCTGTCGATTGCGCTGGTTGCGCTGGATGTATTGCTGTGGAATGGTTGGCTGCTTAACGAGGTGTTGCCGGACGATCCCAACGATTGGCCGATCTGGGCGGTGCTTTTTGGGTTGCCGCATATCATTGCCAGCATGCTAACGATGGCAGACGGGGAATACCTGTCGTATTACCGTCGCACGCTGCTGTGGCCCTTCTGCCTGTTTCTATTCATCGCCATTGCCGGCCACTTTGGGCCGCAGCCGCTCAGCTATAACCTGCTCTTTGTCTTCCTCGCTTTCTACACTATCTATCACGTGCTGGCCCAGCAATTGGGATTGACCCTGATGATGCTTGGTAGGCGTCCTGATCGCCTTTTTACCTGCTGGAAGTGGCTGGCAATTATGGCCGGCTTCGCAATTTACATTAATGTCTACGGTATGCGCTTTCTGGGTGATTGGGCGTTGCTGGGAATCAATGGTTACCAGCTGATGTCGCTACTGGCTGCCGGGTTGTGCGCCGGAGTTCTATTGTTGTCATGGCGCCTGGCACGCCTGGCAAAACGGGGAGTTGGACGTTGGTATCTATGGGCCAATGCAGCCATGCTGGTGTCGGCGCTGGTCATTAACGAGGTGGGTTATACCTTGTTTGTTATCCTGATTCCGCGGGTCATTCATGACCTGACTGCGTATAGCGTCTATATCACCCACGACCGTAACCGTATCCGCGCAGGCGATGGCAGTTGGTGCTATCGCTTGACTCATGCCAGTGGCTGGTCGCCTTTCATTGTGTTGCCAGTGAGTTCGCTGCTGGTCGCCTATGCATTAAACAGTTATCAGCATTTCGCCTGGATCAATATCCTGATTCTGACCCTGTCGTTTCTACATTATTATTTTGAAGGTTTTATTTGGCGCGGTCCTAACCCGCACCGACAGTACGTCGCATTCAAGCGTTGAAGGAAGCGGCGAGCAGTGATGAAGCGGGGCGGGCGGCTCTGGAGGAATGCAGCAATAGGCCGCCCGGCCTGAGAATCAGGACTTTTTAACGAACTCTGATTTCAGCTTCATGGCGCCTACACCATCAATCTTGCAGTCGATATCGTGATCGCCGTCAACCAGGCGAATATTTTTCACCTTGGTCCCTACCTTCACGACCAGTGACGAGCCCTTGACCTTGAGATCCTTGATGACCGTTACTGAATCGCCGTCGGCCAGCGGGTTGCCATTGGCGTCGGTGATGCCGCTGCCGGCGCTTTCTTCTTCAGCTGCTTGCTGTGGCCATTCGTGCGCGCACTCCGGGCATACGAACATCAGGCCATCTTCGTAGGTGAAGGAAGAATCGCAGTTGGGGCAGTTGGGCAAATCGCTCATGAAATTACCTTGTCAGGGTGCATAACCTTGCGGGAAACAGGGTTTTTGAGCGGGGCATAATGCCGTAACTTGACCTTTCTGTCCATGTTGACTGGCCTAGGATAGGTTCTTGGTGAGGCCCGTAATTGCCGCTGTAGCTCAATTCTCCCAGTTGCTGGCGCTTCTACGTTGTAGGTGAATATGACTGATCAGACGTATGCTTGGGCGAATCAAGAATTGCGCACTACCAATAATGAACAGTACAACGGCGAGCTTTTCATGTGACGGAAAAAGAAACAAAACGCTACCGATGAGAAACCAGATAGCGATAAAAAAGGTTCATCGCATTTTACCGGGAAACGCTGCTTTGATTTTCAAGAAGAAGTAGTTGTTATCCCGGTAACCGTAAGCCATTCGTTTGATGACCTTGATCTTGTTGTTCATGCCTTCCAGAA
>NZ_JACGWE010000109.1:0-1354 GCF_014077575.1 Pseudomonas sp. 5Ae-yellow | reverse complement strand
GGGGGTGTACTGAATTTTGTGTAACCAGTAGGGTTGATTACAGGGGCATCATGCGGTCGTCGAACTGAATCGTAAAGCGATTTAGTGCTGCTTTCCAATCCCGGATCGGCATGGTCCACTTCTTACTGATGTTGTTGAGTGCCAGGTAGAACAGTTTGCTCGCCGCCTCATCGGTCGGGAAGGAACTGCGATTCTTGATGATTTTTCGCAGGCTCATGTTGATGGACTCAATAGCGTTGGTGGTGTAAATCACCTTGCGGATTTCAGCAGGATAGTCGAAAAACGGAATCACCCTCGACCAGTTGCGCCGCCAACTCTGTCCGATCGAGGCATAGTCCTGGCCCCACTTTTTCTCGAACGCCGACAATTCCAGTTCGGCTTTTTCCGCCGTCGTGGCGGTGTAAATCAGCTTCAGATCAGCCGCAATTATTTTACGCATTTTCCAGGAAACGAAATTCAGCGAATTGCGTACCATGTGCACGATACAGAGCTGAACCGTGGTTTTGGGGAAGACGGTTTCGATAGCCTCGGGGAAGCCCTTCAGACCGTCGACACAGGCAATGAAAATGTCCTGAACACCGCGATTCTTAAGTTCGGTCACGACCTGCAGCCAGAATTTAGCACCCTCGGTCTGCGCGATCCACAGCCCCAGAACCTCCTTGTGGCCCTCGATGTTCACGCCGATCGCCAGGTAGACCGCCTTGGTCCGCACCGCGCCGCTGTCGCGCACCTTGATGTGAATGCAGTCGAGATACAGGATAGGGTACAGAAGGTCGAGGGGCCGACCCTGCCATGCCTTCACCTCGTCGCTCACAGCGTCGGTGACGGAAGAGATGAGGGTGGGCGACACCGCAGCGCCATACATCTCCTCCAGGTGCCCCTGGATCTCGCGAACGGTCAGGCCACGGGCGTAAAGCGAGATGATCTTGTCGTCAAAACCGGTCCAGCGGGTTTGATGCTTGGCCACCAACTGCGGCTCGAACAGCGCTTGGCGGTCACGGGGGATGTCCAGCGACAGCTCGCCGAAGTCGCCCTTCAGCGTCTTGGCGCTGTGGCCGTTGCGGGCATTGCCGGTGGTATTGGTGATCGCGTCGCCCTTGCCGTGGCCTAAATGATTGGCCATTTCAGCGTCCAGGGCGCGTTCGACCAACATTTTAGTTAGCTGCTTGAGTAAGCCATTTTCCCCGATCAAATCCTCGGGTTTCTGGTAGTTGGCCAGCAGGCTGTCGGCGAGCTGGAGCAGTTCGGGGTTGGGTTTACTGCGTTTCGTGCGTTTGTTGATGGTCATAGTGACTCCAGGAGGAGAGGCAGTATCCTGCCGTTTCACCGGTTACACAATTTTTAGGACACCCTC
>NZ_JACGWE010000041.1:0-25772 GCF_014077575.1 Pseudomonas sp. 5Ae-yellow | reverse complement strand
ACACGTTCGTCCATAGGTTTCACTTCTCGCCAAGGCATGAGCACCTCCTGTCAGGTGCTCACTATTTAAGCAATGTGTTACCTATGTATTTGAATAGAACTGTTACCCATGTTCTTGAGTCGTACACCCGCTTTTGGCTCTGTCACTCATTTATGGCATGACACTAAAAAAATCAGGCACCGCGACGGCAAAAGCACTTCAAAAACACAGTGTGCCGCCGAGACGTTAAAGCCCTTCTTCCAGGAGCTGCGGCGCAAAGTACGTCATGATGAGGTCAGCACCCGCGCGACGCATAGAGCCAAGGGTCTCACGCACCACGGCGGACTCGTCAATTACGCCCTGCTGTGCAGCGAATTTGATCATCGCGTACTCCCCGCTCACTTGGTAGGCCACTAGCGGCAGCAGGCTATTACGCCGGATGTCGGCCATCACATCAAGATAAGCCAACGCCGGTTTGACCATCAGAAAATCAGCCCCCTCTGCTTCGTCTGCCAGCGACTCGCGGAGCGCTTCTCGGCGATTCATTGGATCCATTTGGTAGGTTTTACGATCCCCCTTGAGTTCGGTACCCGCGGCTTCGCGGAACGGGCCATAAAGCGCCGAAGCAAACTTGGTGGAATAGGCCATGATGGGGATGTCGGTAAAACCAGCCTCATCGAGCGCAGCACGGATAGCCAACACTTGACCATCCTGCGCCGCCGACGGGGCAATGATATCGGCGCCGGCCTTTGCAGCCTGAACTGCCTGAATACCCAGACTCTTGATCGTGCGATCGTTATCGACGGTCTCGCCCTTTAAAATACCGCAGTGACCATGGGAGGTGTACTCACAGAAACAGATATCGGGAATAACGACCATGTCCGGTACGGCTGATTTGATGATACGCACCATACGCGCCACCATCCCGTCCTCGCGCAAGGCATCACTGCCGGTTTCGTCCTTGTGATGGGAAATACCGAACGGCATGATGCTTTTTAACCCCAGTGCCGCCAGGCGCTTGGCCTCTTCTCCCAGCTTGCTCTCCGGAATACGATATTGACCTGGCATACCCTCAATAGGGGTGTACTCGTCCGTATCCTCCTCGACAAAGATGGGATAGACCAGATGCTCCGCCCTCAGCGAATTTTCACGCACCAAGGTGCGAAGGGCGTCGCTTGAGCGCAAGCGACGAAGGCGGGCCTGTGGAAACTGTGCCGACATGAGAGCTCCTGATTAACATGAGAAATACCGGCACAGTATAACGCCGAGTGGGAACGAGATGAGCCCCAGTCACCCTACGCGACCTTATGCCGCTATGAACGGTTTCAACACATCAGCAAGAGATCATACTCACTACCAGACTACCGGGTGTGCGCTGGCGATCATCCCACGCCAGCGAGCGCTAAGGTCTGCATTCCGGTGGCAGATACTGCGGCTTGACTGTGGATTCCTTGCAGCTCCAGGAGATACCGGCTTCCGTCGCAGAGGCCACATAGATGATCGCACCTTCCACCCCAACCGCCTGACTTGGTTGCACGTACACAACCTCTGGCCTAACTATCACTGATTCCACCAACGGCGTTTCAATATCGGCGTATAGCTCAATATCAGCAAGCGCTGACGGCCACTGCCGATTTTCATTCACATACAGCTCTACGCCTTGCATCACGACACGGGCAGCATTATGTGACTCAGCCAGCTTGGCGCGGACTGTGTATTCATGGTAAGCGGGAAGAGCAATAGCCGCTAAGATGCCAATCATGGATATCAAGAAAAACAAACTGAACACCATCAGCACGGCGATCAGCCCACCGCTGACGCGCTCGTTCGGTCCGGCAGGCATCCCCTCATTGTATTTCTCATCCCATTTTTTCGAATCACAGACGAGAAAATAGATAAACTCCACAAACGCAACCAGCCCCGGTAACCAGAGCCAGAAAAACAACAAATAAAACAAGCCCCACCACTGCCCCAGATAGAAACGGTGGGCACCGAAAGCGCCTAGAAAAAACGCAAAAAAAGCCGCGACAAACTTGTTCTTGTATCGAGAAGATCGTCTTTGCAATCCGCAATTCGGACACACAGCGGCACTACTATGAATATCTTTTTTACAAGCGCTGCAGGAAACCATACCACCTTGAAGCACATCAGCTCCGTGACCATCCATGCTCATACCTCTTCCTTTATTTATAATTTTAATTGCGCCATCAACCGGCAGAGCGCCAAGGCAATCCCGTGGAAAAATACCGCGTTCCTGCCTGAGCGCTAATACCGCCTAATCATTCAAGGTGCCCACAGGTTCAAAAAGGTCTCACTCAAACCTATTGCACACGATGTGTCCTAGCATTCAGATACAGGTGCTACCGCCGTCAACTGGCAAGGCGATACCCGTGGTGAAGGCCGCGCCGTCAGAACAGAGATACAAAACCGCGGCGGCGATTTCCTCGGCTTTGCCGATACGACCTACCGGGTGCATAGCGGCAGCAAATTCGGCTTTGCGTGGCTCAATCGCGGCGGCGCGGCGAAACATTTCGGTGTCGATTACCGCGGGGCAGACGGCATTGACGCGAATGCCTTGCTTGCCATATTCCACTGCAGCAGAACGTGTGAGGCCAAGCACGGCGTGCTTGCTGGCAGCGTAGATGCTCATTTTGGGCGCGGCGCCCAGTGCGGCGACTGAGGCGGTATTGACGATAGCTCCCCCGCCGCTTTTCAGCATCAAGGGTATTTCAAAGCGCATGCATTGCCAGACGCCTTTAACGTTGACGTCCATGATGCGGTCGAACACGGCCTCGTCGCCGTCGGCCAATTTGCCGCGCTCGATCTCGATACCCGCGTTATTGAAAGCGCAGTCAAGGCGGCCGTAGTCAGCTTCAATCTGGTTAACAAGGGATTGGACCTGTTCGGCGTCAGCGACATTGCAGGGGATAAACACGGCATCCCCACCGCTGGCAGTAATGCTCTGCACCACGATCTCGCCGTTTTCAACGTCGACATCAGAGGCAATAACCCGCGCGCCTGCGGCGGCGAAGGCCTCTGCGGTCGCCATGCCAATGCCCGCTGCGGCTCCTGTTACCAGTACTACCTTGCCGGAAAACTCACTGCTCATTGTTATTATCTCCTGACTACCGTGATGGGCCGCCTAAGCAGCCCAAGGATAGCCAGATAATAACAATGCTTTTGGTCAGGATTCGACTGAATCAGCGGCTTTGTTCAGGCAACATGCTGCTTGCTGATATTCATCCACGCTGTTTGGCAAACAAAAGTGAGCACCAAAGCAGTCAGAATGGCGTTAACGCGTTTCCAGGTCTGCCAGGTATTCAACAATCTCGGCATGATTGCCGGAGAACACCACCCTCGCCTGCTTGGCTTCAGCCTGATAGGCGTACATGGGGTCGTAGTAATTTTCCAGCAGGCCTTTTATCCACTCCCGGTGCAGGGTTACATCGCCGCTGCGTTGTTGCTCTGCCAGCGCCTCCCTCATCAGTGCATCGAGCTGCTGATGCTGCTCCCCACCCAGGCGCTTGCGAATGCGTAGCAGGCTCTCCGTGAGGTAGTCGGCAAAAGCGCTGAAGGCGTGCTCAGGCTCGGCGTTTACCTGTGCATATTCCGTCTGCATGCACGTAACGTAGTCGGCTAAAATGCGGCTAATACGGTTCTCCTGACTGTCTTCCAGCCATACCAGCGGAGCCTCCTGCATGGCGTTATAGACTTCCAGCGGGACGGTGCAGCTGCCTACCATACGGCCTTCATCTTCCAGCACCAACCGTTGCGCGCCCGCAGCGCGCACCTTGAGCGCTTCGATTGACAAGCGATTTTCAAAGTCGATCTGCGTAGGCTGCGGCGTGGCGTGGCGTCCAAAGCTGGAGCCGCGGTGATGAGCGTGGCCTTCCAGGTCCAGGCTGTTATTCAGCGCGGCAATGACTTCGGTCTTACCCGTGCCGGTCAAACCCGCAACCAGAACCGGCGGTACTTCCTCGACCGCCTGATCCAACGTGTCTATCAGGAAGCGACGCATGGCTTTGTAGCCGCCGACAACTCGCGGATATTGCACGCCAGCATCAGCTAGCCATTGCTGCATAATCTGCGAGCGCAGGCCACCGCGAAAGCAATACAGATAGCCTTGCGGATTGGCCTTGACCTGTTCAATCCAGGCCTCAACTCGCGCGGCCTTGGTATCACCGCCAACCAGTTTATGGCCCAGCGCGATCGCCGCCTCCTGGCCGCTATGCTTGTAGGTCGTCCCCACCTGTTGACGCTCAGTGTCATTCATCAGCGGCAGATTACGTGAGGCTGGAAACGCGCCCTTGGCAAACTCCACCGGCGCGCGCACATCCATCAGTGGTACATCCGATAAAAACAACTGGCGAAAATCGGCGGTGTTATCGCGCATCAAATGACCTCAACCCAAGGACCGCCATCTGATTCTATGCACTCTCCGATGGCCTCGAGCGCCAGGCCTTCTTCCTGCGCCAGCAACAGAAACTCGGTGACTGCTTCCGGTGCCACGGCCACCAGCAACCCGCCACTGGTTTGCGGGTCGCACAGCAGGTGCTGCTGGCCTTCGGGTAGCGGCGCTATCTTGTGGCCGTAGCTGTCAAAGTTGCGCAGCGTGCCGCCGGGGATGCAGCCCTGTTCAAGGTAGTAATCCACGCTGGCAATGCGTGGGATGCGATCGGCGTGGATACGTGCTTTCACCTTGGAGCCTTCGGCTACTTCAGCCAGATGCCCCAACAAGCCGAAGCCCGTGACGTCGGTCATGGCTTGCACGCCCGGCAAGGTAGCAAAGCGCTGGCCGACCTTGTTCAGCGTGCACATCAGATCCCGCGCGACGCCCACGTCTTCCGGACGCAGTTTTTTCTGTTTCTCCGCGGTGGTAAGAATGCCGATACCCAGGGGCTTAGTAAGAAACAGCTGCGCGCCAACGCGTGCCTGATCATTACGCTTGAGATGCTGCCGCATCACGCTGCCGGTAACGGCGAGGCCAAAAATCGGCTCCGGCGCATCAATCGAGTGGCCACCGGCCAGGGGCATACCCGCATCAGTGCAAACCTGACGTGCACCAGCCAAAACTTCGCCCGCAACCGAGGCAGGCAACAGGTTGACCGGCCAACCCAAAATGGCAATCGCCATCAGGGGCGTACCGCCCATGGCGTAGATGTCACTGATAGCGTTAGTGGCGGCGATACGCCCGAAGTCGTAGGGATCATCAACGATGGGCATAAAGAAGTCGGTGGTACTGACGATCCCCTGCTGGGCATCCAAACCAAAAACAGCCGCATCATCGCGGCTGTCGTTACCGACCCAAAGCCGCTCAAAGCTTGGGCCAGGCTGACCGACCGATAGCATTTCATCCAGCACCTTGGGGGCTATTTTGCAGCCGCAACCGGCACCATGGCTGTATTCGGTCAATCGCACTGTCTGGGTCATGCAGGCTCTCCGGCAGAATCATATAGCTGGCGATTCTACCAGCCGATAGCCCTTGCGCCTATGACTCAGCGCCCGCGACGCTCGAACTGATCCAGTGTATCGCTGGCAACCATACGGCCCAGTTCAATCAACTCTGGCGCGCGGTAGAACTCAAAAAACCGGCACAAACGCTTGGGCACGTTGATCAATACATCCGGTGGATAGCCGGCAATCTTGTATTGGGTCAGAGATGACTGCATGGCCTCAAACGACAGGTTGACCAGCTCGAGCATGCTGGCTGGCCCCGGTGTGGCATCTACTTCGACTGGCGCCAGCTGATCCTCTTCCCTTGAATGCGGGGCTTCTGCAGGCTCGTGCTCTGCGGTCAGCAAGGCGATAGCATCGCCCTCCTCCTCTTCTTCGCCTCTTCGTCCCAGCCAGTTAGGCTTAAGTGCCGTCATCCATTGATCCCATTGCTGCCGAATAGGTGCCGGGCGCTCAACAACGGGCATGCTGTAGCCGTCATTTTCACTGGAATTCAGGTTGACGGCCATGATCAGGTCGCAATGTGAAGACACCACGGGCACGATCGGCAAGGGGTTCAGCAGACCACCATCAACCAGCACACGACTCCCCTGACGTACCGGCGAGAACAGACTGGGAATGGCCGCAGAGGCGCGCATGGCCTGATGCAGGCAGCCCTGCTGGAACCAGACTTCCTGCTGATTGGTGAGATCCGTCGCCACAGCGGTAAAGGGGATATTCAGCTGCTCGATATTGATCTCACCGACGATCTCGCGGATACGACCAAACACCCGTTCGCCACGAATGGCGCCGAGGTTGCCAAAACCGATATCCAGCAGCCGGATAACATCCAGGTAATCCAGCCCGGAAACCCAGTCGCGATACTCCTTCAGGTAGCCAGCCGCATGAATACCACCCACCACGGCGCCCATAGAGCAACCAGCGATACAGGAAATTTCATAACCACGCCGTTCGATCTCCTCGATCACGCCAATGTGCGCATAACCACGTGCACCGCCGCTGCCCAGCACCAATGCTACTCGCTGCCCCATAAGATGTTGGCTCCCCCGCAATTTGGTTAATCCCGATTGACGTTCATGGTCACTCTGCGCATGATGCCGTGATGATTTCCTGCGGCACAAGGCACCCCGTGATCAAGCGTCTTTCCATACCTATAAAAATACTCTTCTCTATTGCTCTGCTCTTGGCACTCATCGCGCTGGCGGCCATTTGGATACTGCAGAGCGCTCAGGCGCAACGCAATGGCGAATTGCAACTGGGCAATCTGCAACAACCGGTTTCAGTCTACTACGACGCCTGGGGCGTTCCGCATATAGATGCACAAAGCGAAGAGGATGCCTACCGCGCACTGGGTTACGTACATGCGCAGGACCGGCTATTTCAGATGGACATGTTACGCCGCGTCGGTGGTGGCCGGTTGTCTGAGCTCTTTGGTGCTGAATCCTTTGCCACTGACCGCTTCTTCCGTACCCTGGGCATCAATCGATTAGCCCGTGCTTACGCCAAGCGGCTGGACGCCGAGCCCGACAGCCCACACGTCAAACTCCTGCACGCCTACCAAGACGGTATAAACCAATATATCGATCAAGGCGGCCGACCGCTTGAATACCGCCTGCTGATGGCCAGTCCCGACTATTTCACCACCGAGGATATCGCCCAGATCATGGGCTACATGGCCTACTCCTTCGCCGAAGCTTTCAAGACCGATGTACTGGTAGATCATATTCGCGGCACCCTGAGCGAGCGTCACTATAAGGATCTGGTGCCCAGCTGGCCAGACCAGTTGCCGCCAGCACGCTCCTCCGGGCAACCTTATATAGAGCTGCTGCGACCACTGCTGGAGCAAATATCGGCTGTGGAGAAGGATTTCCCGGCAGGACAGTTCATTGGCAGCAATGCCTGGGCAGTAAAGGGTAGCCGCAGTGCCAGCGGGGCACCCTTGCTGGCCAACGATCCGCATATTGGTTTTTCGGTGCCGGCCGTATGGTACGAAGCCCATCTGCGCACTCCGGAGAATGAAGTCTACGGTCACTTTCTGGCCGGCATTCCCTTTCCCCTGCTGGGCCAGACACGGCATCACGCCTGGGGCCTGACCATGCTGATGAATGACGATCTCGACTTTTATCGCGAGCGGGTCAACCCCGACAATCCCGACCAGGTCTGGGCTACCGATCACTGGGAAGACTTCACCCAACATGAAGAGGTGATCAAGATTCGCGGCCAGGAAGACCGCCTGATCAAAACCCGTAGCACCCGCCACGGCCCCATTATCAACGACCTGCCCGGCAGCCTCGAGCGCCAGCCTGTCAGCCTGTTCTGGACCTTTCTTGATCCAGAGAATGACTCCGCCAAGGCATTCCATGGCTTTACCCAAGCGCAGTCCATGGCCGAGTTTGAAGCAGCAGCGGCGGCTCATAGCGCGCCCGGCTTGAATCTGCTGTACGCCGACACAGACGACAATATCGCCATGTGGGCCATTGGCAAACTCAAACGCTGGCCCACCAGCAGCAACGGCTTCACCTTGCTCAATGGCGGCTCTGGCCGTGATGAATTTCGTGGCTATCAGCCCTTTACCAGCAACCCGAAGATAGTGAACCCACGCTCGGGTTATCTGTTCAGCACAAATAATCCCTACCCAGAGACCAACGTACGCCGCAGTCTGCCCGGTTACTACGCACCCACCGAACGCGCGCAGCGCTTGCAGGCTCTGCTGGAGCAGGACGAAGCCTTTGACCTGTCGCAGTTCAAGGCAATGCAGCTGGACGATCAACGCCCCCAGGCACTCGCCATGGTGCAAGATGCCATGCCGTTGTTTGACTACAACCTGTTCAGTGCCGAGTTGCGTGCACCCGCTGCCAAAGCCGCCGAGCTATTGGCGCAATGGGATGGCCGTTATCAGCAGGACAGCGTAGGCGCCAGCCTGTTTCAGCGCTGGCGTGACGAGCTAAGCGCCGCACTCTTTGCCGACGAAATGGGTGAGCGTTTTGGTTTTTTCCGTGATACCTATCTGGCCAGCAAGACCCTGACGCAGCTGTATTGGAAGCCCACCTCACCCTGGTGGGACAACCGCCAAAACCCGAGCATGGATGGTCGTCAGGCGGCGATTACCCACGCCTGGATCAAAGCAGTAGAAGGTCTGGTCAAAGATCTGGGCGAACAGCCCGAACAATGGCAATGGTCCCGCCTGGCAAGCCTGCAGCCTGAACACGCGCTAGCAAGCCGCATTCCCTTTGGCCGCTACCTCAACCCTGATCCGGTTGCCGTCAACGGTGGTAACGAAACCCTGAACAACATGGCTTTCAATACCGGCGGCGCGCGTTATCAAGTGAAGTCCGGGCCATCCACCCGCCGCCTGATCGATCTGGCCGACGTTAACGCCACGCTGGGTATCAACCCGCTGGGCCAGTCGGGTAATCCGCTGGATGACCACGCCCTTGATCAGGCAGACATGTACAACGAGGGGCGCTATCGCACCCAGCTGTTCGACTGGCTTTCGATACAGGCGCTGCCCGACAAACTGCTCATTAGCCCAGCAAGTGCGCCAGAGCGCTGAGCCGTGTTGCTCAGCGAATACGCGTAATCTTTACGCCCTGCTCCGGCGTTGGCTCGCCAACGTTGAGACGTTGATCGCGGATACCGCCGACCTTCAGCGCCTCAACCAATGCTGGTGCATCAAGGCCATCGATGCTGACTCGCAATAGCGAATCGGTCCGCAGCATACGCACCAGGAGTCTCAACCACTCGGTCGTTGGCTCAGCGTCTGGCTTGCTCATATCCAACGCGGGCAACAATATCACCCCCTCGCGCTTGAGCACCTTGAGCAAGGTGATGGGCGTGGGATACAAGGCTTCAGTAACCGCTTCAGTCGGCGTGAACTGATCCATATGCAGGTAGCTGCGCTTGTTGCCACGGGTAATGGAGTACAACGAGATAAAACGCTGAGGCTCGCTGTCCAGGCGTAACGCCAGATAACGCTGATCGTCCTCGGGACCATACAGCTGCGCGTTATTGAACACCTGATTAGCCCACAGACTGCTACTGCCGCACTCCCGCCCCTCGCAGGTATACAGCAAGGTATGCGGTGCCTCGGTCAGTTGTCGCAACGCATCTCTGAAGGCTTCCTCAGGCTCATAACCATCATGTACCTGCCAGGTAGCGCGGAGCAGCTCGCCGGTAGCTCGCACCTCTCGCTCGGCCCGCAGCTGGTTGTTGATCCGGCGTACGCTGCCAATCATGACCTTATGCTCAGCATCAGGGATCAGCTTTTGCTCAACCGAGCTGGCATGACTAAACGGTTGAATGCTGAGGGACTGGTCAAACGCCTCGTCCGCGACCACCGCCGCACTTAACAGCAGGCAGGCGATGGATGATCCAAGCAGAGGGAAATGACGCACAGACATAGGATTCCTTGATGCAGCGGCTGATCAAACCACAGCATACTCGGTTTACGCAGCCACGGTCAGGGCGCGCTGCTATCCACCTTGGGTAAGGCGGCATAAAAATCATTGAGCAAGGCCGCTACATCGGGCGCTTGCGCCTCAAGATGCAAGTGATGACCACCATCCATTTTATGTAACTGGATGTGCTTGAAGCGCTCAATACGATCCAGCACCTGTGGATGTTTGTGCATGACACCCTGGTTGGCAAGCACCAGCATGGCTGGCGAGCTGATCGCTTCAATGAACGACTCGGCGTGCTTATTGGTAAAGCGCAGTGGTGACGGCAACATCAGTTGCGGGTCAGTGCGCCAGGTCCAGCCACCGTGATCCGGCATCAGGCCGCGCTCTACCAGACTGCTGGCGGCCTCGCGGGCAATGCTCGTAGTGCCGCCCAACACCCGCGCGGAAATGGCTTTTTCAACACTGTCATACACTGGCTTGCGTTTATTGCCGACGGCCAGGCTGGAGGTAAAAAACCGCGCCATTTGTCTTGGCGCATCATCGGGTTCGGAGGTAAAGGGCATTAGCCCGTCGATCATAGCCGCGCCAATGATACGTTCAGGCAAGCTGCCGGTAAGGATGCCACTGATAATTGCTCCCATCGAGTGACCGAGCAGAGCAAAGCGCTCCCAACCCAGGTCTTCTGCCACCTGTAATACCGTCGAGGCCTGCTGCCATAAGCTGTAACCCGCCATCGGCAGGTGATCCGAGAGGCCGTGCCCCGGAAGGTCCAGAGCCACCAGCTGCACGCCTTTTAGCGCGGGCGCAATATGATCGAAGGTCGCTGCGTTATCCAGCCAGCCATGCAAACCAATAACGGGGATGCCGCCGGGCTCACCCCAGACTTTACCGGCGACTTCAAGTGAGGGCAGAGAGAAACGTACTTCGCGGCTGGTCAATGTCATCTGTTATCCGTTCAGGTTCTAGGCATGATCTTGTTTGAGCCAATCTAAAGGCTACATGGGCTCGCGACAATCAAGCACACCAGCCGTGAATGCAGCGGCATAGATCAGGTCAACGAAAGGTTAGCGTATTGATTCGACAAGAGCAGGTAGGGAAAGGTGTTGAAGGGTTATGACCTGGCGTCACAACCCAAACAGTCAGGCGGCCTTGACCGGCACCACGGCCATGGTCAGGCGAGAGATACAGGTAAGCGCGCCCTCTTCGTTGCTTAAGCGAATATCCCAGACGTGGGTAGTACGGCCCAGATGAACCGGCTTGGCAATGGCCGTGACCCGGCCACTCTTGACGGCTTTCAAATGATTGGCGTTCACCTCAAGCCCCACACAGTAAAACCGACTGCTGTCGATACACAGGTAAGAGGCGATGCTGCCCAAGGACTCGGCCAGCACTACCGATGCACCCCCATGCAGGATACCGTAGGGCTGATGGGTTCGCTTATCAACCGGCATGCTGGCCGTTATCCAGTCGTCGCCATAGTCCTCGATCCTCACATCCAACAGGGTATTGATATCCTCTTTGGGTGCGTTCAATGCGGCCAAATCGACTTTGCCAAACCAGATTTCACTCATGCTGTTTCCTTATCGTCTTGCTGCCAGACCACTGTATTGCCGGAAACCAGCCAGTGCTGCAGCTGGCCCTGATAAGTTGCTTCTACCACGTTGCGTTTCAGCTTGTGATTGGCGGTTCTAAAACCTTCCTCAGCCGTCCACTCTTCACTCACTACAACCAGACATGCCAGCCGATCACTGCGCTGCAGTGTCGCATTCATCCCCTGCAGCAGCGTATCAAGCTGACGGTTAAGGAGTTCATGTGAGTCTGCAGTAGCGCGCAGCCTGATCAACGCCAGCGGCTGTGGCAGGTCATGCCCCACTACACAGGCATCCGCAATAAGCGGATGATCGAGCAGTAAGGTTTCGATCGGAACAGGCGTCACGTAACGGCCCTTGGAGGTTTTAAATATATCCTTTGTGCGCCCCGTCAGCCGCAGAAAACCGTCTTGATCAATCTCGCCAAGATCGCCGGTGTGCAGAAAGCCTTCATCATCAACTACCTCTGCCGTGCGCTGCGGATCCTTGTAGTAACCCAACATCAACGCCCGACTGCGCACCAGCACTTCACCTTCGGCGGATAAACGGCACTCCACGCCGGGGTTAGGCAGGCCGATATAACCCGACTTGATCTTCTTCGGGCGCCCCAGGTGCGAGTAACCGCAGTTCTCAGTCATCCCGTATGCCTCTACTATCTGCATGCCACGTTCGGCAAACCAGGCGACCAGACCCGCGTTGATGCGCGCTGCACCACAAACAGCATAACGCACCTGATCAAGCCCCAAATCAGCCAGCGTGCGGCGCGACTTGCCAGCCGACAGCACCGGCAGCCTCATTTGCAGACGAGACCAGACAGAGGCGTTGCGCTGCTGCGCATAATTCTTGATATGTTCCCAGATACGCGGAGCGGCAAAAAATACCGTAGGTCTGGCCCGTCGCACATCATCAAAGAAGGTCGCCACACTGTTGACGAAATAGACCTGCTGACCTGAGAGTAGGGACGCGATTTCGATGAATTGTCGCTCAGCCACATGACTCATGGGGAGATAAGACAGCAAGCGGTCCTCGGCACTGATATTGAATAGCCGCAAACCGTTGTTGGCCGACAGATACATACTGCCAAAACTAAGCATGACGCCCTTGGGCATGCCCGTGGTGCCTGAGGTGTAAACGATGGTGGCGAGTTGATCCTCGGTCGGCGTGGCGATCGCTTCGAGCGCAGCGTTCCTATCCTGCAACAACTGCCAGGGGGTAATGTTGTCGTCATCCGGCGCCAGCGGCAACCCAATCCAGGGCATATCCAGGGGCACGCCGCCACGTATGTTCTGCCAGTCGTCCAGCTTGCCAATAAATACCGCGCAGGTATCTGAATGCTCTAGCACCTGTCGCGTACTATCAGCAGTCTGGGTGGGATACAGTGGAACCGATACATGCCCGGCCATCCAGATAGCCAGGTCAGCGATTATCCAGTGGGCGCAGTTCTTGGACAGCAGGCCAATTTGGCTACCAGGTGCAAACGACAGCGACTTCAAATGACTCGCCATGCGCCGTGCCTGATCGCCAACCTCGCGCCAGCTCAACTCAACAACCTCACCATTAGGCATAGGTTGAATCAAATAGATTCTGTCCGCCTGCAGACTTTCCTGGCGCAGAAATGCTTCCAGTGCCGTTGCAGGCGCTTTAGTTAAGGCGCTCATTAATGTGCCCTCGTGACTCTAACTAATTATTATTGTTGGAATGACATCACGTGCTGAGAAGTTATCACCCTTTCGAATGAACACTATCCCATGCAAACACCTCACCACAAGGTCCTAACACACAGGCTAAGGCACAGCCCACCAGATGAGAATAGAGTTATATCAGCGCGACAAATCGGCGGGTACGCTGAGCTGCACCAGATTGCCCAGCCCGGCCGCGACAAAGTCCATATCAATACAGGCCAGTGCAGCCGTCGGCATGGGATAATGCTCAGCGCGGTGCCCATGCACCAGCAGACTGACCAACTGACTTACCAGAGGTTGATGCGATACCAGTAACAGCTCACTCTCTGTGCGCTCGGATAAAAAATCGATGACCTCACCGGGCTGATCATCGGGCGTTAACCAAGGAGCAGTTCCCACATCCTGGGCGAAGCCAAGTTCCTCACGCATCAGCGCAGCGGTCTGCTGCGCCCGCACATAGGGACTGGCAAGAATCGCGCCCAAGGGCTGCCCCTTGAGCAAAGTACTCATAGCCCGCACCTCAGCTTCGCCTGCGCCAGTTAACGGGCGCTGAGCATCACTGGCGGCCTGCGCAGCAGCCTGCCCATGACGCAAAACCCAGAGCCTCATGGCGTTGGCTCACGGGGCTCCGCCGTTATCTCCGGCTCGCTCGGGGCGGGCTTTATGATGGGTTCAGGCGCTGACTGTGGCTTTGGCCACTCCATAAAAGGCCAGGGCTTCTGTTCGCTTGCCATGGTGACGTAACGGCCGATCTGGCAAGCGTACAGGGAGGCGCTTTCGCCCCATGCTTTGGCATCATCATTGGCATTGCCAGTAAATAGGCGCGCGATGATCTGAATAATCACCAGCAGCGCCAGCAGTATCTCAACACCTTGCCAAACCAGCATGAATAAAAACGTATAAAGCAAACGCAACCAGAAATCGGCCGAACAAAGAGACTCTTTAAACGCGTGCATAACTTATGACTCCTTGTTAGGTGTGGTGCTCATAACGGCCGCAAACTCAACATCGTGCTTCTGTTCTGCCGACATCAACTTGCTGATCACCTGCCCCAGCGGCAGCTTGTCAAAAACGATGGCATACAGCCCATCAACCAGCGGCATGTAAACGCCCTCTTCGTCCGCTTTCTGCTTCAGGGTTTTTAGCGTGTTAACACCCTCTGCCACCTGGCCAAGCCGAGCGACACCTTCTTCCAGCGTTTCGCCTTTGCCCAGTGCATGCCCAACCCGAAAATTGCGCGACTGCGGCGACATACAGGTCACAATCAGATCGCCGACGCCTGCAAGCCCGAGAAAGGTCATCGGGTTGGCGCCCATGTGCACAGCAAAACGGGTCATTTCAGCCAACGCCCGCGTAATCAGCATACTCTTGGTGTTCTCGCCCATACCCAGCGCTACCGCCATGCCGGAGATAATCGCGTAGACATTTTTCAGCGCGCCACCGAGTTCAACGCCATAGCGATCCTGGCTGGCGTAGACCCGAAGATTTTGGCTGCCCAAGGCGTCCTGTACCGAAATACAAAGGTCTTGGTCTTCACTGGCAATGACGGTTGCAGTCAATTCGCCGGCGGCCATTTCCTTGGCCAAATTAGGACCTGAGAGCACGGCAACGCGAGCCTGCGGCGCTTCCTGCTCAACGATCTGGCTCATCATCAGGAAACCGGGCTGTTCGATCCCCTTAGTGGTGCTGACCACTTTCTTGCCAGCGAGCTTGGGACCAATCTCCTGCAGCACACTGCGAAAAGCGCCGCTGGGAATAGCCAGAAAGACCAAGTCAGCAGCCGCAATGGTCGCCTCAATGTCGGTTGATACCTGTAACCGAGGATCCAGCTTGAAACCCGGCAGGTAGCGCGGATTTTCCTGCTCGTCGCGAATATGGTCGGCAACTTCCCGGTCACGTAACCAGAGTGTTACCTGCTGCCCTTCACAGGCCATCAAATTGGCCAACGTCGTGCCGAAACTGCCTCCACCGAGTACGCAGACAGCCGCTTTGGAATCGGTCATTCAACATCCTTTAATCAGATTTTCCGGGGCCAGTATAAGCCTGCCTGACAATAACAGCGATTCAGCAGTGGAAAAACCTGTTACGACGGTTAAGATGAGGCACCGAAGAAGAACTCACAAAGCCTCTTTATATGTCCACCTACCGCGTCACACTTCTGGCAGGAATTACACTACTGGGCCTGCCAGCAAGCCTGCAGGCTTCAACGGATCCGCTGCTTGATGATCTCGAATTGCCCAAAGTCCTCAGCGCAACCCGCCTCAAGCAAGCCCCTGCGGAGGTGCCTGGCAGTATGACGGTGCTCGACCGCCAGTTGATTCGCGCCACTGGCGCCAGAGACATTCCGGAGATTCTGCGGTTAGTACCGGGCATGATGATTGGTTACCGTCGCGGCAATCAGATAAACGTCAATTATCACGGCACCAACGTTACCGAAGCGCGGCGCCTGCAGGTACTAATTGATGGGCGCTCGGTCTACCGTCCAGGCTTTGCCACAGTAGACTGGGCTGAAATACCGGTTGCGGTTGAAGATATCGATCGTATCGAAGTCTTTCGCGGGCCAAACACCGCCGCTTACGGTGCCAACGCCCTGATGGGGGTGATCAACATCATCACCCGCCACCCGCGTGACACGCTGGGCACCACATTCAAGCTCACCAAAGGCACGCGCGGAGTTAATGACTGGTTAGCGCGCGAGGGCTTTAGCACCGAAAACAGCCAAACCCGCCTGACGCTGTCCGGCATGGCAGATGAAGGCTTCGACTTCTACGAAGAACCCGGCCAGGAATATCGAGATGGCAAGCGCCTAACGCGCGTCAACCTGAGCAGCGCTTTCCAGGTGGATGCATCCAACACGATTGAATGGCAGCTGGCTGCCAGCGAAACCAGTCGCCAAAGTTACTACGATTACAGCCCTTTCCTGGGCGCCGCCAAGCAACCCTTGGGACAATTTGATCAATTGATCGACGAATGGCAACCCGACTCTGATATTCGTGGCCACGATTACGTTGTGCAGGGCCTCTGGAAAACCGACCTATCGGCAAACCATAGCGTACAGATTCTCGCCTACGGTCAGCATATGGAGCGTTTGAGCGACTTCCGCGCCTGTGACAGCCCACTGGTCTTCTCACCGACGCTACGCGAGCTTTCTGCTCTGAGTCCGCTCGCCGCGAGGCGGGTCAGCCGCTATATGAGTCACGACGTAGCGGGCGGTCTACGCAACTACATGAACGACTTCATGTACGGTCAGTATTACGACTATCTTGGCGATCTGGGCGAGAGGATACTGCAGGAGCGCCAACAATATGTGGACAGTGAACCCGCCTGTTTCGACATTGATCAACAC
This sequence comes from Pseudomonas sp. 5Ae-yellow, assembly GCF_014077575.1. Classification (NCBI taxonomy): domain Bacteria; kingdom Pseudomonadati; phylum Pseudomonadota; class Gammaproteobacteria; order Pseudomonadales; family Pseudomonadaceae; genus Pseudomonas; species Pseudomonas sp. 5Ae-yellow. The sequence goes on along the minus strand of NZ_JACGWE010000041.1, from coordinate 9,322 downwards.
ATACGCGAGAGCCGCTATCACCTTGAGGTTCAGGATACCTTCCGTCTAAACGAGCAACTGCGCTTTGTCAGCGGCGCCAGCTATCGTCAGGACAGGGTCAAATCCGAGACTTTCTTCGGTGGCACTGTCGACAACGCCATTATTCAGGCTTTTGGTAACGCTGAGTACCGTCCACATGATCGCTGGCTATTTCAATTCGGCGGCATGTACGAAGACTCCCAACTGGTGGGTGATGCGTTTTCGCCGCGAGTAGCAATGCACTACTTCATCACCCCACTGCACAGCCTCAGGTTCGTCTATTCAGAAGCCGTACGCACACCTGACATGTACGAAAACAACATCAACTGGACCTATAACCTGAAGAACATCAGTGGGCCAGTAAGCGGACCACAAAGCTATTACGCCACCGCCGTTGGCCCTGGGGACCTTGATACCGAGACCATGCGCTCACGTGAGATTGGCTATAACGGAACCAACCACCGTTATGGCGTGTCCGTAGATCTGCGCGTGTTTCAGGAGCGTATTACGGGCATGAACAGTGAGCCGCTAAAGCTGACTGACTTTTACCCCAATAACGACTCATCTGCCGAGTTTGAAGGCGCTGAAGCTCAGATCGACTGGCGTGCCACCTATGCCGACCGCTTTCGGCTGACGTACGCCTACGTTGACTTCGAAGCCAGCAGCAAGCTCGACCAACGTCTCACAGCCCGTAATTCCGGTAGCGCCGCATGGATTCGCTCATGGCCCGCAGGTATTGAAAGCAGCTTGATCTATTACGGCGCGGACCAACTTAACGAGCGCCGCTTTGAACGTGTGGATACTCGGCTGGAAAAAGAGTTCGCGCTCGGGCAGCGTAGCCACCTGAACCTGGCCCTGGTACTGCAGCATCGCCTGGACGACGAGCCGCTGACATGGGACGAAAACAGGTACGAAAGCCAGAACCACTACTACCTGAGTGCTGAACTACACTTTTGAGCAAGCCGGGGCGGCCCAGCACCCGGCAAGGCGCGAAAGCAAAACCGACAAGGAACGTCACTATGATTAATGATTACCAGCTGCGGCTTATGCTGAAATGAGATTTGGCGCTAGAGCCTTTTGCCTGCTGTTACTGCTGTTACTGGTGTTATGTTCAGCCAGCGCATCTGCTCGTGCCATTCTTGTTGCCGCTCCTGCGGCCGATAGCCCACTGATTAATGAATTTGTAGCCGAACTGCGGACAAAGCTGCCACAGGACCAGGTAACGGTTTCAGTCACCCCGGCAACCGATGCAACCAGCGCGGACATCATCATTACACTCGGCAAAGATATGCTGAACTGGCGCTTACAGTCAGGCTTGCAAACGCCTAGCATCGCCGCCTATCTGAACCGACATGCCCTCCCCTCGCAGCCACTGCCAGCCTATCTGACCACCCTGCTCGCCAACCCCAAGCCAATCCGCCAACTGCGCCTGGCAAAAATCCTGGTACCAAGGTTACGAGTCGCCGGTTTTCTTTATAGCGAAGAACAAAGCAGCGCCCATGCCGAATGGACCTATCCAGCAGAGCAAAGCGACTTGCGGCTATACAGCGTCATAGTTAAGCGCCCATCCAACCTGACCAGAGACCTGCTGCAAGTGTTAGATACAGCCGATGTACTCATCGGCCTCGACGACCCCGGCATCTACAATGCCGACAACCTCAAAACCATACTGCTCACCAGCTATTCGCGCAGCAAGGTGCTCATAGGGCCAAGTGCGCCTTTCATTGAAGCCGGCAGCCTTAGCACAACGTACAGCACACCGGGAGACATGGCCCACAGCGTTGCCTTACTACTGCAACAGGATCAGCTGCCGGGCGAGGTTACCTACCCCGCTTATTTTTCGGTATTGAGCAACGCACAAGTGGCCCGCTCTCTGGGCTTGCCAGAACCTGATGACGAAACGCTCCGTCACTTGCTGACTGAGCTGGAGCAATCACCATGAGTTTTCTGCAGCACGGCACTATTTTCAGCCGGTTGATACTCATTGCTACCCTGCCGGTGATGTTGATGGCTGGGGTAGGTTTCACGGTATTTACCAGCGCGCGGCTGGACGACGTCAACCGCGAATTACAGTTAACCGGACAACTGATTGCCGACCAGCTTGCACCCGCCGCCGAGTACGGCGTAATTAGTGGCAACCTGCGCACGCTGGAGAGTCTGGTGCAAGGCACACTCAACATGCCGCACGTACGCTACGTCGAGGTGTATGACAGCACCGGCCAGCCGCTACTGATGCTCAGCAAGCAGAACGCCAAAAGCAACGCCAGTAGTGGCCTGCAGGTCTTTGTCGCCGACATTATGCGTCAGCGTATCACCTTGCAAAACGATCTATTTCTGCTCGACGTACCGATCAGCGAACCTCAGGACGAACTCAGCTACCTCGGTCAGGTACATGTTGGTCTGAGCAACGCAGCCTTCGTTGAACGCCAGCATGCCATTCTGCTGAAAACGGCCGGCCTGGCCACACTCGTATTGATCGCCACACTGTTTCTGGCCATCCGCCTCGCGCGCGCACTAGCCAACCCAATGGCACGTATGGGACTGGCCGTCCACAAACTGCAGGAAGGGCAACTCAGCACCCGGCTGGAGGTCACCGATGAGCATGAGGTCGGACAACTGATGCGCAATATCAACAGCCTGGCCGAAACCCTGGAACGCTCCAGGACGCAACAACAGCAGGCAATGCAGCAGCTGGTCAGCGCACGTGAAGAGGCTGAGGGGGCCAACCGTGCCAAGTCGGAATTTCTCGCCATGATGAGTCATGAGCTACGCACACCAATGAACGGCGTGCTAGGGATGCTGCAGCTACTGGAGACTACCGACCTGAGCAGCGAGCAAAGCGAATACGTCAATATCGCCGGCGAGTCGACCGACCACCTGCTCAAGGTGATCAACGATATCCTCGACTTCTCCCGCATCGAGCGTGGCGTACTCGAACTGGAAAAAATTCCGTTCAACCTGCCGCAACTGATCAGCTCTTCGGTAAATGTGTTTGAGCACACGGCGAGGCAAAAGGGCTTGGAGCTCATAACCCGGGTGCAAGGCGACACTCAATGGACTGAAGTACAGGGCGACCCTACCCGCATTAGGCAGATTCTGGTTAACCTGATTGGCAATGCATTGAAGTTTACCGAACAAGGCAATGTCACTGTTGCAGCCAGCTGGAACCTGTACGACAGCAACCGGCTCTGGCTGGAGTGTGAGGTAACAGACACCGGCATTGGCATCGCCCCGGAACGCCTCGAAAGCATGTTTGATGCCTTTCAGCAGGCCGACTCCAGCACCTCACGGCGCTTCGGTGGAACCGGGCTGGGGCTGTCCATAGCACGTACCTTTGTAGAGAAAATGGGCGGTGAGCTGAGCGCTCTGAGTACGGAAGGTAAAGGCTCGCACTTTAGCTTCAATATTCCTTTGGAGCTCAGCCATCAAGGAGAACAAAGCTGCGAGCAAAATCAGACCAGTGATCATGATCGCCCCGACAAACCGGTCCTGTTGGTGGAAGATAATCCAGTCAATCAAATGGTGATCGAAGGCATGTTGCACGGCTTCGAGATCCAGGTTGATATCGCCAGCTCAGGTGAACAGGCACTCCAGTTACTTGCCAGCCAACCTGATCGCTACTCCATGATTCTGATGGATATCCACCTGCCGGATACCAATGGACTTGAAGTCTGTCGCCGGTACCACGGGCAATGCAAAAACGAAGGGCGCTTTCCCATACCCTGTATTGCACTTACCGCCAGCGCCTTTGAATTGGACCGGCGACACTGCGAAGAAGCCGGCATGCAGGATTTTCTGAGCAAGCCGGTGAGCCGACAAGCGCTATTTGAGGCAGTCAGCCACTGGTCTCAAACAGCAGATCATTGATCGCGTTGATCCTGCACCATTCTGCTCTGCGCCTAGACCAGCCAGCGCTGGATTCGAATAGCGAATATCGCGACACTAGGGCTCATTTTTTTCGACCCTGAGCGTCAGGTTCTGCTATCAGGCAGCACGTGTACCGCAAGGCGTCGTGCCCCGATCCAGTCATACGAGCGCACAACAATGTCAACAATCACTCTCGAATCACCCTACAGCACACTACCTGAACTGATCGCCACTCATGCTCTTGAGCGCGCTGAACACCCTGCACTGATAGAGGGTACAAGACGCCTCAGTTACGGCGAGCTAAACGCAGAGGCCGATCGCGTAGCTGCCGCACTGCAACGTGATGGTGTGTTACCGGGCGAGGCGATTGCGGTTTGTGCAGCCAATTCGATCAACTACGCGGTCCTTTTTGTCGGCGCGCTGAGGGCCGGTGTGGTAGTCGCACCACTGGCACCATCCTCTACTCCAGAAAGCCTGCTCGGCATGCTAGCTGACTCCGCAGCCAAGCTGTTCTTTGTCGACGCGGATGTGCGTGATGCCATCGGCGGTGTACGCGAGCGCATCCAGCCCGCGCTTTATAGTCTGGATAACAGTGTCGGTGAGCACGGTTATAGCCAGTGGCTAGCCGACGCCAAACCAACAGCAGTCGAACTCGCACCGGAGCTGGTTTTCAACATCATCTACTCGTCCGGTACCACCGGTGAGCCAAAAGGTATTGTGCAATCACATGGCATGCGTTGGTCGCATATCCAACGTGCCCTGGTCTTCGACTATGGCCCTGACGCGCGCACCCTGATTTCTACCCCGCTCTACTCCAACACAACACTGGTCTCTTTTCTGCCCACGTTGGGGTTAGGTGGCACCGTTGTACTCATGGCCAAATTTGATGCCGCACGCTACCTGAGCCTCGCACAGGAGCACAAGATCACCCATACCATGCTGGTGCCAGTGCAGTATCAACGTCTGATGGCGCGTGACGACTTTGACCAGTACGACCTGTCCAGCTTCATCATGAAGTTCAGTACCAGCGCTCCCTTCCATGCGGCGCTCAAGGCAGACATCCTGGACCGCTGGCCCGGTGGCCTGGTTGAGTTTTACGGTATGACCGAAGGTGGCGGCACCTGTATTTTGCCTGCCCACCTGCACCCGACCAAACTCGGCACCGTGGGTATGCCCTCAGAGGGGCATGACATGCGCGTGATTGACGAGGACGGCAACGAGCTGCCGCATGGCGAGATCGGCGAAGTAGTTGGCAACTCGCCGGCGATGATGACCGGCTATTTAAACAAGCCGGAAAAAACCAGCGAAGCCGAATGGTATGACAGTACTGGCAAGCGCTTCATCCGCACTGGCGATGTTGGCCGCTTCGATGAGGAAGGCTTCCTGACGCTGATGGACCGCAAGAAAGACATGGTCATTAGCGGCGGCTTCAACATCTACCCAAGTGACCTGGAAGCAGAACTGCGCCAGCATCCAGAACTGCTGGATGTGACCGTGATTGGCGTAGCGTCCACCAGCTGGGGCGAAACCCCGGTCGGCTATGTGGTACCCAAGCCTAATGCTGACGTCAGCGCTGAGAGCGTCCTTGAATGGTTCAATGCCCGCGTCGGTAAAACCCAACGTTTGAACCGTGTCATTATTACTGATGAGCTGCCGCGCAGCGCCATCGGCAAGGTGCTCAAGCGCGAGCTACGCGACATTTTTCAGGCCGAGTTTGGCGTACTGAAATAATCCGCATCGCTAGTAAAAACCTGCCATTTTGCAAAACCACAAGATGCCCGAGGAGAGAGAACCTTTTCCTCGGACGTCATCGCGGGTATCCTCAACGCCTCTTTGCACAGGTTAAGAGCGACAGTTGTGACTTTATCGTCAGGCATACAGTCTGACTTTACGCTGGCCCGATAGCGCCAGGAAACATCTGAAAACGCTGCAACATGAGAACAGAAGAACAAGAGTCTTGATCAGCACTGACTTTATTTCGTAAGAATAGAGCAATAGCTTAATACAGGATCTAGCAATGTTGGCTTCTCACAGCGCGCTTTTTCAGATGTTGCCTGAATATCAGGTCAAGCCGAATTTATAGCGCCCCGTAACAGGGGAAGAGCAGGAGCCTCTATGACACAACAGAATGCGTACTCCCGGGAAGAGCTGCTCAAATGCAGCCGTGGTGAAATGTTCGGCCCCGGTAACGCGCAACTCCCCGCCCCCAATATGCTGATGATGGATCGTATCGTTCATATCAGCCAAACCGGCGGAAAGTATGGCAAAGGCGAAATCGTCGCCGAACTGGATATCAATCCTGATCTCTGGTTTTTTGCCTGTCATTTTGAAGGTGACCCCGTCATGCCAGGCTGCTTGGGTCTGGATGCAATGTGGCAACTGGTTGGTTTCTATCTGGGCTGGCTGGGCTATGAAGGCCGCGGCCGCGCGCTGGGCTCAGGTGAAGTCAAATTCACTGGCCAGGTTCTGCCTACCGCCAAGAAAGTCACTTACACTATCAATATCAAGCGCACCATCAATCGTGCCCTGACCCTCGGCATTGCCGATGGCACCATGGCCGTTGATGGACGTGAGATCTACAGCGCTGAAGGTTTGCGCGTAGGTCTGTTTACATCTACCGACAGTTTCTGAGGATTATCACTATGCGTCGCGTCGTGATTACCGGCATGGGTATTATTTCCTGCCTTGGCCAGGACCTAGAAAGCGTGGCTGCCAGCCTGAAAGCCGGCAAGCCAGGCATTCGTTTCAACCCTTCATACGCAGAAATGGGCTTGCGCAGCCACGTTTCCGGTTCGGTCGAAATCGATCTGGATGCGGCCATTGACCGTAAGGTCAAGCGCTTCATGGGTGATGCAGCGGCTTATGCCTACCTGTCCATGCAGCAGGCCATTGCCGATGCAAGCCTGGGCGAAGAGCTCGTCAGCAACGTACGTACCGGCCTGGTTGCCGGCAGCGGCGGCGCTTCCACACTGAACCAGATGGAAGCGGTTGATATCCTGCGCGAAAAAGGCGTGAAGAAGATTGGGCCGTATCGTGTGCCGCGTACCATGGGTAGCACTGTATCCGCCTGTCTCGCGACCCCTTTCAAGATCAAGGGCGTGAACTACTCCATCTCCTCCGCATGCGCCACCAGCGCGCATTGTATTGGACATGCAGCAGAACTGATCCAGCTCGGCAAGCAGGACATCGTCTTTGCCGGCGGCGGCGAAGAAGAGCATTGGTCACAGACCATGCTGTTTGATGCCATGGGTGCGCTCTCTACGCAGTATAACGACACGCCGGAAAAAGCCTCACGCGCTTACGACAGCAAACGCGATGGTTTCGTCATTGCAGGCGGCGGTGGCATGGTTGTAGTTGAAGAGCTGGAGCACGCGTTGGCGCGCGGCGCCAAGATCTACGCAGAAGTGGTCGGTTACGGCGCGACTTCAGACGGCTACGACATGGTCGCACCTAGCGGCGAAGGCGCAATACGCTGCATGCAGCAAGCACTGGCTACCGTTGATGGTGCCATCGAGTATCTGAATACTCACGGCACCTCTACCCCGGTAGGCGACGTTGCAGAGCTGAAAGCCATCCGTGAAGTCTTTGGTGATAACGCGCCAAAGATCAGTTCGACCAAGAGCCTGTCTGGTCACTCACTCGGTGCTGCCGGTGTGCAGGAAGCAATTTATTGCCTGCTGATGATGCGTGACAACTTCCTCGCTGCATCTGCCAACATCGAAGAGCTGGACGAGAATGCCGGCAACCTGCCGATCCTGCGTGAACGTCTGGATAAGGCCGTCGACCTGGTCATGTCCAACAGCTTTGGTTTTGGTGGCACCAACGCCACGCTGATCATGAAGCGCTGGCAAGCAGCCTGATAGAGGCTGGCACTAATAAAAACGCCGCATTTATGCGGCGTTTTTTTATACCCGAATATCGATATTTTTACCCTGTCGACATTCCTTAACGCGAGGCCCAGTTAGGCTGCGGTGCCCGTGCAGAAGCGCGCCTGGCCAGAAACGCCATAGTCACGGTAACCACGCCGCAGCCAGCCATGACCAGCGCCATAGGCACACTACTACCATCATGCAATACACCAACCAACGCTGACGTCAGTCCGGCAATGGCAAACTGCATGGTTCCCATCAATGCTGACGCCACGCCAGCCTGATGGCCATGACCCGCCAGCGCACACGCGGAGGCGTTAGGAATGACCAGGGATATCACCGCTACGCTGCAGAACAGCGGCGGCAAAAATAGCCAGATATTGGGCGAGTGCAAGAGCGCAACCACCAGCAAAGTCACTGTTGCAGCGCAATACACGCCGGTCGTCCCCTTCAGCAAGCTCAAGGGCGTGTTATGTCGCAACAACCGGCTGTTGAGCTGCGCAAATAGAATAAAACCAGCAGCGTTAGCACCAAAAAGCCAAGCGTAGTGATCTACGCTCAGCCCATACATTTCAATAAAGATATAGGGCGAGCCTGCGATATAGGCAAACATACCCGCCATGGCCACCCCGCCGGTAAGCGAATGAAACATAAACACCGGCTCACGCAATAATCCGAGGTAGCGCCCCAGCGCACTACCAAGCCGTGCAGGCGGCGTATCTTCCGGCAGCGTCTCTGGCAGAAAGAAGTACACCGCAAGGGCAAACAGCGCCGAAAAGAGCGTCAGGAACCAGAAAATACTAGGCCAGCCCGCGACCTTCAACATGGCTCCACCCGCCAATGGTGCGAGAATGGGGGCAACCCCCATAATCAACATAAGCTGCGAGAATGCCTTGGCCGCATCAATAGGCGCGCACAAGTCGCGTACCACAGCCCGCGTGACCACCATACCCGCACAACCGCCCAAGGCCTGAGCAAAACGAGCCGCAAGCAGCCACTCGAGCGTTGGCGCCATGGCGCAGGCAAATGACGCCACGCAAAACAGCGCCACACCAAACAACAGAGGTAGGCGTCGGCCAAAGCGATCTGCCAACGGGCCATACACCAGCTGGCCACTCGCCAAGCCCAGAAAATAGACCGAAAGGCTCCACTGGACCTGCTCGGCATCCGCGTTCAGCGCTTCACCTATCGCCGGAAAAGCCGGCAGATACATGTCGATAGCCAAAGGACCAAAAGCGCTCAACGCACCGAGTATCAGCAGGATATAAAAAGGCATTCAGGTATCCGTAAAAGCGGTCGCGCAGAAGAAGTATGCAAAGGTCTGTGCAACAGAACTTATTCGCAGCGCTAAAAGCAAAAGAAAGGGACGACATCAGCTTAGATATCGATCGCGTATGATGCCAGAAAAGCAGTGAAAGCGAATGGAACAGATTGTTGCCTGGGGGGTGTACTGAATTTTGTGTAACCAGTAGGGTTGATTACAGGGGCATCATGCGGTCGTCGAACTGAATCGTAAAGCGATTTAGTGCTGCTTTCCAATCCCGGATCGGCATGGTCCACTTCTTACT
>NZ_JACGWE010000038.1:0-26652 GCF_014077575.1 Pseudomonas sp. 5Ae-yellow | reverse complement strand
TGGCCGAAAAGGGGCTGCAACGCGCTGAAAACGCGACTGAGGGCGATGAAATCGTTCCTGAAATGTTTTTTTTGTGAGCCGAGGTCATAATCGCCGCCCATATGGCCGGTATTTCAGACCTTCCCTAGCCTTGTTCACCAGCGAATTATGATGTAGCGCGCGCCCCGCCGCCTCGGCAAAGCCTGCAGAGATAATGGAAAGCAGGAACGCCGCCATCCAACCAAGATAGGCCTGATCGTTCGACGAGAGGTTCTGGTTGATAAAGGGCACCAGCACGTATGCAAAACCCACCGCCTCAAAAAGGATGAGTAGAAAAACAAGTACCAACACCCAGGCTGGACGTTCACGTCGACCACCTTCACCTATGGTGTCCAGATAGGACTCACACTTGTTGTAATACTCGGAACTTTTATCACCCACTTCCTGATAGTAGTCGTAGTAGTCATTACTCAAGCTGACCTCGCTGAGCAGCCAGCCTTTGCTGTCAGAGCTGGTACTGGAGCGCGCTAGCCGGGCTACGGTTCCTATGACAGGGATGCCATGCCATACACGCATGACAAAGTAGCGGACCTTGTCCCAGTAAATAACAATGAGCAACAACGATATAAGTGCCGAAAGAATCGACCCGGTTATTAACTTGTTGGCCAGCGCGAGCGCCATCAATGCGTTGAAACTAAAATCTTCCATTTAAAGCACTCTCCGGTTAAGTACGCAAAGGTACAAATTTCGCGGTATAGCTCTCTCCGCGCTGGTCTGGATAAATCAACACGCCGTCCGTTGCTTGAGAACTACCCTTGCTGAAGACAACATCCAGGCAAGAAACAGGCGATGGCGAATCGGTCAGAAAAACACGATAAAGCACGCGGCTTTCGCCTTCGTAGGTGTTGGCAATGGCATTACCTTTGAAGCTGGCATTCCGGTTACCTTCACTGTACTGCTCGACGATCTGAATGAACGGCTGACGCCCCACTGCGGCGGAGTCACGCAGAATAGATACCGGCGAAATAGTGACCAAGTGGCCATGAACTGTTTGCGCCCAGACCCGATTGTTGTAACCCGGCAAGTAATCAGTGGTATTGCGCGTCTCCAGCGCATCACCGCTGGCAAGACTCACCGCCTCGCCACTTTTGCGTGGAAGGTCTTGATCGCAACTGACCACTGGCATGTCTGCCGCATGCGCGGTTGGTATAAACGAGAAACCAGCAGACTTGGGCGCGATAGCACTCCCCAACTCCCAGCGACCCGTTGAGACAGGAACTCCACCGAAATCAACAGCAAAGCGCGCATCCTCACGCGGCTCAACTCGCTGCGGTGTTGGCTTGACGGGCTCCGTTTGACCTACTAATACGCCCGTTCTTGCGGCTGGCGGAGCGGCGGCTTGCGAGCGAGTAGCGTTTGCTCTCGTGGAGGTTCCGTAACTCAAGTATTTGGGGTTGTTACGCTCTGAGCTGAGCCGAGCCATTAGCGTCGCACGATCGTCCACCTCGACTATTTCGACCCGTCGATTCTTTCCACGCAGTAGCGGATCGCTATTGTCGGCCACCGGTCTGGACGAGCCAGCGCCTTGAAAAAACAAGCGCTCAGCAGCGATACCCTGCTGCTCCAGAATCCTGGCCACTACCTTAGCCCTGCGCTCTGAGAGCGCCTGGTTCAATTCCGCACTGCCAGTGGCGTCGGTATGCCCAACAACCAATATGGCGGTATCACTCACCCCAACAAAAGCCTCAGCCAAACTCGTAACCTGACGCCTGCCTTTAGCAGAGAGTTCGGCGCTGCCCGTTGGAAACATACCCTGGTCTTCAACCTGGGCAACAATGCCGACATCAGATGCGCCAAGCCCGGCGGATTTCAGCGTTTCAGTCTGTAACCGCACGTTTTCTCTGGCGGCTATCTGCTCCAACCTGTCTAACCGGCTTTTGTACGCCATCGCCAGGGCACAACCCGCTGCACCGCCAGCGATAGCGCCCAACGCAATGGCCTTGTCATCACCTTTAGTAACAGCGCCAACTCCGGCTCCTAGCGTCGCACCAACAATCCCCCCAGCTATGCAGTTTATTTTTGCACTATGGCTACTGGAAAACTGCTGAACCTGGCTACAGCTACTAGTCACTAGCGCAATAGACAATACAAACGAGGTTGCTCGAAAAGAGCGCATACTGATTGAACCTGCAGGTTCTTCCATGAATTGATAGTCCTAAAAGGCGGTAGGCACTCAACAGCTAGAAACAAATAACAAAATGTCGAATTTTGGCGATTTGTTATAGCTATACGAGATATGCAAAAGAGGTACGATTCTAAACTCATGCATAGTGGCATTTCAATGGCGTCGGAAAAATATCGCGCGCGAAAAAGCGCAGGCAATTAAAAGCGGCACCCGACAACGTCATAAACAGGAAACAACGAAGATGTTTGAACCCGGCCATCTGCACCTTGCGCGTATGCGCCTGCTCGAGAGCGATATCGGCTTCCATATCGACATCACCTACCGACTGATTGATCAGGGCAAGAGGATGAGGTTTGACGTGCAGGGTCAGATCAATGAAGAAGCGATCGAAGAGTATTTCGAGCTACCCCGTGAGACTGCCTTTAACTTCGCCAGCGATATTGATCACCTGCTGCGCCGTCACGGGGCTCTGTCGCCAGAATTTCTGTCGCTGTCAGAGCACAAGGAATACGATGCGATGTTTTCAGACATACGCGACAAGCTGAACGCCTGGCATGGCGAAACAATCGATCCAATACAGCCCAAAAGGCAATAAACAGGCAACAAAAAACCCCAGCCGCGCAAGCAACTGGGGTTTATCTTGTATGGCGCAGCGGACGGGACTCGAACCCGCGACCCCCGGCGTGACAGGCCGGTATTCTAACCAACTGAACTACCGCTGCGCATCAGCTCAAATACGCTTTAAACCGGGGTTTACAGTGCGTCTGAACTGGCGCGCATTGTAAACATTCCACCAAGGGAGTCAAGCACTTGCGTGAGTTTTCTTCAATCATCGACAAGTCTTGACTGGCTGCTTCAGCCACGCCTTGTCAGGCCACCCCAACGCGACAACGTAAAGCCACAACAAAAGCAGCCTGATTAACACAGCAGACTGATTTATCACCTGTCTGGCGCCGAAATAACGATCGCTCTGTGCCTTATGGTTTGCCATGCGCCCACAGAGCAGCCATGATGAATACACATTCGATAAAAGGATCAACACCATGCCCTGGTATGGATGGCTATTCATAGTGCTCGCACTCGGCAGCATCGTCGGCAGTCTTTTGATGCTCCGAGACAATGCCAATAGCAACAAGGTCAGTAAAGAAACCATCGCTAACGTGAAAGCACGTGAAGCTCAATTTGCAGCAGAGGAAGAGCGCGAAGAAAACCGGTAAACTAGCGGCACAAACGCCGCCTCTCTGGCATGGATTCATTTGCGTGCGGGCTCCTGCAGCCTGACGCCGACAAGACAGTTACAGATCATGGTCAATTCATTGCAAGCCCAGCTTCTCAAAACCGGCCTGGTTGACGAGAAGAAACTCAAGCAAGCCCAGCGCGCCAAGAAAAAAGCGGCCAAGACCGCACCTGCTGAAGATACCGGCAAGGCTATCGCACAGGCGCGATCCGAAAAAGCCGAACGTGATCGTCAGCTCAATCAGCAGCGCCAGCAGGAAGCGGCACGTAAAGAGCGCGAAGCCCAGGTCAAACAGATGGTGGAAAACAGCAAACTGGACCGTAGTGGCGGAGAAACGCCCTATCAGTTTGTGAGCAAGAACAAGATCAAAAAGATCCACGTCAACAAAGAACAGTTCGACCTACTCAGTAGGGGCAAGCTGGGTATCACCCGCCTTTCTGGCAATTTTGTGTTGATCCCGCTGGAAATCGCCGAAAAAGTCCGTGAGCGAGCACCACACTGGCCGGTTTATGTCGCTGAAAATAAAGCCGACACCGTAGCAGAGGATGATCCCTACGCTGCATTCCAGGTGCCTGACGACCTGATGTGGTAATGCAAGCGCCTGGCCGCCGCTAAGCGGCGCCAGGCGGCATCAACCGAGGTTACTCCTCGGCCTCCAGCTCTTCTTCAGTCTGCTCTGGCTGATCAATCGCACTGCCATCAACCATGCTTTCGTCATCTCGCATACGCTGCTGCTTGTCGCGCTCGTCCTCATGCTCTTGCTGAGAACAGCTCGGCTTGAGTAGAAAGGTATCGGATACATCAATCAGGCCAATATGCTCGATAGTACGGCGGCCAATCAGTACTGGATAGGTCATGTCACCGCGATCACGCAAAGAGAACTGCTCTTCGTAGACCTGATTGCCCATGCAGATTGACATCTTCACCACCGGCCGACGATCAGAACCACCTGCGCCGCGAACCAGAATCCGGCGAAATACCGGGCGCTCAAACTGCATCACGACCAGCTCATCAGTATCAGCGTCTTTGACGGGAACCTCGTAGCGCACCCAAGGTTTGCCGTTATGCGTATAGCTCTCAAGATTCACCGCGTGCATTGACGAGGTCAGTGCACCCGAATCCACCTTGATCTTTACGGCGGTGTGTTCAGGCAGGATAAGCCCTTTCTCGATCCAGCCCACAATTTGCTGCTCGTGATACGCGCCTGCCTCATCCATACCATTATCGCTACTGCCCGCCTGAGCAGCAGCACTGAACCCGGCCAAGAGCATCCAGGCAGACACCGAAACCAATTTAACGACTGACTGCATTTGAGATCCTTATTGCTGATAACCCAATAGACTAACCTGCGCCTTGATAGTGCCCAACGTAACAGCGACAAGTTTCGCGCCTTTATACCAGTTCAGAATACAAAACACCTTCCTATCTTATACCGGGCAATCACAGAAACAGATTGACACTTGAATCCCGGCACAACATGACGTCAAACTGACATCATTGATGCCAAAAAAATACCGCTCAGGTTATAAGCGCGCCTGCCGATACTGACGAAACAGCTACTTGGGGAACCAAGTTAAGCATCGATAACAACAATTAAAACAAAAGCCGTACGCCATTAGTGCATGGAGGTTGTAGATGAAGCTGTTGCGCAGCATACGAATCAGTCAACGAATCTGGCTGATCCTGATCATTGCTCTGGTCAGTAACCTGATAATGCAGGGGCTCTCGCTCTCCCATCTAAACAAAGAAATACGCGAAGCCGAAATAACCAAAGCTACACATCTGGTCGAGATAGCCCATGATCTGATGAGCTTCTATCACCAGAAAGAACTCAGTGGCGAGCTCACCGGTGAGCAGGCCCGCAAAGAAGCCATGTCTGCGCTCAGCAGCCTGCGCTACGACAACAACGAGTACTACTGGGTCAATGACATGAACAACATCATGATCATGCACCCGCTTGCACCACAGACCGTGGGCGTTGACCTCACCACCATGCGTAACACCGAAGGCGTCAATGTCATCAGTGAAATGGTGGCACTCGCGCGCAGCAAGGGCACAGCCAGCTTTGAGTACAACTGGCCCAAGCCTGGCGAGGAAGAAGGTACCGCCAAGATCGCCGCGTTCAAGCACTTCAAACCCTGGGACTATATGGTCGGCACCGGCATCTACATCGATGACATGCAAGCCAAGTTCGCAAGCGCTATTGCCAGCTCCGTAGTCACCATGACGCTGGTCACCTTGATCATGATCGCCCTGCTCTACCTGATAGGCCGCAGCATCACTCAGCCACTTAACAGCGTGGTCGACGCCATGCGCGGCGTAGCCAGTGGAGAAGCTGACCTTACCCGTCGTCTTGACGATGGCGCCCGCGACGAGGTCTCGCAGATTGCGCATTTCTTCAACCAGTTCAACAGCAACCTTGCAGTCATCATTCACCAGCTCGGCGACAGCGCGCGACAGCTGATCAGCTCAAGCCATCAACTGGATCAAATCAGCGGTAATAGCCTGCGCGACATGAATAACCAGTCTGAACGTATGGAGCTTATGGCCACCGCCATCAACGAAATAACCTATGGCGTTCAGGATGTAGCGCAGAACGCCAATGCAGCGGCCCAAGAAGTTGAAAATGCCAATGAAGGTGCCAACAACGGCCGCCATCAGGTTGCTAAAACCATCCAGGAAATCAACCTGCTCTCAACCAGCGTGCAGACCGCCGTTGAGCACATGCAGACCCTCTCCAGCGACGCACACGAGATCACCTCGGTACTGGATGTGATCCGCAATATTGCCGAGCAAACCAACCTGCTGGCACTGAATGCGGCCATTGAGGCAGCACGTGCCGGTGAGATGGGACGCGGCTTTGCCGTGGTTGCAGACGAGGTACGCAACCTGGCGCAACGCACCCAGCAGTCGACAGAAGAAATTCACAACATGATCAGCAAGCTGCAGACCAACACCCAGACCGTGGTCGGCGTGATCAACGAAAGTAGCCGCCACTCACAGCAAAGCGTCGAACAGGTGAACGAGGCTGGCAAGGCACTGGAATTGATTGCGCACTCAATGCAACAACTGGTCGCCCTCAACGCCTCGATTGCCAGCGCAACCACGCAGCAATCCACGGTAGTGGAAGACGTCAATCGCAACGTAACAGAGGCCGCAGAACTGGCTCGTGAAACCACCGATGGCGCGCGCGAGACTGCGCAGGCGGGCCAACACCTGGCAAGCCTGGGCCGCCAGATAGACGAGTTATTGAAACGCTTTCGCGTCTAACGCGGCATAAAAAAGCGCGCCAGGGCAGTTGCCAAGGCGCGCTTCTTTTATGTCGACAACCTCAATCAGAGCACCATGACCGCCAGCCAGCCAAAGGCAATCAGTGGCAGGTTGTAGTGCAAAAAGGTTGGCACTACCGTATCCCAGATATGGTTATGCTGGCCGTCCACATTCAAACCAGCTGTTGGCCCCAGCGTCGAATCTGAAGCAGGCGAACCGGCATCACCGAGCGCGGCCGCCGTACCCACCAACGCCACGATCGCCAGCGGGCTGAAGCCCAACTGCATGGCCAGCGGCACATAGATAGCGGCAATAATCGGGATGGTCGAGAAAGACGAACCAATGCCCATGGTAATCAACAGTCCAACCAGCAACATCAGCAGTGCCGCCAGCGCACGATTGTGGCCAATGATGTCAGCCGAACTGGCGACCAGCGTCTGAATTGCTCCGGTCTCACGCATGACCTCGGCAAAGCCAGACGCAGCGATCATGATGAAACCGATCATCGCCATCATCTTCATGCCTTCAGTAAAGACGCCGTCAGCATCCTTCCAGCGCACCACGCCCGATACTGAAAAAATCACGAAACCGACCAGCGCGCCCATGATCATTGAATCCAGCCAAAGCTGCATCACAAAAGCAGCGATAACCGCCAGAAGCGCAACCAGCAAGGATAGCGGACTGTAACCACCTTCCATGCGCTCAACCTGGCGAATACGCGCGACGTCGTAGTCCCGCGGCTTGCGGTAGCTGATGAAAACCGCCACGAGCAAGCCTAACAGCATACCCAGCGCCGGCAACGCCATGGCGTGCATCACATCCAGACCTGCCACTTCGGCGCCGCTTTCAGCCACATTGGCCAACAGGATGTCATTAAGAAAGATGCCGCCAAAGCCAACCGGGAGAAACATGTAGGGCGTGATAAGACCGAAGGTAAGTACACAGGCGACGGCGCGGCGATCCAGATTCAGGCGTGCCATAACGTAAAGCAAAGGCGGAACCAGGAGCGGGATAAAAGCGATATGGATCGGCAGCACGTTCTGCGAGGCAATAGCGACGCCACCAAGCAGAACCACCAATAACAGCTTGAGTAACGTTGCGCCGCCCTGCTGTTGGCGGTCTACCAACTGCAACGCCCGGTCCGCCAGCGCATGCGCCAAGCCTGACTTGGCAATAGCAACGGCGAAAGCACCCAGCAGCGCGTAACTCAAAGCAATATTAGCGCCCTTGCCCAGTCCATTCTGGAAGGTCGCAAGCGTCTCCTGTAGCCCCAACCCGCCAAGTAATCCGCCGGTGAGCGCGCCCAAAATCAGCGCTACTACCACGTGTACTCGACACAGACTCAACACCAACATGACGGCGACTGCCGCAACTACCGCGTTCATCCGCGTACTCCAGCAAAAGTAGCTCTTGCTGCCTTTGGCATTCGCCCAGGCAACCCCCAAAGGTCGGCTACTCTGCCCAACACCGCTGCCGCTGTCAAAAATGAACGACCGAAGGCGAACGAACGTCGCGTTTTTGTGGTTGAATTTACGCCCAAGCGTGCCAATCTTAGGGCACATTTTTACACTGAAGTCATAGTGGAGCACAGCATGACAAACATCTGCATCGTCGCCGGTAGTGGCCGCCCCGAAAGCCAAACCAGCAAGGTTGCCCAGTTCATCCATGACGCTCTTATTGAGCACCATCAGGTCGGCACAGCGCAGGTGTCGATAATAGACCTGGGTACTCAGCCACTACCCATGTGGCCAAGCGAAGATGCGCAAGCCTGGCCAGAAATAGCGGCCAAGTTGAGCGCTGCCGACGGCATCGTCGTTCTCGCTCCAGAGTGGCACGGCATGGCATGCCCTGCGATCAAGAACTTCTTCCTGTACGCCAGCAAAGCTGAGCTGGCACACAAACCAGCGATGCTGGGCGGGATCTCCGCCAGCGTTGGGGGTGCTTTCCCGGTCAGCGAACTGCGCGCCTCAAGTTACAAGAACTGCCGCCTGTGCTATATCCCCGAGCATCTGATTGTGCGCAACGTCGGTAAGGTCCTTAACGGCACAGAGGTGGAGTCCGATGCCGATCAACGCCTGCGCGAGCGCCTGAATTACAATCTGGATATTCTGCTGCGTTACGCGCAGGCGCTAGCACCAGTGCGCACCGCCATCGATATGAGCAACCCCGCCTTTGCCAACGGCATGTCCTGAGTAGCAATAGACCGTGCGACCTGTCGCGCCGACAGGTCCTGGCAAAAGCAGCCCGGCAACAGCACTAGACTAAAGTAATAACAAGCCTTCCACTTCTGGGTAAATCACTACCCTACCCCTCAAAAACAGGCTCTCCAAAGCTATCTACCCGCTCGGCAAGACGCATCCGGAAATAGCGTTAATACTATTGTCGTAAGGCTGACTCCTGACCTCCGTGCTTTAGTGACTCAGCGCTATCGCAGCGCAGCAAATCACATCAGGAGAACAACAATGACGCATGTGAAGAAATCCACCCTTGCCTGCGCTATCGCTTTGGCGCTAACAGGAACGGTAGCAGCCAATGCTCAGGCTGGCGGCTTCGTCGATGACGCGAGCGCAAGCCTGCAGTTACGTAACTTTTACTTTAATCGCGACTTCCGTGACCCTGGCGCGCAATCCAAGGCAGAAGAATGGGCTCAAGGCTTTATATTCAAAGCCGAGTCCGGCTTCACTGAGGGGTTTATCGGTTTTGGGGTCGATGTCTACGCCGGCCTGGGGGTAAAACTCGACTCTGCTGACGAGCGTGCCGGCAGCGGTTTGCTGCCCAACGGCTACGGCAACGAAGGCCCCGACAGCTACAGTGAAGCCACTGCCGCGGGCAAGCTACGCCTCTCCAAAAGTGTTTTGAAGGTAGGCGGCTTGATGCCAAAACTGCCTGTCGTTTCCTCAGGCGATCTCAGGCTACTGCCTCAGGAATTCACCGGAGCCAGTCTAGCCGTCAACGAGATAGAGGACCTGGACCTGCAAGGCGGACAGTTGCGTGAAGTTAACTACCGCAACAGCACTAACTCGGAAGACATTCGCGCCACCGTGGGCGGCAGCGCTGATCGGTTCAACTATCTGGGCGGCAATTACAGCTTTAACAGCGGTAACACCAAGGTCGGTCTGTGGGGCGCTGAGCTACAGGATGTATATGAACAGACACTATTCAACCTGATACATAACCAGCCAATCGGCGATTGGATGCTCGGCGCCAACCTTGCCTACTTTGATACCGGCGACAACGGCAGGCAGTCACTGGACATCGACCACCAGATGAAATCACTAATGCTTTCTGCAGCCACCGGCGCTCATACCTTGCGCCTTGGCTATCAGCACAGTGACGGCGACACCGCCTTCCCGTATCTGGCGGAAACCGACCCCTATATTGCCAACTATGTGCAGATACTCGACTTTACCCGCGCTGATGAGCAGTCGTGGCAGGCGCGCTATGACATCAACTTCGCCAGTCTCGGCGTACCCGGACTTAGCGCCTTCACACGCTACGTCAAAGGCGACAACTTCAGGGTTGGCAGTAGCGAGGGAAGTGAGTGGGAACGCGACCTGGATGTCAGCTATACGCTACAGAGCGGACCGCTAAAAAACCTTTCTGTGCGCTGGCGTAACGCGATGGTGCGCTCCAATGCCACCCGCGACATCGACGAAAACCGTTTAATCCTGAATTACTCCTTCGCTCTGCAATAGACTGCTCCGAGCGGCTCCTAAGCCCCCCAAGATACGAAGCCGTTCGTCTTCGGTGGTGACAGCTGTCACCACCTTTTTTTAATGCCTCCCCTAGCCGCCCAATGCACGGGCACAAAAAAAGCGCCGAAGCGCCTTTTTTGCTACCTCTGCAACCAGATCACATCAGAAACGCTCAATATCCGCGTCGGTGCTCAGTTGCTCTTGAGCAGCGCTGAAGTCCTGCTGACCTGACTGACCAGCAATAAACTGCTGATACTGAGAAGCCGCACCGCCATCTGACTGCACATCGCCAGCGGTAGCCACGCCGCGCAGCGCAACCAGCCAGAAGCCACCCACAGGCTGCTTGATACGCGCATACACCGGCTGATCTGCCGTAGGCTTGGGCATAGCGAATACACTACGCAAGAGCGGCGTAGGCAAATCGCTGGACGAGCGGCCAACCGCCTCATACTGCTGCCACTCCGCTTGCTGCTGCTCAGCCAAGGCATCGACGGTCAGCTCACCCGAGCGCAACGCGGCGAGAGACTGGTCTGCCTGTTCCGCTGCAGCCTGCTCGGCTTTGTTATAGGCCACCAGCTCGCTGATCTCCTGCTTGACCTCTTCCAGAGGACGCTGCTCGGATTGCAGATGCTGCTTAACCCGAACCACTACCACTGTATCCGCGTCGAGCTCAAGCAGGTCGCTGTTGTAGCCCTTCTTGAGCACGTCATCACTGAAAGCAGCATTCATCACTTTAGGATTACTCGCCAGCCCTTCGCCGCCAAGGCGCTCAACCGGCCCCAGGGTTTCAATCTCAAGCCCGAGCGCAGACGCTGGCTCTGCCAGGTCAGACGCTTCATGCGCCAGATTGGCCAATTCCTGAGAGGCATCAACAAACTCGCGCTCCACCTGCTCTGACTTCAACTCCTGGACCAACTGCTCACGCATGGACTCCAGTGTTGGTACTTCAGGTGCTTTAAGGTCAGTCAGCTTGATCAGCTGGTAACCATAGCTGGTGCGCACCGGCTCAGATACTTCGCCGGTTTCGAGGGCGAACAGAGCATCATCAAAGGACTGATCAAAACTGCCCTTGATCACATAGCCAAGGTCGCCGCCATCACGGGCGCTACCGCTATCATCCGAAACCTCTGCTGCAACGGCGGCAAAGTCTTCACCAGCGGCGATACGCGCAGCGGCTGCATCAATGCGCGCCTTGGCATCTGCCTCATCTTCTTTGTCGGCTACTTCAACCAGAATATGGGAAGCCCGGCGCTGCTCAGCAAGATTGCCTATTTCGCGCTGGTAGATTTCCTTGATCGCATCTTCACTGACATCAACCCGGTCAAAGAAACCGGCACGGGATAACGTCAGGGTTTCCAGCACAACCTGCTCAGGCATCATGAACTGTTGAGCATTACTGGCGTAATACTCTTGAATCTCTTCATCAGAAACGCTAACGGCGGAGGCATCACCAACCGGCACTTCGATGACCGAGAAGTCACGCGTCTGGTTTTCCAGATCAGCCAACTGCTTGCGCTCGGAAGGCGTGGCAAAAGCAGTCGCTTCATAGCCGTTACGATATTGGGTAATCAGCAGCTGCTGGCGCACCAGGTCACGGAATGCCATACGCGACGGCATGCCCATGTTACGGATGACAATATCGAAACGATCACTATCAAACTTGCCGTTTACCTGAAAGTCGGGCGTGGACAGAATCAACTGATCGATCATCTGGTCGGAGACCTTAAACCCGGCGTCTTGAGCGCCCTGAATAAGCACCGAGCGCTCCACCAACCCATCCAGCACAGTGGTACGCAGAAATTTTTCATCAATCATGCTTGGATCGAAGCTGTTATTGCCCATCTGCTGCAACTGCTGAATCAACTGGCGACGCTGCAAGGCCACAGCTTGTTCGAGCTCCAGCTTGGAAATCACCTCACCATTGACCTCTGCTGCCTTATCGGCATTACTGGAGAAACTGCTGATGGATTCCCAGCCAGTCAAAGCGAATATCAGCACAATGACGCCAACGATCACCTTAGCGACCCAGCTTTGCGCACTGTCCCTCATGTTTTGCAGCATCATGCCCCCGAATTCTGTTTAACCTGAGCGCTTCGCATCAGGTTTTTGCCACTCAAGCACTGAGCAACCTTTCTCTCGTCCAACAAAAAAGGCGCATCCTGTTGATGCGCCTTTCTGGTAACTGACGAAGCCATCTGTTAAACGCTACTGACCTAGGCCTGAGACGTCTTGGATGACTCCGTAGCATGCCTCACCCTGAGGATTGGCATGTCACATCAGATCAGGGACGCAATTAGTTCACAGCGTCCTTCAGTGCCTTACCTGCTTTGAAGCCAGGAATCTTGGCAGCGCTGATTTCGATCGGCTGGCCAGTCTGCGGGTTACGGCCAGTACGTGCAGCACGTTCCTTAACCGCGAATGTACCAAATCCTACCAATACAACCGAATCACCATCCTTCAGTGCACCAGTGACGGACTCGATGACGGCGTCCAGAGCACGACCGGCAGCAGCTTTAGGAATATCGGCGGATGCGGCGATAGCATCAATCAGTTCAGACTTGTTCACTCTAAGTCCCCTTATTTAATTCAACGAGTTGTTAGTCATTATGTAAGCTTGTGGTCTTAGCAAAGCTGTGGCCAGTCAGCATACCTGCTTAGGTCGAAGCACGCTTTATAGCAAGCGGTCAAAAACCGTGTCAAGGAATGCCTGAGGTATTCCCGGACCGGTTAGCAAAACGCTCCCGCACTGGACGCGCTTCACTCACCGGACTGGTATCGCCTCAGTGAGTACTGATGCGTCCTTTCTCATCAGTCTCGCGATTGTCATCCTTTGCTACCATCTCTTCAACCCCTTCTTTCAAGGGCTCCGGCATGTATTGCAGCGCAATCTGCAACACCTCGTCAATCCATTTCACCGGTTTGACGTCAATATCCTGTTTTATCCGGTCAGGAATTTCCTTCAAATCACGCACATTATCGTGCGGAATAATCACCGTTTTAATGCCACCACGATGCGCTGCCAACAGCTTTTCCTTGAGACCGCCAATCGGCAAAACCTGCCCGCGCAGCGTGATCTCACCGGTCATTGCAACATCGGCGCGCACCGGTATTTTAGTCAGCGAAGAGACCAGTGCAGTGCACATACCCACGCCCGCACTGGGCCCGTCTTTGGGCGTAGCACCTTCGGGCACATGAATGTGTATGTCATTGTTTTCATGGAAGTCTGCCTTGATTCCCAGACTCGCAGCACGGCTTCGAACTACGGTTAAAGCAGCGCTGATCGACTCCTGCATGACATCGCCCAGAGAGCCGGTTTTAATCTGCCTTCCCTTACCTGGCACCACTACTGCTTCCAGGCTCAGGAGCTCACCACCAACCTGCGTCCAGGCCAAACCGGTGACCTGTCCGATCTGATCAGACTCCTCGGCCAAACCGTATTTAAACTTGCGCACACCCAGGTAGCGCTCCAGCAAGTTTTCGTCGAGCGCGACCGGCTTCGGCTTGCGCTCTCCTGCCTGCTCTTTGACTACTTTCCGGCACACCTTGGCGATCTGACGCTCCAGACCGCGCACACCTGCCTCGCGAGTGTAGTAGCGGACAAGGTCACGCAGTGACTCATGACTAAAGGTCAGCTCGTCCTTTTTCAGGCCATTGTTCTTGACCTGCTTGGGCACCAGGTAACGCTGCGCAATGTTGATCTTTTCGTCTTCGGTGTAACCCGGAATCCGAATAATCTCCATACGGTCCAGCAGTGGCGCCGGAATATTCATCGAGTTCGCGGTGCAAATGAAC
Source organism: Pseudomonas sp. 5Ae-yellow (assembly GCF_014077575.1). NCBI lineage: Bacteria > Pseudomonadati > Pseudomonadota > Gammaproteobacteria > Pseudomonadales > Pseudomonadaceae > Pseudomonas > Pseudomonas sp. 5Ae-yellow. The sequence goes on along the minus strand of NZ_JACGWE010000038.1, from coordinate 12,494 downwards.
ATGACATCGGAGAGATCGTAATCGACCTCAAGATAGTGGTCATTGAACGCATGATTTTGCTCGGGATCGAGCACTTCCAGCAGCGCGGAAGACGGATCACCTCGCATGTCCTGCCCCATTTTGTCGATTTCATCGAGCAGGAACAGCGGGTTTTTCACGCCCGTTTTGGTCACTTTTTGAATCAATTTACCCGGCAGCGAACCTATATAAGTACGCCGATGGCCACGAATCTCCGCTTCATCACGGACACCGCCCAACGCCATACGCACAAACTTGCGGTTGGTTGCGCGGGCCAGGGACTCACCCAGGGACGTCTTACCGACGCCTGGAGGGCCTACGAGGCACAGTACGGGGCCTTTAAGCTTACGCACGCGCTTCTGCACTGCGAGATACTCGAGAATACGTTCCTTGACCTCTTCCAGGCCGTAGTGATCAGCGTCAAGCACTTGCTCGGCACGCTGAATGTCGTGCCGCACTTTGCTGGCCTTTTTCCATGGCACCGCGGTCAGCCAGTCGATATAGGAGCGCACGACTGTCGCTTCGGCAGACATCGGCGACATCATCTTGAGCTTGTTGAACTCGGCATTGGCCTTGCCCAGCGCCTCTTCCGACATGCCGGCGTCGTCGATCTTCTTGCGCAGATCGTCAAACTCACTGTGCCCTTCATCCAGATTGCCCATTTCCTTCTGGATGGCCTTCATCTGCTCGTTCAGATAGTACTCGCGCTGACTGCGCTCCATCTGCTTCTTGACGCGACCACGGATGCGTTTTTCCACCTGCAGCAGATCGATCTCGCCATCGAGCACACCAAGTACATGCTCGACTCGCTCGCGCAAAGGCAGAATCTCAAGAATCGCCTGTTTCTCTTCCAGCTTCAGCGACAGATGAGCCGCCATGGTGTCGACCAGACGACCTGGCTGATCAATGCTGGACAGCGAAGAAACCACCTCTGAGGGCACCTTCTTGCCCAGCTGCACAAACTGCTCAAACTGGCTCATCAGGCTGCGCGTGAGTACTTCAGCTTCACGCTCATCAAGCGGCGTCTCACTTAGCAGCTCGACTTCAGCCGTCTGGTAGCCTTCGAGCTCATCAATTGACTCGATGCGCGCGCGCTGCTCGCCCTCCACCAGCACTTTAACCGTGCCATCGGGTAGCTTGAGCAACTGCAGAATGGTGGCGACGGTACCCATGTCGTACAAACCATCGCGGGCCGGGTCATCCTCTGCCGGATCGCGCTGCGAAATGAGTAACACCTGCTTACCGCCCGACATAGCCTGCTCGAGCGCCTGAATAGATTTGTCACGCCCAACAAAAAGGGGAATGACCATATGGGGATAAACCACCACATCACGTAATGGCAGGAGCGGGAATTCGCTAAGAGTCGTCATGGCTGAGGCTCACTCGCTGAGGGGCGCACGCTTGATACTGCGCCGAAAGAATAAAAGTCCATGAATTCAAGATGGGGGCTAGGGATCGAAAAAACAAGCAGGAAAACCGTAATAATACTGACGCATTTTGCACGCGCCAGAAACAACTACGCCGCCAAAGCGGCGGCGCAGTCAACAACCTGCAGATCAATCCTCAGGCATTGCCTTAGGTGGCTGCTCGGCCGTTTCGTAAATCAGCAAAGGCTTGGCCTCACCACTGATTACGTTTTCATCAATCACAACCTTGCTGACGTGCTCTGCCGACGGAATCTCGTACATGGTTTCCAGCAGCACGCTTTCAAGGATAGAGCGCAGGCCACGCGCACCCGTTTTACGCTCCAACGCGCGCGAGGATATCGCCTTGAGCGCATCTTCACGGAACTCGAGCTCGACCCCTTCCATATCGAACAAACGCGCATACTGCTTGGTCAACGCGTTCTTCGGCTCGGTAAGAATCTGGATCAACGCATCTTCATCCAGCTCATTGAGCGTTGCAATAACCGGCAGACGCCCAACAAACTCCGGAATCAAACCAAAGCGAACCAGATCGTCCGGCTCAACACCCTTGAGCGTATCGCCAACCTTCTTGCCGCCGTCTTTGCTGCGTACCGTAGCATTAAAGCCGATACCGCTCTTCTCGGAGCGATCACGAATAACCTTCTCAAGGCCCGCGAACGCACCACCGCAAATAAACAGAATGTTGCGCGTATCAACCTGCAGAAACTCCTGCTGGGGATGTTTGCGGCCGCCCTGGGGTGGCACCGAGGCAACCGTGCCCTCGATCAACTTCAACAACGCCTGCTGCACACCTTCGCCCGAAACGTCACGGGTAATTGAAGGATTGTCCGACTTGCGCGAAATCTTGTCGATTTCATCGATGTAGACAATACCCATCTGGGCCTTCTCAACATCGTAGTCACACTTCTGCAACAGCTTTTGAATGATGTTTTCGACGTCCTCGCCCACATAACCCGCTTCGGTCAATGTGGTCGCGTCCGCGATGGTAAAGGGTACATTCAGCAGTCGGGCCAGTGTTTCAGCCAGCAACGTCTTACCCGAACCAGTAGGGCCGATCAGCAGAATGTTGCTCTTGCCCAGTTCAACCTCATCTTTACCCTGACGCTGATTCAGACGCTTGTAATGGTTGTATACAGCAACCGACAGGACCTTCTTGGCTCGCTGCTGGCCAATAACGTACTGATCCAGGATCGAACAAATCTCTACCGGCGTCGGCAGCTTCTGATTACTGCTCTCAGCCTGACTTTCCTGCACTTCCTCACGAATGATGTCGTTGCACAGATCAACGCACTCATCGCAGATAAACACGGAGGGGCCGGCAATCAGCTTGCGCACTTCATGCTGGCTCTTGCCGCAGAAGGAGCAATACAGCAGTTTGCCGTTGTCGTCACCCTTCCCAGTTATATCGGTCATCGAAAACCCCTACTCTTGAATCGCTATTGAATACAAAGATGGGGGCATTGTGCCCACTTTGCAAGTGCGACCCTGTCAAGATGCACCAGTCTGTGCGGATCGCCACGCGTTGCAGCGCAAGGCGAACGGTCGATTCCACACGACTAGCGTGAAACAGTGATAGTTACTCAGCGCTTGGGCGTGAATCAAGAACCTTGTCGATAAGCCCGTAATCAGCCGCCTCTGCACCACTCATAAAGCGGTCACGATCGGTATCGCGAGCAATCACATCCAGCGGTTGGCCAGTGTGATCTGCCAATACCTTGTTCAGACGTTCGCGGATAAACAGAATCTCGCGAGCGTGAATCTCGATATCGGACGCCTGACCCTGAAAGCCGCCCAGCGGCTGGTGGATCATCATACGTGCATGCGGCAGGCAGTAACGCTTACCAGCAGCGCCACCGGCGAGCAGCAACGCGCCCATGCTACAAGCCTGACCAATACATAGCGTACTGACATTGGGCTTGATGAACTGCATGGTGTCATAAATCGCCATGCCGGCTGTTACTGATCCACCTGGGGAGTTGATATACAGGTGGATGTCCTTGTCGGGGTTTTCCGACTCAAGGAACAGCAACTGAGCGACGACCAGGTTGGCCATATAATCTTCAACCTGACCCACCAGGAAGATCACACGCTCTTTCAGCAGGCGTGAATAGATGTCGTAGGAACGTTCACCCCGGGCAGACTGTTCAACAACCATGGGAACCAGGCCGCCGGCGGCCTGTACGTCTGGGGGGAGCTGCATAAAGCTGTTATGGGTCATGGATTCCTATCACTCCAAAATGTACGTATCGCGAAAACACGAGAGCCAGCCCGAAGGCTGGCTCACGTTGGCGAACACTGACAGCGAGCTTTACTCGTCTGCGCTGCTCTCTTCCGACTCACCAGACTCAACCTGTGCAGGCTGCGCTGGCTTGACGGCTTCTTCGTAAGCCACTTTCTTATCAGTCACTTGCGCCTTCTGCAGAACAGTATCCACCACTTGTTCTTCCAGCACAACCGACTGGATTTCGCCCAGCTGCTGCTCATTCTGGTAGTACCAGTTGATGACCTGCTCCGGTTCCTGGTACGCAGCAGCCAGCTCTTCGACCATGGCGCGAACGCGATCGTTGTCAGGCTCAATCTCGTTCTGCTTGACCACTTCAGCGACGATCAGACCCAAGCCAACACGACGCTTGGCTTGCTCTTCAAACAACTCAGCAGGCAACTGACTAGCCTGAATATTGGCACCACCAAACTGCTGTACTGCTTGCTCACGCAGACGATCGATTTCGTTGCTGAGCAGCGCCTTGGGTACGTCAACGGTATTGATTTCCAACAAGCCATCCATGACCTGGGCTTTAACCTTGGTCTTGATCGCCTGCTTCAACTCGCGCTCCATGTTCTTGCGAACTTCGGCGCGGAAACCCTCGATACCACCTTCGTTAACACCAAACTGGGCGAAGAACTCTTCGTTCAGCTCAGGCAGCGCAGGAGCAGCAACTTCTTTGACGGTAACGTCAAATTCAGCAGCTTTGCCAGCTAGATCCAGGTTCTGATAGTCCTCTGGGAAGGTTACGTTCAGGGTCAGGCTATCACCTGCCTTCGCGCCAACCAGGCCTTCTTCGAAACCAGGAATCATGCGGCCGGAGCCAAGCACGATGTTGCTGTCGTTGGCAGTGCCGCCCTGGAAGGCTTCACCGTCAACCTTACCGACGAAGTCGATAGTCAACTGATCATCGTTCTGCGCAGCGCGCTCAACCGCTTCAAAGCGGGTGTTCTGCTTGCGCAGCGTTTCCAGCATGGTGTCGACATCAGCATCAGTCACTTCAGACTCAACGCGCTCAACCTTGATGGCAGAAAAATCGGCCAGTGCCACTTCCGGGTAAACTTCAAAAGTTGCGATGTACTCGAAGTCTTTACCTTCTTCCATGGTCTTGGGCTCAACGCTAGGCGCGCCAGCAGGATTCAGTTTTTCCTGCATCACAGCTTCATAGAAGGAAGACTGGATGACTTCACCGATCACTTCCTGGTGAGCAGAGGCACCAAAGCGCTTACGAATAACGCTCATCGGCACCTTGCCTGGACGGAAACCATCGACCTTGGCGCGCTGTGCGGTCTGTTGCAGACGCTTTTTGACCTCGTTTTCAATACGATCGGCAGGGATGCCAACGGTCATGCGGCGCTCGAGGCCGGAGGTGGTTTCAACCGAAACTTGCATGGAAAGTCCTCGTTCAACAGACAATGAATTAGTTATTTGGTGAATCGCAAAGGGACGACATTCTATGCGCTTGAATCTCAGAAGTCATCACCGCGAGCATAATCAGGCATCGACACCCGTGACAACAAGGCAATAATGTGCCGATCACCGCAAATTCATGGAATGCTATCGCTAAAACCAGGACGCATTTGTAGTACGAAGAAGTAACGGGCTATATGAACCGTAATCACGAAGCCGAATAGACTCGGCTAGCGGAATCAACGTTACCGCCCTGCATAATAGAAGCGAACACAGAATGTCATTTGCAAACCAGGTATGTATCGTCACGGGCGCCACCTCAGGCATTGGACTAGCAGTGGTTAACCAGCTAGCGGCCAAGGGAGCGGACCTGGGACTGGTCGGACGCAATCAGGCCAAGGGCGACGCACTGACCGCATCACTCAAGGCTGCGGAAACGCGCGCCTGCTTAGTAGCTGCCCACCTGGGTAAAAAGGAAGCGGCACAGCAGGTTTGCGCAGCGGCCATTGAGCATTTTGGTCGTATCGATGTACTGATCAACAACGCAGGCCTGCTCATGAAAGGAACTGCACTGGAATGCACTGACGCCGACTGGGACAGCGTGCTGGACATCAACCTGTCTGCCGCGTTCAGGTTATCGCGCGCAGCGCTGCCCAGCATGATCCGCCAGGCTGGCGGAAGCATTATCAACTCACCGAACATAGAGCGATGCAACCCCATAATTGGGGCACCCCCACCCTTTTCGCAGCTTCCCTGGCATTACCCCGCAAAAAACGCGAGCTCTCTAGGATAGACCCAAACGATCACATCCTTCGCGAAAGCGATAACCATTTGAATGCAATTGGCTGCATTCAATCACCACCTTCCGTTGTTGCTGCCCGCTTCATACATTAGCCATAATGAAAGGCAAGGAGGGATTCGGGTACGGACTCAATTACCGAGCAAGGCATGTGATGCATGCCCAGAGAGTCAGGGGAATAAAATTGGCCAAGCGCTGTGACCAGAAAGGCGCGCGGCATCAAAGCCAAGCGTATTTAGAGAACATCAGAAACGAAAAAAGCCGCGCTTAGCAGCCAGTGAACGGCTGTTTGGGAGCGGCTTCTTGCGATGTTCAGCACTGGCTTGAATTCAACGATATTCAGGCAGGCTTTTTGACACGTCACCAACTGTCTCATAGAGCAGTTGATTATATGGTGCGGACGGAGAGACTCGAACTCTCACACCTCTCGGCGCCAGAACCTAAATCTGGTGTGTCTACCACAGGAACAAGTACATTGCGCAGAGCCAGGCTTAAGCGTTACAATCTGATGTACATACATGTAAACCGGATGGCAAGGCGATGTCAAGAAAAAAAGCTAAAAAAGGCTCTCCTCGACTAACCTACGTAACCGACTTCTACGCTCTGGAGTACTCCGTAAATAAGGAGACTGGTGAATTGGATTACCAACCCTCAGCCAAGATCGGCTCAAAACCCTTCCCAAGATTTCCTGTTCTCATTAAGGGAAATGGTGAGCCTTGGACGCTTGGCAATCTCCATCTGACTCATAAGCTGATGGCTCGAGGTCGATACAAAGATCAGTACGTCCCTAAAACGTGGGCCAATTGGGCTACGAACCTACTCACTTTTTTGCGCTGGCTAGAAGAGACCGACACAGACCCTCTTAAGTTTCATCCAGTTCATGAAGACCAACGACCTACCTACAGATTTCGCTCCTACCTCGAAGAGCTAATGGAGAAGAAGCGCAGATCTGGAAATCTCAGAGGTGTTGGATTGTCAGCAAGCACGGCAGGCGAAATACACGGCACTGTCCAGGCTTTCTACAGAACACTCACTCAGAAAGGAGTTATTACACCAACCCTTTTAGGATTGGCCTGGAAAGATGTCGACAAACTCGTAAAGCTCATCAACTATGATCTAACCAACACCGCGAAGCTGATGAGAGTCAAATCAAGCGACCAAGCCGTTAAGAGAACGAAGAAGAAGCAAGATCCAACTAAGGTTGAAGGCAAACTCAGGCCTCTAACCCAAAAAGAGCAGGATGTTATTGACAAATTTATCGCCCAGTCAGGCATTACTGTACGACTAATATTTACGGTTGCACGATGTACAGGTGCCCGACTCCAGACAATCTGCACCCTACGGGGCAGTACAATAAAAAACGCGGTATATAATGCAGAAGAAGATCATTACCTAATTCATGTCGGCGGGACATCCCTCAGCCTTGTAGACACCAAAGGAAAGAAAGAAGAGACATTAATCCTCTCCCCGGAGCTTCACAATCTACTAATGCGTTACTGGAGCGGCAATATTGCGACCTCAAGAAGAATCCAGAGCGCCTATGGCAACACATTGGATAACTATCTATTTCTCCACAAGAACAGCGCTCCGTACTATTCATCTAGGCAGGAGATAAATGATGCCAGGGACCCTAACTACCATAGGGGCGTGACACCTGTTGCTGCGACCAAAGATGAAAAAAGGAAAATAGATGGCCGAAAAGGCCAAGGCATCAAGACCTATATAAAAGACACTTTACTGCCACGAATTAGAAATTCTGATCCAAAGCTCAAACATTTCGATTTCAGCTTCCACGATCTACGCGCAACCTTTGGAATGAACACGCTATTCAAGCTTATGGATGACGAAGGCATAAATTCAACAGATGCACTTTTAAAAGTTTGTGACTTAATGAATCACAGTGGCGTACACGTAACCACAGCCTATCTTGACTTTAAACGTTACAAAGGCGATGGCTACACCGCACATACCCAGCTCAAGATAGAAACCAGACTTCTCCAAAAAGTGCCTGATGACGTAATGAATTATAACTATGAGTGACATGAAAATACGTGTCATCAAGCACGAAATACAAGGCAATATAGATAGCAGTAAGTCTGTCCAAACACCTACTGACCTTGAGAATTCCGTGCTTGTATTGAAGGATCGCAACGGTGAAGAAAAAACCTTTGATATTGGGTGTCTGTGCTATCGGAAGTTTGACACCAGCAACAACCAATCCATCAAGCCTGTTGAGCCTATGACCCTCGACAAAAGTCGCTACCCACTCGTAAGAGCGATACTATCCGATATACGCACTTCATTTGGGAATGAAGCAGCTTCTAAAATGGCTAAATTGAGCGGATATCGCCTGTTCATCAAGTTCATCAACGATAACAGCCAAGACGGATTTGATTTTAGATCAACTTCCGATTTAAAAGAGATCTACACAGAATATACAAAGTTCCTTTATACACGGATGAAGTTCGCTGACGGCAACCCCAACAAGATCAGCAACAATTCTTCCAGCATCCTCCAAAAACGCGCCAGAAGAGTTGTTCAATTAGCCACAGGCACTGACCTTCGAACTGTAACATTCTGGGCAACTCCGATCCGATGGAATGACAGAGAAAAATACGTCGACACCCTGACTGAGAACCCACTAACAGAAGAGGATATACTGGAAACCTACGCTGCTCACTGCGACTTTATCCATCAGGCTTGGAGTGTCCTCGTTAAAAGGGACAGGCAGTCAGTAATAGTCTCTGATACCGTGATTTTCCACAGCAGCGATTTTTACAAAGATAACATACTGAACTCATTCTTTACCAAAATAGCGACCTCAGCGCTTCTGTCTTTTATAGGCGCTTCTGGAGCCAACTTAACGCCTTTGCTAGAAGCCAGGATGAGCGATGAAAGAAGATTTGAGCAAGGCGAAATCAAAGGGCTTCGACTTTCTGGAATCAAATACAGGGGAGGAATTGATCAGAAGGACTACACGATTGTTTCGAAATATCTGCCTATCTGGAGGAAGTGGGTCGATATCAGGGAGCTCATGTTTACCCTTAGAGACGGCAAGCCTGACTCACCATTTATCGTTGTAGGCCAAAATGGTCGACTGAGAAAATACTACGACTCATTATCTGATGTTAGCCACCATCCTGCAAAGATGTTTCAAGACCTCTATTGCGTCGAATGGGTAACATCTAGACCATTGCGCAAACTCTACGCATCCCTAGCAAGAGAAGCTACGGACAACGACATTATCCAGGTAGCTAAAATGCTTGGTAATGACGTTCAGACCGCTGTGAGAAACTATGAAAACATCAACCTTGCCGATCATGCTGAAGCTATTCGATTTGCAATGAACAAAGTCCATGATAGCGCAGGTAAACGGGTTAGGGACAAAAAACACATTGAGGTAAAGATCATTTCTGACAACAGAGATGATGAAAAGACCACGATGATTGGAGGATGCGAAAGTGAAGGGACTCTGAATCCGTCTTTAGTAAAGGGATTTAATGACTATGCGCCCCAGCCTGACTGCCGCATAAAAGAAACCTGCATATTCTGTGATATGTATGCTGCCCACGCAGATGATATCGATATTAGAAAACTTCTCAGCTTCAAGCTACTGATCACTGAACTGGGAACCACCATTCCTCCCGAAGAATGGGCTGTTAAATGGGCTCCTTATGAAGATCGAATCAATGAGATTTTCGATGAGATGCGGAAAGTAAGACCACAATCTGAACAAATGATTATCGATATTGAAGAGGAAATAAGCTTTGGCGTGCTCGACGAATACTGGGCGGATGTGCTCTCAGACATGTATGAATTTGGGAGGCTGACCGCATGAGTTATTACCTGTCGGTTATTAGCGAAGCAGGCTCCACGCCCTATATCGAAGCCCCTATAGAAAGCCTTGCTATCAAAGATGAAACGATCATTACTTTAAATTCTGATACAACTGTCTGCTCTCAGTTCAAGAGCAACCAGTGGGATTTTTCAGCAATTTCAGGTGACGTGAAGTACTTCAACTTTGAAATAGACCTCTTTTCAAAAGAAATCATCCGTGATCTAAAGATTATGCAGTATGGACGCCTGTACTGGTCACCAACGTGCAAAACAATCTCTACGCTTAGGATGACCACGCCAAACAAGCTGGCTGCCTGGGCGGATCGCAATGATATCTCCATTGAACAGATGCTTAACGACGTCCGACTTAAGCATAGAATCCTCACTAGCATTGAACAACTTGAGCAACGAGAGGCAAATGAGATAGGGACACTAATCGCGGAGCTGGCTGCCATTCGCATTGCTCACCCTGCCTTCACGCTAGGACCTCCTGACTTCTCTCTATCAGATCAAATAAAAGATATAGCGGCGCAATTACCAAACAAACGAACAGAACAAACGCCTGTAATCCCCACCCGCCTCTTCGCCAACCTAATTCATGATCTTGAGGTGTTTCTGACAGATTTTAGGGATCACTATGAACACATCAGGTCTTTCATTGCCTTCCTTGATGATGGCATCGGAGAGCGACTTGGAGAGGGCTACCCAGCCACTCGAAAGGGCTTTGAAAGGTGGTACAGAAAACCTCACAACTTCGCGCTTCTGATGAAGGAGTACGACCTTAAAGAGTTTTGTAAAAAGTACGAACTGATCGTCAAAAAAGACTGGAATGTCTATCTGACAGACGTACAGGAAGCAGCTAAATACTGGATACATCTTTTTACAGGCATGCGTGATAATGAAGTAAATTACCTTGATCGCGAATGCTTATCTGAACTCAACGCAAAAGGTGCTAAAGCAAAGATTATTAAGGGCTATACCAGCAAGACGATTGGCTCAGGCTATACAAAAACATATTGGGTTACAGCTGACATTGTTGATCTTGGTGTAGCGGCAGCGCAAAACATCGGAGAGATGATTGCCTACAAGCACAATTATGTCCTCGATCCTAATCAATACCCTCTTTTTGTGGCCCATAAATTCAAGCACAAAGGCACTATATTCCATGCTAACGCCACATTCAGCGAAGCCATATCGGGAAAGCGTTTAAAAGAATTTGTAGGCCGGTTCAGCTCACTGACAATTCAGGAATCTGACTACGCTGAACTAAGACAGTTAGACGGCTTTAGAGACTGGGGAAAGACCGTAAAAGTTGATGCACCCTGGCCTCTAACAACACATCAATGCAGACGTTCTCTGGCGGTTTACTTGGCTAGATCTGGCCTTCTGACGCTAGGTGCTGTTCAGGCCCAGTTTAAGCATTTGCTAGCATCCATGACCGCCTACTATCGACGCAACTCGACCTTCGCGACTAACTTCATACTGAATGACAACGAGGATGAGCAGCACCAGTCGCAAATATTGCTGATGGACGATATCCAGAGGGAGCAGCGCCTTTCAGAGTACGATAATTTCGAAAAGTTGGTACTGGACAATGCACCGAATCTTACGGGGCCCAACGGCATACGAATCAATCAGCAGCTAAAGCGCCTCAAGCCCACCATTATCGCTACGGACAAAGCGCGAATCAAAAAAGAATTTGAAGAAGGCTCTAGGAACTTTAAGCCCAATGCGGTTGGTGGATGCTCTAAGGTCGGAGGCCCCGCCACCTGCGATGGGTACACGTTCACCACAGACGGTGAGTTTTGCTTCGGATGCACCTACCAGTCTGGCAATGACCCTGAGTTCAAAGATGCGGAAAAGGTGCTTGCCAAGATGTACAGGCGAAGAGATCGCTACTCTCCGACCAGCCTGCATTTCATGCAGGAGCAGGCCGTTATAGAGGAATTTGAAAAGAAACTTACACGTCAAAAGGAGCTATTAGATGTCTGAAGAAAAATCCAGTAATCGCACGCCTCTACAACAAGCCTACTGGGACGCATTTATACGCCTCAGACAGAGAGGTGAAGTCATCAGTTACGACACGGTAGCTATCGAAGCTGGCAAAGGGAAAGGCGACTTACGGAAGGCTAGGCAATTAGAAATCTGCGCAGCCATCGAAGAGTACCAGAAGCTACAAGAGAATAATATTATCCCTGCCCGCAAGTTCCAGGCTGTAGAGAGAATCTCCGTAATAGATCAAAAGCTAGTACAATTGCGCGAGGATTACGAGATCGCACTGAACAAGATCTTATGCCTTGAAATGCAGGTTATCGATCTGCAACAAAAGCTAGAGCAGTACCAGCCACGCGACAACATTCACCCATTCAAAAAACGTTAATATGATCTTAAGTTAATCTTAAAAGATTACGAGCAGGAGCTCAAACACTCTCTGTAAAAAGCAGGAAGATAGAATCAGTCTTGCCAAAAAATGTTTAACGAAACAACTTAGGCCAATCTCTTGCTGGCTTATAGCACAGTTCAATCAAAACTCGATGTACGCCTGTCAATTTCGCGCAGCCTTGCCCTCCGAGCAGAACGAAACCAAACGCCCCCTCGTTTTACTGATTATCTATTGAATCGCCCCTAGTTTCGTAGACACCTCCAGGCCTTATAATCGAGGCACCCAGGAGGTCCAATGAGCAACTCACGCTACACCGAAGAATTTAAAATTGAAGCCGTCAAACAGGTGGCTGACCGA
>NZ_JACGWE010000052.1:0-16242 GCF_014077575.1 Pseudomonas sp. 5Ae-yellow | reverse complement strand
TTCGGGAAGCAAGGTGCTTTGACCTCGGTGTTCACCCTGGATAAACCGTTTCATGGGAATCCTTGCGATGGAAGTGTCGGAAATCATAGCAAGGATTTGTCAGGACGTTTTTACACACCCTGGGCCAAAAGCGGACAACAGTCCAAGAGGTGTGAAGGAAGGTTTCAATATCTACCAGAAGCACACGTTTATGGTCCCCACACCAAGCCAGCCTCAATTCGAGACTGGCCTGGGCGTGACGGCACCTAATCAGGTCTTCCGCTTCACATCGCCCGCTTTAACTCACCGTAGTTGCCACGAGTGCGAAGCACCAACGTGACATCCTCATTATTCCGGTTACGGAAAAACCAGCCATGGTTCCCCGTGAACGCGGCCGTCAAATCGCCTTCATCCTCCGTAACGCCACGGCCCTTCTCATAAGAGATAGACTGGCCACCGCCATCACCGTGGGTGTCGAAGTTGACGGGGCCGCCTTCTGATACCCAATGAAAGCTGGCAATCGCACCTTGTTCCATAGTCAGCTTGTACTCAGTGCCTTCGCCAGGGGTCAGCACTACGCGGACCTCATCCTGCCATTCCGGCTGCGCTGGAGCAGGCGTTGCGACAATTGGCTCTGCCTGTGGCTCAGGGTCAGCAACTGTCTGTTGAACCGGGGCCGTCGGCTCTGGTGAGAGCTCTTCAGCAGCGGAAGGCACCGCCGTCAACTGCGCGGCTTCATCAGCAGCGGCTTCATCGGCAAGTTGCTGTTTGATCTCGCCCATCTCAGTCAAACCCAACAAACGGCCTACACCCGTCGGGTCAATCGCGTATTCGGCTGGCATGACGACGGTCACCAGAAGCACCAATGCAACGATGGCGGAGATGATGGTAGAGCGAATCAGTTTTGCGCTACTGGGTAGTTCAGCGCGTGAGGGCATATCGGTGTTGTACATAAATGTCTCCAGAATCAAGCAATAAAGTAGCCAGTGAGCTGATAGCCAATAAGCAGAAATCCCGCGCCCATCATGGCTACGTTGGCGGTGTAGGCATGACGGAAGAAGCCGTCAGTCTTACGCCAGAAGTTCATTGCAATCAGGATCATGGCCAAAGCAATTAGCTGGCCCATTTCCACGCCGACGTTGAACGCAAACAGGTTTGGGACCAGCCCATCCGGTGAGATGTCGTATTCGATAATCTTCGACGACAGGCCAAAGCCGTGAAACAAACCAAAGATCAAGGTGGCGGCTTTGGTGTTGGGTTGAAAGCCAAACCAGCGTTGGTAAGCGCCCAGGTTATCCAGCGCCTTGTACACCACAGAAAGGCCGATGATCGCGTCAATGATGTAGCTGTTGATACCGATATTGAAGTACACGCCCAGCAGCATGGTGAGCGAGTGTCCAACAGCAAACAGGCTTACATAAATAGCGATATGCTGCATGCGGTAGAGGAAGAAAATCACCCCCAGCAGAAACAGCAGATGATCATAGCCGGTGACCATGTGCTTGGCCCCGAGGTACATGAAGGCTATGAGGTTCACGCCAGTGATTTCCTGAATGTAGCCCTTGTCGCCTTCGGCGACAGCGTGGGCAAATGCGTCAGGCATACCTATAAACATCAGCGCGGTGAACAGTAAAAACAGTAATAGCGGGCGATTCGAGCCTACAGGGAATCTGCCCGAATCGCTTCCTGGAAAAGAATGCATTATTTAGTCCTGAATGACGGTGGTTAAAAGTCGCGAGGCGGCGTTGTCAGCACACCAGATCAGGACGGGGAGGCCGCTTGACTAAAAAGATCGGTGCCGCAGGCACAAAACTGCCGGCGTCACGCAGAAGCGCCGCACTCTTCGATTGAGCGCTTAGGCCCAGAGGCATATTCAGGTGCGGCGTTTCGTGCACGTGATCGGCAGTCAGCGATGAATGGAAGTGATCCGCACAGATTGTGCAGGTGGGAGCGTCGTTACCGTGCGAATGCGCGTGAGCGGGCGGGCTGGCGCCATTCACTAATGCCGAGCTATGCCCGACCCATGCCATCAATATGACGAGAGCGAGGGCAAATATCACCTTGGTGCTGATGGGCTTGCTGGGCATATCTAGAGGGTCCGGTGCCTGGGGCTCGTGAGTCTTGCTGATTCGACGGATTGACCGTATCCCCTCCAGGGGGATAGGATGCGAGCATAATCCATCCCGACATGAGACTCAATACATGAGCGAAAACGCAGAGGGGCACCAGCACTCAAGCCATGGCGATATCGTCAAAAGATTGAAGCGGGCAGAGGGTCACCTACGTAGCATCATCACCATGATTGAAAGCAGCCGCCCCTGTGTCGATATTGCACAACAGTTGCACGCGGTAGAAAAGGCAGTCTGCCAAGCCAAGCGAACACTTATTCAGGACCATATTGACCACTGTCTGGAGCACACGGTAGAGGCGCTTTCCGGGGGTGAACGTGCACCACTGGAAGATTTCAAGCAAATCACCAAATACCTCTAAGACTTTTCCCAGCAGGGTTTCTTCCATGTCGAGTTTCGCCGAACTACTGCAGCAGGGGGCCTCCCAGGCGTGGTTGTATTTTCCCACCGCCATTTTATTAGGCGCTCTGCACGGCCTGGAGCCTGGACACTCCAAAACCATGATGGCGGCGTTTATCGTGGCGATTCGCGGCACAGTAAAACAGGCCGTTCTGCTTGGTTTCGCAGCGACGCTTTCTCACACGGCGGTGGTCTGGTTAGTGGCCATGTTTGGCATGTATCTGGGGCAGAATCTCGACGCTGACACTACCGAGCCCTACTTCCAGCTTGCCAGCGCCGCCATCATTATTCTCATCGCCCTGTGGATGCTGGGGCGCACCTGGCAGGGCGAGCAAACATGGCAGCTCGAGGCGGCTAGTGCACATCAGCATCACCATGAACATGAACATGCCCATAACCATGATCATGATCATGATCATGTCAAAGCTGGAGGGCTTGAGCTGTCGCTGGAAGGTTATCAGGATGCCCACGAACGAGCGCATGCCCAGGATATTCGCACGCGTTTCAGCAATGGCAATGTCAGCACCGGCCAGATCATTCTGTTCGGGCTGACTGGGGGTTTGATCCCCTGTCCGGCGGCGATTACTGTGTTGCTGCTCTGTCTGCAGGTGAAGGAAGTCACGCTGGGAGCGGTACTGGTGTTGTGCTTCAGTATTGGTTTGGCAATCACGCTGGTCACCGTCGGCGCCGCTGCCGCCATCGGCGCACGGCAGGCATCCAATCGTTGGCCTTGGCTCAGCACGGTGGCACGCCGCGCCCCTTATTTTTCCAGCGTACTGATTATCGGGGTGGGTATATATATCGGCATTCACGGCTGGACCGGGCTCAATGCCTGACGCGTGGCTGGAGCTTTCCGGCTATCTTGGACTTTTCCTTGCGGCATTCGGTGCCGCCACGCTACTGCCGATGCAGTCAGAAGCGGTGCTGGTCGGGCTGTTGCTGACAGACCGTTACGCTGCCTGGGCATTATTGACGGTCGCAACCACTGGCAATGTGCTTGGCTCCGCCGTCAACTGGTTGCTGGGCCGCTCTATAGAGCGCTATCGACAAAAACGCTGGTTTCCAGTCAGCGAGCGCAAACTGGAAAAAGCCCAGCAGGCTTACCATCGTTTTGGCCGCTGGTCGTTACTGCTCAGTTGGGTGCCAATTATTGGCGACCCACTGACCGTGGTCGCCGGCGTTATGCGCGAACCTTTCTGGAGCTTTCTGTTGATCGTCACACTGGCCAAGACTGCCCGCTACCTGCTGCTGGCAGCCGTCACGCTAGGATGGTTTATTTGAGCTCAAGGGGGCTTTTGACAGCCGAGCTTAAGCCTTGAACGTCGACGAACTAAAGGCGCGGCCATATTCAGTCGTCGTTCTCAAACTGCGTAATGACTTGGCGGTCTTAGTTTTCTTCTGCATGGAATCTGACCTGGAGTTAATGTTCATCTGCATCTGACGTCAATAGCGCGACCGCTGGCTAAAAAACCACAAGAGAAGCTAAAACACCAAGAATCGCACACCCTGCCAGCACTTTGATCATGCCGACTTTGAAATGAAAAATCGCGACCATGGCGCCTACAGCCAGTAGCAACGACAGTACATCCAGGGATTCTAGGTTTGGCGTTAACACACGCGCTCCCATAAAGCGCCATTCGCCTACTTCAGCGAAAATAACGTGAAACCCAAACCAGATTGCTAAGTTCAGGATAACCCCGACTACCGCAGCGGTAATGGCTGACAGCGCGGAGCTCAGTGCGCGATTATCGCGTAGACGCTCCACATACGGAGCCCCTAAAAATATCCAAAGGAAACAAGGAACGAAAGTAACCCAGGTCGTCAGCAGCGCAGCCAGCGTCGCTGCTACCAAGGGATCAAGGCCTGTGGCCTCGCGATAAGCACCCATGAACCCGACAAACTGCACCACTTGAATTAACGGGCCCGGGGTCGTCTCCGCCATGCCGAGGCCATCGAGCATTTCGCCCGGTGCCAACCATCCATAATTTTGCACCGCCTCTTGGGTTATGTATCCCAACACCGCGTATGCACCCCCAAAGGTCACCACCGCCATCTTGCTGAAAAAGAGAGCAATCTGGCTGAATACATTCTCGCTACCAAACATTGCCAACAGGAGCACGACCGGCGTTAACCACAACAGCAGTAGGGTGGCTGACATGCGTAGCGACCACTGGCGATTGGGGTTTGCATGTGCAGGGAGTCCTTCCCCGAGTATGGAGTCTCGGTCGCTAAGAACTGACTCGTCAGCACTTCCATGGCCACCGCTCACTTCAAAGGCAGTCATGCCGCGCTTCCCGCCCCAATAACCTAGAAGAGCTGCGGTTAAAATAATGAGTGGAAACCCCACCTTAAAAAGGAAGATGGCGACAAAAGCCGCAGAGGCGATGCCAAGCATTATCCAATTCTTCAGAGCTCGCTTGCCTATACGTACAACTGCGTTAAGCACCACTGCCAGTACCGCCGCTTTCAAGCCAAAGAAGAGCCCTTCAACAGCTCCAACATTGCCCAGGACTGCATACAGATAGCTCAGTGCTAGAATGGCGATAAAACCCGGTAGCACGAAGAGACTGCCCGCGACCAAGCCACCTTTGGTGCGATGCATTAGCCAGCCGATATAAATAGCCAACTGCTGCGCTTCTGGCCCCGGTAGCATCATGCAGTAGTTGAGCGCGTGGAGAAAACGGCGCTCGCCAATCCATTTTTTTTCTTCGACAAGGATGCGGTGCATCACTGCTATTTGACCGGCTGGGCCGCCGAAGCTCAATAATGCAATTCGTAACCAGACCCTGACGGCCTCACGAAACGGTACCTGATGGGACGATTCAATGTTTGGGGGCATGGCGCACTCTTTAATAATGGCGGGATTTTTGTAGAATGTATAACGTTATTGTAATGAATACAACGAGAGGGCGTTATGGCTGATCACATGCAACACTGGTTAATATTGATCATGCGCCTCAGCGGGCGGGCGGGAACGCCTCGCATGAGGATTTGGCGCGCTCTTCGTAGCTTAGGTGTGGCGGTACTCAGAGATGGCGTTTACTTGCTGCCTGCCAGCTCCTCCCGCAGAGAGGCCCTGGAGCAGCAGGCCAGCGAAATCAAGATGCTGGGAGGTGACGCGCTGCTGATTGAGTTAGAGGAGTCAGCCATAGATGGCATTGATGATTTGCCTTCGCTCTTTGATCGAGCGGCAGATTTTCAAGCCTTAAGAACAGCGGTGGTTGACTGGCAGCAGGCATGCCCTCAGTTGGAGGAGCGAGAAGCACAGCGTCAATTGACCCAGCTACAGAGACGTTTGCAAAGCATTATGGAGATCGATTTCTTTCCACGCGCAGAAAGTGAGCACGCCGTCACAGCCATGGCAGATGCGGAGAACGTCTTTAATCGTTGCTTTGTGCCTGACGAGCCGCAGCCGAACCAGGCCGAGATCCCACTGCTTGATCGCTCTGCATTTATCGGAAGATGCTGGGCCACGCGGCGCCGCCCCTGGGTGGATCGGCTAGCATCGGCTTGGTTGATCCAGCGCTTTATTGATCCCGAGGCTCGCTTCGTGTGGCTGGAACACCCAAACCAGTGCCCGCCAGATGCGCTAGGGTATGATTTTGATGGAGCCAACTTCACCCATGTTGATGACAAGGTCACCTTTGAAGTGCTGCTGAGGAGTTTCAGTCTTGAGACTCAACTGGGTTTAAGCAAGATTGGGGAGCTAGTTCACTACCTGGATGTGGGAGGCCCCCCCGTTCCAGAGGCAGTAGGGTTAAAACTCATGCTGCTCGGGGCCAAGGAACGTTGTGATGATGATGATGCGCTCCTGCAACATACCAACATGCTGTTTGACGACCTTTATCAGGCGTATTTGACAGGAGACCCGTACCGGGAATGAGCGTCGCGCAGACAAAATGCGTTACCGGCCTCCCTGGCATAGTAACTATAAATGAACTTAGCTGTTGATCCCCATCGGAATAGAGACTATCGAGAATGCGAATGAGGGCTTGCTCACACAGCTGCTCTCTACTTTCCATGGCAGCCCCCTAGCAAAAATAACTCCAGCCCCGTGAGTCTGTTGTTTTGCAGCCATTTGTGTAGTCGCATACCTTTCTTGCTTCCTTCAAGAGTTTCCGAGCAGATATAAAGACAGAGATAATCGGGGCAGACCACCGTATTGATACTCGGAGGGCTGCTCTTGGCCGAAAGTCGTCTGTCGCAACAGGCTTGAATCGGCCAATAAAGGACCCTCAATGTGTCGCGCGCCCCCACCGACCTCAGGATCAAAGCTTTACCGGCTTGCTAACGCTCTGATGGCTCTCTTTGCGGAAAACTCCTGCTCGCTCCCGTTGTTAAATTTGACGACGAAGCCCTGCGTCGTCCCGCCCTTGGGTCCAACTCCACGCGAGATGTTTCGCGTATAAAATGCAATTGGCGACGCTGGTAGGGGCCAATCGGTGTACTCGCAGTATTTGACGTAAAGTTCGCATAGCAGGTCGAAATCCGCAGAGTCTTTTATATCACCCCCAATGGCCAAATACTTATCCCGAATGCCGTAGAAAAATTGTTCTGCTTCCATTTGTGATTTAAAGCTGTGGTCGAGAACTTTTAGTGGGTTGGGCATTGCGCCTCCTTCATCAATGAATTTTGCGGCCGCTCCCTACAAAAACAGCAAGACGAACTGCACATCAAGCTTGAGGTGGTTCAGTTTTAGCCCAGTGCGATAACATCGCCATACAGCCTCCGCAGATGTTCATCAGACATGTCCAAGATTGGCTCGTACATGAAAGAGTTTAGATGAATGTTCTCCGGAGTCATCAAAGTTACGCGCTGTAGGACTTTGATCGCCTTCAGCTCTGTGCCGAACAGCTCCCGGAACTTCTTTAACAGTTTAGGCGTTTGGTTTGCGTCGATACCTGCGACAAAGGCCGCATTGTTAATACGTTTCACCATGAAGCGTTCGGCGGTGAGTCGGATCGACACGGCTAGCACGATCTTGTTCTCGAAGTTAATCCCCTCTGCAGCGTTCAGGCATTCGCCGGCTTCGTGCATGATGAGGTCCATAACAGGTTTTGCGCCTTCTGCCGAAGCAACGTTTTTGCCGAACAGCCTGTTGAAGATCACATCCAGGTCTGAAATGGTAATTTGACTGGAGTCAGGCTTCCAGTGCAGCAGCGACGTTAGCGTGACAAAATCAGGGTCGGCAGCATCCTTTGTGTACTCAATGAGATTGCGCATGAAGGGGATGCAGGCAATCTTTTTCTTCGGCTCGGTAGCGAATTTTGGTTTCCAGTCTTTAATAAAGACATTCTGAATGCCCGCAGCCTGCTCAAGCACTAATCCCGTTGCGGTCTTCGACGCCATGAAACAGTCCGGGTACCGGACAAACCGGCTCTGAACAGTCCGGTAAAAGTCGAAGTTGTGGGTGAGGATTATCTGCTTGAAGTGGGAATCTTCGGCAATGTCCATCAAATACTGAATGATTGCGTACTTGTTCTTATAGTCGAACGAATCCGCAATATCATCGACGATAATGAGCGTTTCCTGTTTTGCCTTCTTTCGGACTTCGATTTCGAAAAGTATGTTCAGCACGTAGAAAGCCTTCTTTTCCCCCGTGCTAAGCGCTTGCATAAGTGCATTGCGGTCAACGACGGCCATATCGTCGGCATCCTCAAATGTGAAGTCGAGGCTTAGCATCGGTTCCTGACCGAGGATGACAGCCAGTCGGTTAGTTGCATCCAGCTTGAACGGTACGAAAAATCGATCGTTGAAGATATCAATGACCTCTTCCCATTGGGTGCGCTCCTTCTCAGCCTGCCCTTCGATCTCTTTGCGTCTGGCCTGCGCTGCGTGGTACTTGTTCAGCAAATCCTGAAATAGCTCGAAGTGCTCCTTCAGGTAAGACTTCCAGACATCTTCTTTGAAGGCTGGTATGTTCCCAAGTCGGACCAGCAACTCCTCATGATTCAGCAGGTATGCTTCAAAGTCTCTTACCGTGACGTTCTTCTGGAGGAGCTTGTCGAGCTTCGCAAACTTATTCTTCAGGTCCTTGTCATTGGAGATAGCGTCCTTCTCTTTGGCGACCAGCTCTTCTAGTTCCTTCTGGCTGGTTATTTCCAACTTGGTGTCAGCGTTCAAGGTAACGGAATGCTTCGCATCAAAGAATCCGTTGTCCGCTAGCTGCTTTGCGACTGTTTCTGCGTTGTAGTAGTTAAATGTTCCCTTCCTGAAGTAAGTCGATGCGGCCAACAGCTCGTTGTACTTTTGGATGTAGTCCTGAATGGCAGTATTCGCTTCATCGGTACCGAGAAGGGCAAGCACCTTGTCGTCGAAGATCACGTCGTACGAAACTGTTGCGAGTGGGGAGTCTGGCATCTCGGAAACTTCGTCCCTAATGCGGTTCAGCGCAACATAGAACTGATCGGCGCGTGCTGTGAAGGTAATCGACAGCTCCTTTTCAATGTCCTTCTTGGAGCCCGATTGAACCTTCAGAGCTTTCAGCAAGGCCTCCTTTGCCGCCTCGATATCGGCATATAGCGCTTCGTATTCTTTGCGTAGAAGAGGATTGACCAGCAGCGTTGATGTCTTCGCGGAATGCCCAAGAACCTCGTCATACGGACGAACGACGAGCACGCTCTCCTTGGGCAGGTCCGCGCCGGCCTCATCCGTGATTTCGCGTCTACAAACGCGCGTCGTGAAGATCCGGTCCTTGGAGGCAGTACCGTCTGCAACATCCTGGAAAGTTTGTGCGAGTGAAGACTTCATAGAACCGTTCGGCGCATAGACGGCGCACGCCTTAGCTTTGGAAAAGTCGAATTTGGTTTGCAGGCTCTTGATGCCGTAGCAGTTTTCCAGGTCAATATTTAATGTTTTCATGTCTGATTCCCTTCGTTGTAATCTATTGCGTGTTTTGCTGGTCGGACTCCTGCGCTCTACTTGAGTCGACCCTGTCTTGAAAGACACTTGATGAGCGCTCTTGGCCGAAAGCCACCCTCCAAGCCCACGACATAAACACTGCCTTAGCATTTTCCATTCAAACTTTTTTCAATCCTACATAACCCCCATGAGCCTACCACAGCCAGTCCGCTCAACTGGCCTGTCTCATGAGGTTTTTACTATGTCTCGATCCTGTCCACGCTGCGGTTCGCAGCGGGTGGTTTTCTGTAATTACGGTAAACGCATTGGCGGTTATGTTGGCACTGTTGCTGGTGGCATGACCGGTGCTGCAACGTCTACGGCAACTGGTGCCTTGGCCGGTACCCGTATCGGCATGCAGGTTGGCGTCATTGCTGGCCCTGGCGGTGTAGGTGCTGGTGCCGTACTTGGCGCCATTACCGGTGCCTTTGCTGGCTGCATTGCTGGCCTGCGCCTGGGCAAGCTGGTAGATGACCAGCTGCTGTATCAACACCGCTGCCAAGACTGTCACGCGCATTTCTGAGCGTCCGCTCACCCCTCCCTTTCTTATCTCATTTTGCCGCCTGGGCTAATTGGCACAGGCGGTTTATGCCGTTATGGAGATTTCACCATGGCACATCAAATTGAAAATATGGCTTTCGTTGGTTCAACACCCTGGCATGGCCTGGGTAACAAGCTCTCCCGTCATCAGCCGCTGGAGGTATGGCAGCATGAGGCCGGGATGAACTGGCACATCGAGGAGTCCCCGGTGCGCTTTCTGTCGGATTCAGCAGCGCACCTTGGCAGCATTCACACCTTTCCAGATCAGAAGGTGCTCTACCGGTCAGACACAAAGGCTCCTCTGTCAGTGGTCTCGCAGCGCTACAAAGTAGTCCAGCCGTTCGATGTGATTGAGTTCTATCGCGATCTGACCGAATACGCAGGCTTCGAGCTGGAAACTGCAGGCGTGCTAAAAGGCGGTCGCAAGTTCTGGGCCTTGGCACGGACGGGGCAAGCCTCGGTGCTAAAGGGCAACGACTTGGTCAATGGCTACCTGCTGCTGGCTACCTCCTGTGATGGAAGCCTGGCGACCGTGGCCACGCCGACAACAGTACGGGTGGTTTGCAACAACACCCTGGCCATCGCACTGGATGGTTCAGCGCAGTCGATCCGTGTGCCCCATAGCACTGAGTTTGATGCTCAGGCCGTCAAGCGGCAGCTGGGTGTTTCGGTAGCGCAGTGGGATGACTTTATGTATCGCATGAAAACCCTCAGCCAACGCAAGGTCAACTCAGGTGAGGCGCTTGGCTATTTCCTGCAAGTCATCTGCGATGCCGATCAGGATGTCGATGATCGCCGTGAACTTAACCAGCATAGAGCTCTGCAGAAGGTACAGGATCTGTTTGCTGGCAAAGGGCGTGGCTCTCAGCTGGAGTCGGCGCATAACACCGCCTGGGGCTTGCTGAATGCCGTAACCGAATACGTAGACCACGACAAACGTGCCCGCAGCGTTGATCACCGTCTGGACTCAGCCTGGTTCGGCCAAGGCGCCAGCTTGAAGCAAAAAGCCCTGGATCAAGCCATGGCCCTGGTCGCTTGATTCACGGCTCTGGACTATCTCACCAAACACCACCTAAATCACCCTTAACGACATAAGCCCGGCAGCCACCGCTGACCGGGCTTTTTTGCGTCTGGAGACATCATGAACACAACCCACTCTACCCCTTCCCCTCTGGCGAATAAGCCTGGGCGTGGCGTCCTGCGCCTGGTCAGCACCAAGGATCTGAACCGTGAAGATTGGCTCGATGTACGCAAACGCGGTATCGGCAGCTCTGACTCCTCGGCAGCCATTGGCCTGAACCCCTACAAGTCACAACTTGAGCTGTGGCTGGAGAAAACCAACCGCGACCAGGGCCTGGCCAAACCCAACCAGGACGATGACAGCACTCCAGTATTTTGGGGTGTGGTGCTGGAACCTGTGGTCGCTTCCCAGTACCACCGACGCACAGGGAACAAGGTCCGCAAGGTTAATGCGGTGCTGCAACACCCCGAGATCCCCTGGATGCTCGCCAATATAGACCGTGAGGTGGTTGGCAGTGCTGAAGTGCAAATCCTGGAATGTAAGACTGCCGGTATAAATGGCGCCAGGCTATGGCGTGACGGTGTGCCCAAGTATGTTGAGGTGCAGGTCATGCACCAACTGGCTGTCACCGGCAAGCAGGCGGCTGATGTAGCTGTGCTGCTCGGCGGTCAACAGCTTGAGGTGTACCGGATAGAGCGGGATGAGGTCTTGATCCAGCACCTGATCGAGCTTGAACGTCAGTTCTGGCATTACGTTGAAACCGACACACCGCCACCAGCCGATGGCTCTGAGTCCGCTGACATGGCACTGCGTCTGCTCTACCCGGAAGACACCGGTGTGGTTATTGACCTCTCTCAGGATCAGTCCCTGAACGAGACTTATACCGAGCTCAAGCAGGTACGTCAGTCACTCTCTGACCTGAACACTCGAGAATCTGTTCTCAAGCAGCGCCTGCAAGAATCCATGGGGGCAGCCAGTAAAGCCGTGTTTGCCGATGGTTCGATCACCTGGAAGAAAGCCAAGGATGGCACCGCCGTGGATATGGAGGCCCTGTTCAAGGCGCACCCTGACCTGAAAACCCAATACCAGATCAGCAAGCCTGGCAGCAGGCGATTTCTGGTCAATTGATCCACCCCAACCAGGGCAGTCCGCTCACTCAGCGACCTGCCCTTTTTCGTTATTCCCTAGGAGCATTCCCATGATCAAAGGTCTGGCTATTACGCCGCCCGTGCTCGGGCGCATCTCAATCGGCAAGGTTGTCGAGAAGAACGGCATGCGTCTGCCGGAAAAAGACGATCAATTCACCATCACCTCCCAGGTACAGACTCGAGATGGCTGGGTTCTGCACCCACTGGATGAGCATCTGCGCAAGGATCAAGGCGGCAAGATCCGCAGTATTCCGGTGCGGTTACTGTTCAACGATCCTGATCTAAATTTCAGAGCTGAATACTGCCTCTTTGACCGTACCAGTGGCCGACCGCTGTGTGTGGGCAATGGAGAGACCTGTAAACGCTCTACCAGTGAAGGGCTGCAATCACTGCCCTGCCCCAGCCCGGATGGCTGTCCTTTAGCCAAGGGTGGCAACTGCAAACCCTATGGCCGGCTTAACGTGGCCATTGGTGATGATGATCTGCTGGGGAGCTTTGTATTCAGGACTACGGGCTTCAACAGCATTCGAACGCTGTCGGCCAGGCTCAGTTACCTGCAGGCGCTCTCGGGTGATCGCCTGGCGTGTTTGCCATTGGAGATCCGACTGCGCGGTAAATCCACCCGGCAGAGCCATGGCACACCGATCTACTACGTGGATCTGATTGTGCGAACGGGTCTGTCCATGGAGGAAGCCCTTGCCCAAGCCAACATCCTGGAGCGTGCCCGACGTGATGCAGGCTTTGACCAGGCTGCGCTGGATGCTGCAGCGCGAGATGGCCTGCTCAATGGCGCCTTTGAGGACAGTGATGAGGAAGCCGAGCAGGTCCTGGAGGAGTTCTACCCTGAAGCCACAGTCACCTCTACGCCACAGACAACGGCTATTTCGAGTTACAGCAGCCGCAAACCAAAACGTGACAAACCCACTTTGCACGACCTGATCCTGCAGCGCACCCACAGCCTGCAGGATCAACCAGTGGCACCTAGCAACCAACCTTAAACACTCTGGAGTTAAACATGCAGAAATCAGCCAAACAGGCGGCCATTGCGCCGCCTGCCGGCATCCCTTTGTCGGAAAAAGATGTCCTGAGTTGGGCGCAAAGCATTCTTGAAGCCCGCTTCAAACGCAGCAACTACCTGACCAGCCCGGAACACGTGAAGAACTACCTGATGGCAACACTGGCCCATGAGGAACGAGAAGTCTTTGGTCTGATCCTGCTGGATAGCCAACACGGTGTGCTGGGCTTTGAAACCCTGTTCTACGGCACCATCGACAGCGCCAGCGTCTACCCACGGGAAATCATCAAATGCGT
This sequence comes from Pseudomonas sp. 5Ae-yellow, assembly GCF_014077575.1. Lineage (NCBI taxonomy): Bacteria > Pseudomonadati > Pseudomonadota > Gammaproteobacteria > Pseudomonadales > Pseudomonadaceae > Pseudomonas > Pseudomonas sp. 5Ae-yellow. Next base: position 2,815 of record NZ_JACGWE010000052.1, on the reverse strand, counting down.
GCTCAATGCCAATGCTGCTGCGGTAATCCTCACCCACAACCACCCCAGTGGCAGACCCGAGCCCAGCACGGCGGATGTCGCCCTGACCAAGCGTCTGCAAACAGCCCTGGACACAGTAGAAGTACGTTTACTCGATCACCTGGTGATTGGCGGCGCGGACTCAGTGAGCTTTGCAGAGCGCGGCCTGATTTAACCCCCACCAGCACAGGAGAAACGACATCATGCAAACCAACACATGCTGCATCTGTGACGCTGCAACCCTTCTGCACAGGCAGAACCTTCGCACCTTGGCTGTAATGGCAGGCGTCTGTGATGCTCTGCTCAGGCAGTTTGCTGCTAAGCAGCAGAGTTCAAAACCTGGAGCTCACGAGCCCTGGACACAGCTGGGCGATCTGATTGCGCTAGCGAGTCAATCCAATTCAGTGCTGGCAGAGGGCGTCGCTCAGGGCATCGAGCTTGCAAACAACGTGGAGAAACATTGGCTGGGTGACTATGACAGTCTGTGCCTGAACTGCGGTTTTTTGCTAACCGGCGCTTCAGAGGATTAAAAGGCGCGGGCCTGTTACAGGCTTACCGCGCCAGCCGGGCGCTCAATTGCTCTAAAAGTGACACCACCAGTTCCCGATCTTTAGCGTCCAGCTTCGCCAACATCTGCTTGAGATGGCGGTACTGGTCATCCACATGATGGCTGCCTGTAGTCAACAGATCCACCGCCTCACATCCAAACAATTCTGCCAACTCATACAGTCGCTGGATTGAGGGTGTGGCAATGCCACGCTCCATCCGTGACACCGCCTCATTGCCAATGCCCAGGCTTGCTGCAACGCTTTCCTGTGTCATACCCGCGTCAGCCCGATACTTGGCAATGGCCCGTCCGATACTTTGCGCTCGCTTGTTTTCTACGTTTTTCGTCATGCGCCCTCCGATTCAACTCGAATGGTTGGGCATCAACTGATTGACATGAAGGACTTAACGAGATGAGAATCAACCTATAAAGTCGTTTTGATATCAAATAATTCTGCATCATCCAAGGACACCACATGAAGGGACTCAGATTGACACTTCAAAGCTCATACCCTCCCGGTAAGAAACCCTCTGCCCTTGTCTTGATCTCAATTGCAAATCTGACAACCCGCTAGACAGATCATTCCTACTGGCTGCATGCCTCATAGCTGGTAGCGGATATGTTTTTAATAACCAAGGATCAACCCATGAACACATTACGCACTGCCCTGATCGTTAGCTTTCTGCTTGTCATTAGCAACAATCACGCTTTTGCCACCGAGTGGTGGTCCGGTTTCGCTATGGGCACATCGGAGTACACCGTTACTGATGACAAAGGAAACGAACTCTACATCGCCTGCCCTAGTGAAGACGGTGAATACGTCAGGGCCACAGCCACCATCGCAGGTAACCGATATAGCTCACAACAAGGTGACGGATTCAATGTCATCGTCGATGGGTATACCAACACCAACCCCTTCGATACCTACTGCCGTTTGTGTGGCGAGGACTTCCCCAACTTCTGGGACAGCCTGCGTAACGCCAGCACTCTGCAAGTCAGTGCAGGCGGTCAAACCGTCAAACTGCCAACCACCAACATTGGCGTTCTTCCGGCCCTTGGCGACCCCGCAAATACCTGCCAGTCAGCCTGGTAGCGAACAACTGATCTCTTCCAAAAAAGCTCAATAAGAAACCAGGAGCATGCTGTATGGACCAACAAAATCTCGACAACAACAATCAGCACAGTGAAGACGAAGATTATAACGACGAAGGCTTTTCCCTCTCAGGCAGGGCCATCGGATGGGGCCTTGCAGCATTCGTCTTTGCCATCGTCATGGTCACCTTTAACAACTCTGGCATGGTTATTCGTGCTGGCTTCTTCGCCAAGCTGCTGGCGGTAATAGTCGGAAGCTTGGTCGGTTGGGGTGGCGCCATGATTGGCGATGCCATTTGTCGCTTCGCACGGCCAACGATGTTTTTCACCACAGGCGGCTTTTTCAGCTTGGTATTCAACAAGCTGTTCTGGATTGCCGGACCTCAGTTGATTGGTCTCGGTATTGGCGTTGCACTCGGTGTATCCCAAGTACTTTCCAGAATGTAGGAGACCAGACAATGAAATCTACAATCGCATCAGTAGGAATAGCGATCAGCCTGCTCATGGCTGGCTGCTCAAGCCCTGAGGACAAGCTCAGGGGCGAGTTCGTGTCTGGATGTATGCAAGGGGGCGCGGACAGGAGGATCTGTAGCTGTGCGTTCGAGAGGCTAAACGAACGATATGGAACAGAAGCTCTAGAGCGTATGAGCCGGCGCAGTATGCCTACCCAGGAGTTCATGGAAGCGGCCATGATGGCTGGATTGCAATGCAGTGAGATGTAACAAGTGAATCCGGGGCCTCTTGGCCTCGGATATAACACAGCTCCAATTTTTGGCATCCGGAATAGAAAACTAACCAGCTGCTTTTCCAGTAAATTTTCAGGACTGATAAAAGCCACACGGCTCTTAAAGCTCAATACCAGTGGTATCACTGAGCTTCTTTCGTACATACCCCTTTGCAAGATCCTTTATCAAATCCAGGGTCCAGCCACCTGCTGCCAGCGCACCACCCCGCGTTTTCCTCCAGATCTCCGAGTCCCTCACCGAGTCAGCAAAGTCGTGCCCTTTCCATGTCAGCTGACGGAACATCAGACTGAATAGCCCCTAGTTTCGTAGACACCTCCAGGCCTTATAATCAAGGCACCCAGGAGGTCCAATGAGCAACTCACGCTACACCGAAGAATTCAAAATTGAAGCCGTCAAACAGGTGGCTGGCCGA
>NZ_JACGWE010000056.1:0-13624 GCF_014077575.1 Pseudomonas sp. 5Ae-yellow | reverse complement strand
GAGAAGTACAAGCCTGGGGAATGCTATATCCTTGATCAAGCACCAGGCTGGCTGCCTCCTGCTTGAACTCGGGTGAAAAAGTGCGTCGTTTCCTGGTCATCTGACACCTCGCTTAGGGTGGCGATTTCACCACCTACGTTGGTGTCCGGGATTAGTAGACCACTACACATGAGCGCACCAGGTCTCTCGTTCAGGCACGAGAGGTGATGCTCGAATTATCGAAGGACAGTTCGGTAGCTGAATCCTTACGGAGCCAAATTAAAGTTGTACTGCGTCACTATCCATCCAAACAGGAGGTTTTGCTGATCGGCAAAAGGGATGAGAAATGCGGAATTGGAGACCCCTTGCTCTCCTCAGATACGGAGTATAGGTAAGCTTTTCCTAAGAAGAGCCTTTCTTGCAACTAGGAAGACGGGCAGGTTTTGAATAGCAGGCCCAGTAAGGCTTAGCCGCTCGCTCGTGGTTAAGCCGGAATAATCTCAATTTCCCTCGGTCTCATCGATTGGCTTGACCGGCCAGAGCCACGGCTGATCCTTGCTTGGCCGATCTACTAGCTGAAAAGAGACTCCTGCCACGACTTTGCGCCGTGGTTTGGCAATTGCCAGTATTAATTCCGTGCCATCCGCCCGCTCTTCAACGATGAAACCGCCCTTAGAAATCACTACGGTTTGACCAGCCTGCTTAGCTTTCTCGTAGGCTGATCGAGTGGCTGCTGCGGCCATCTCCGGGATTTTTTCTTCAAGCCGCCTGATTGCTTCCTCGGCCATATCTTGAGCTTCCATGTTTATTCTGCGCTCCATCCTCGTTCATGTAATACGTCTATTTAATTCTTCTGAACCGCCCTTGGTTAGGCACCTGTGAGCGATTGCTACAGCCTCTGAGACTGTAAAACCCTAGAACGGGTTTCCGACAGCGGCTGAATTGTGCATCAGAAAAAAGGTGTGCTTAGCATCCAGAATTCAGTCACCTGCAGACATCCCGAACCGTTCATCATCTTTGTGCGAATCCAGATCTTCGCTGAACATGTTCTGTGTCCGTCGCTCTTGTCTGAGATAAGCGAGCGTCCCAAAAAAACACCCTTCGCATAGGTGCAGCTCATACAGTTCGCCATCGTGTTCGGATCCATAGCCCCAGTGGGCCTTTAGTGTGGCGAACTGAAGGCCACCTGCGGGTACCTCGGTGGAACACTTACAGACGTCACACACCACATCGGTAACGCCTTCGACTTCAACTTTTTCGATCACCTTCATCCGAAGCTCCTGTTGTACCAGCTCTATTGGATATTCAGTATAAACGTACCTAAACAATAGCTCCGATATAGAGCACGGGAGCCGTCGGCAGTAATCTCCGGCTAATTTATCCCCGCATAGCGAGGCGGGGCGCGGTCAGGCTAGTCAATCGGCTGTATCAGCCCCGGACCTTTGTTCTTGACGTTTCCTACGTCCTTGCCCACGTCATACCACTCGAATGAGGCCACCGGCTCAGCGTGATGCCTCGCCAGGGCCTCAGCGCTTTCGGCAGGTAGCCTATTGTCTAGCCACTCGCGCGCGACGTCAGGCGGGAGTACAACCGGCATACGATCATGAATGTCGACCAGTCCCTCATCACTTGCGCTGGTGACAATGGCAAAGCCGTTTGTCTCGCTTGCCTCACGATTATCGCCCCGGGGGAAATGACCGATCGCGGCATAGAACATCGGTTCGTCCGATTTAAGTCTTATGTAATAGGGTTGTTTGCGTTTTGAGTCATCCGGATCCTTGACCCATTCGTACCAACCGTCTGCCGGCACCAGGCATCGGCCTGACGTCCATACGGATCTCCAATATTTACTAGTCACTGCTGTTTCCAGCCTGGCGTTGATGGCGGGAGGGCGCTTACCTTTTCCTCTCGCCCAGTGTGGGGCGTATCCCCAGGGCACTGAGCTCATGCGCAGCCCATCATCATCGAAATGCAGCAGCTGCACGTTAGTGGTAGGAGCTACGTTGTAGCGGTCGATGGACTCATCGCTTGGCTCAAAGGCCAGCGGCGCCTGCCAATTGAGCTTCTCCAGGTAGCGGACCTGGGCCTGGTATTGCGTGAAACGTCCGCACATTTTGCGTTCCGGCTATCTGTTAGTTACACCTTTCTTTGACCCTCAATCGTCGATTTCGTTTACTGTATGCATATACAGCATTAAGCAAAGGTTATTGAGTATGAATACCGTCACCATTTTGGGCCCTGTGGGCATCTCCGAAAGTGAGCTGCCGTTTTTTTCGTCCCGTGTCCCGGCCGGCTTCCCGTCTCCAGCGCAAGATCACATGGAGCAAACCCTTTCGCTCGATGAACTATTGGATATTGATGCACCGCACACCTATCTGGTGCGTGCTGACGGTGACAGCATGACCGGAGCAGGCATTATGGACGGGGATGTGCTGGTGGTAAGTCGTGCGCTGTCTGGCCGTCATGGCGACGTGGTGATCGCAGCAATCAATGGTGAGACCTTCGTTAAGCGATTAGCTGTGCGCGGGGAGGAGGTCATCCTGCTCTCGGAGAACCCTAAATACCCTCCGCGTTATGTGCTTGAGGGCGATGACTTGTTGATTTGGGGTGTAGTTACCGACAGCATCCGGAGGCACCGCTGTCATGGCTGAGCCCGTATTTGCACTGATCGATTGCAATTCGTTTTACGCCTCTTGCGAGCGAGTATTCCGACCGGACCTGAGTCGGGTGCCGATTGTGGTGCTAAGCAATAACGATGGGTGCGTCATAGCGAGAAGCGCAGACGCCAAGCCTTTTGTGAAGATGGGTGAGCCCTATCATCAGATAAAAGGCACCCTTCAGCGCAACGGCGTATTGGCCTTCAGCAGCAACTACGCCCTCTATTAAGTTAAGTGGAATGCTTTTGAGCTAGTCTGATTTCGTTGACGCTCAGGGGGCGCCCCATGACCACTCCGCCATTGCACGCACAAGTGTTAGCTCGCCATCCCAGTGCTCAAGAGTGGCTGGAGCTACTGGGTAACCTGGGGCGTGCGCCGGCCACCCTTGACGCCTATGGCCGTGCCCTTGCGCATTACTTGTTACATTGCGAAGGAAGCGGGTTGAGACCCGAATCCGCGACATTCGAACAGGTCACGCTCTACATCCGTGAGCTGTTACCTGGCGCAAAGAATGCAGTGGCAAATTCAACCTTGCAGCAACGGCTCACCGCCATCAGGTTATGGTACGACCACCTGGTTTTCCAGGGACTTCGCAAGCAAAACCCTGTCCCTCGTGGACAACATGGTCGGCTATTACAAGTGCCTGGACATGAAGGGTTCGTCAGGGGCCTGGTCCCACGGCTGACTAAGCTGCCACAGATTCCGACCGATGAGCAATGGCGCCACTTTCTCAGTATTGCGGCTAGGTCGTCTATCCGTGATCGGCTCATGCTGTCGTTGGCGTATTTTGGGGCTCTCCGCCGTTCCGAGTTGATAGCCTTGCGGATTGAAGATTTAGACGTTGCACATCGCCTGATCTCGATTCGAGCGGAAACGACCAAAGGGAAACGCAGCCGTGTCGTGTGCTATAGCCCAGACATTGCACCTACCTTAATAGCGCATCTACATGCTCTTCGCGGCGCGGGCTGGATTCAGGGTTCGTTGTTTCGGTCTGAGTCGGACCGTAATCGAGGCTCGTCACTGACCCGTTGGACGTGGAGTAAATTGGTCGAAGGGTGGGCCAGGGAAGCAAACCTACCGCACCTGAGCACGCACACCTTTCGCCACCTTCGGCTTACCCATCTGGCCCGTGCTGGCTGGAAGCTTCATGAATTGACCACATATGCTGGCCATCGAGACCCCAAGACTACTTTGGTTTACCTGCACCTGTCGGGCGCCGATCTAACTGCAAAAATGGCGCATTCCGTCGGTAGTCTCGATGCTCGCATGTTCTTTGAGCTCTTCGAGTCTCAGGCATCGCAATGAACGCTCCCTCCCCGTATGTTCCGTTCGATGCGAGCCAGTACGAACGTCAAATCGACCTATCGAGTCTGGAGCTGACCATACTTTCGAATCGCATTCGCCGCTCAGACTGGCGCTACCTACAGTCTGAGGTGCCTGGGCTTATGAGGCCGCTGGCTGATATAGCGGCTCACAGCGGCGTTTCTCGGCGATTAGCAACGTCTTCAGTCGCAACCATTCTTTGGAGTGTCTTCAAGACTGGCAAACCTTACTGGTGTTGGTCTGAGTCGCAGTGGTTGACCTTGCTCTGTAGTCGAGCGGGATCACGACCGTACCTCGCTTCTGTTGCCTACCACCTCGGCGGTTTTCAAACCCCGCAGCGTATCGCCAAATTCCGGCAGCCGGCGATATACGCGTCTTTTATCTTCGGCCATGAAGTGTTCAGACATGAGCACGCTCGCTTGAGCCAATCCTTGAGATCGCTGGGCTACGCTGCCCGCCATCTTGAGCAGTTCCTTTCCAGTGTGCTGGGCGCCTTGATGCTGGAAAACGGCGATCCGCGACTGGAGACGTTCACTGAGGAACTGCTGCTCAAGGGCCAACAGCATCGAAGTGAAGGTATCGCGAGATCAGTCGGAAAGGTGTCTCACGGCCTCGCTGCCATGGGGATTCTGGCGAAACCTCTGCGCATGCGAGGCTATATCTCTTGGCGGGAGAAAAGCATCGAAGGTATCGACGCTGGTTGGACAATGTGGTGCCGTCGCTGGCGAGACACCTCCACCTTGCGCCCCCGCACACGTGAAAGTAATTACAGTTTTATATTGAGGGTCGGTGTCTGGTTAGCGCGTGAGCAACCAAGTATTGCCGCGCCCACCGATTGGAGAATGTCCACTTGCGCTGCGTTTATCGCTGCTGTTGACCGGATGAGGGTCGGTGAGTGGGCTTTGGAGTCGGCAAAGGGAACACTGCTCAAAGGACTTGGCCAGCCTATTGCTGCCAATTCAAAGCGTGGCTTTCTGCATGCCTTGCGGCGCTTTTTCACAGACTTTGAACTCTGGGGCTGGGGGCGTCTAAAGTTCAGTCCCCGTCATCACCTGGCCACGCCGCGATCCGTGGCGTTTAATTCGGGCGTCAACCCGCGCGTTATTGATGATTCGACTTGGCTCAAGCTGATCTGGGCGAGCCTAAACCTCGAACGTAAAGATTTACTTTCAGAAATCCACTATCCCCTGTCGATGGTACAAGCCATTGCTGTGGTGTGGACTCACGCGGGCCTGCGCAGCAACGAAATTATGCGGCTGGACAAAGGGTGTGCGCATCCTCAGACCAATGATGTGGTGCACGAGGATGGAACCATCGTTCCAGCGGGGACCTTGTGCTATCTCGATATTCCTGCCAGCAAGACATTCAAAGCGTTCGTCAAACCGGTAGCAGTGGTCGTGAAGGAGCGCATCGACGCCTGGCTGGCGGATCGGCCTACCAATCAGGCCGCGCTGCTCGATGAGCGAACCGGGGAGAAAGTCAGCTACCTATTTCAGTTTCGCGGCAAGCGCATAGGCTCCGGAGTCATCAACGGCACCATCATTCCAATGCTATGCGCCAAGGCAGGTGTGCCGCTAGAGGACAGTCGCGGTCGAATCACCAGCCACAGAGGGCGTGCCTCCGCAGTGACGGCGCTTGCCAGCGTTCCTCAAGGCATGTCGTTGATCGAGCTGATGCAGTGGTCGGGCCACAGCTCGCCAACTTCGACTTTGCACTACATCCGAATTCGGCCAACCAAGCTGGCGGCATCCTTCGTTAAAGCCGATCAAATGGCGCACATGGTTTCCGTCTTGATCGACCATGACGTAATCGCACGCCATTCAGACGAGCCCTACACTTTCTATGACCTGGGCGACTCGTATTGTTCGAATCCCTTCTGGAGCAGCTGCCCACATCGCATGGCCTGCGCGGGCTGCGACTTCAATTTGCCGAAGGTCAGCGCCAAGGCTCAAGCGTTGGAGAGCAAGCAGTCTGTTAGACGCCTTCTGGAAACCGTGCCATTGACCGCCGACGAGCAGGAGATCGTCAAAGGAGATCTGAAAAAGCTGGATGGCCTCATTCGTAAGCTGGAAAACGTGCCCACCTTGGATGGCCGGACGCCAGGTGCCATCGCCACCCAGCAGGTCGGAGCGATGGCGCGGCCCGATGCTGACACGGTTGACGCAAATCGCGTCTCGCATCAAGCCTTATGCGACGCGGACCGTAAAGAGTAGCTCCGATCGTCGTTGGGTTATTCGCGCTGGCCGGCGCTACGCTAAGCTTGCGTGTGTCTCGGCAATGTAATCGATATCATCGCCGCTATCGTTACGAAGAGACTTGATATCCAGAGACATGCTTCCAGGCCGTAAGCCTGATATACCCAGCCAGATAGCAGGGTACCGATTAACCGGCCCATCGCATTCGACATGTAATAGAAGCCTACATCCAGCGATACGCCATCATCCTTTGCGTAGCTGACGATCAGGTAACTGTGCAGCGATGAATTGATCGCAAACAGTGCGCCGAAAACCCATAAGCCGCCGATGAGTACGATTTGCGGGGGGTAGCCGAACTCAAGGCCCAACGCGATACCGGCAGGCAACCCAGCCAGAAGCAGCGCCCAGATCAACGCCGCCCGGCCATCCGGAGCCTGGCCGCTGCGAGTCCGCGTGATCGAGGGGGCAATCGACTGCACGATACCGTATCCGATTACCCAGCTGGCCATGAAGCCGCCCACCAACCAGAAATCCCATCCAAATACGGCGCTGAGATAGACCGGCAGCGCGATCACGAACCAGACATCGCGCGCGCCGAATAAGAACATCCGCGCCGCAGACAAGATATTGATCGCGCGGCTCTTGGACAGTACATCGCGGAATTTTGGCTTCGCCTTCGCCTTCCCGAGATCCTTCTTCAAGAAGATCACGCTGCTCATCCAAACCGCACCGAGAACAGCGGCCATCACAAGCATCGCGCCTTTGAAGCCGACCGTAGCCAGAAGCATACCGCCCAGGAAGAAGCCCACGCCCTTCAATGCATTCTTTGAGCCGGTCAGAATCGCGACCCACTTGTACAAGGTCCCTTGTTCGGTGTCCGGCACGAGCAGCTTGATAGAGCTCTTCGCCGACATCTTGTTCAGGTCCTTGGCGATGCCGGATATCGCCTGGGCGCCCATCACCAGCGGAACGGTCAACCAGGCGGTGGGCACGGTGAGAACCAGCAAGGCGATAACCTGAAGTGCTAGGCCGATGTTCATCGTGCGGTTCAGACCCAGACGTGCCCCGAGATAGCCGCCAACTAGGTTGGTGATTACCCCAAAGATCTCGTAGAACAGGAAAAGCGCTGCAATTTCCAGCGGCGTATAACCGAGCGCATGAAAATGCAACACAACCAACATGCGCAGCGCACCGTCGGTGAGCGTGAACGCCCAGTAATTGCCGGTTACCAGCAAATACTGACGAACTTCCAGCGGCAGCGCTGCTAATGCTTTCATCGTATCGCTCCGCTCAGCTGTTCGATCCGACCAGCTTGGCCAGCTCAACAGTCCGGTTCGCGTAGCCCCACTCGTTGTCGTACCAGGCGTATATTTTCACCTGCGTACCGTTGACCACCATCGTCGACAATGCATCGACAATCGAGGAGCGCGGGTCAGTACGGTAGTCGATCGACACGAGCGGACGCTCCTCATAACCGAGAATGCCGGCTAACGGCCCGTTCGCTGCAGCCTGGAACAACTTGTTTACTTCTCCAGCCGTGGTTGGCCGCTCGACTTCAAACACGCAGTCCGTGAGCGAAGCATTGGCCAGCGGCACCCTGACCGCGTGGCCGTTAAGGCGGCCCTTAAGCTCCGGAAAGATCTCCGCAATCGCCGTCGCGGAGCCGGTGGTCGTGGGGATCATGCTCATGCCCGAGGCGCGCGCCCGGCGGAAATCCTTGTGCGGCTGGTCGAGGATGCTTTGGGTGTTGGTCAGGTCGTGGATGGTTGTGATGGAGCCGTGTTTGATACCCAGGTTTTCGTGGATCACCTTGACCACCGGGGCGAGGCAGTTGGTGGTGCACGAGGCCGCCGTGACAATGCGATGCTGCGCCGGGTCGAACAGTTGCTGGTTAACACCCATGACGACATTAAGCGCTCCGGCCTCCTTCACCGGCGCGCTGACCACCACGCGCTTCACACCCTGATCGAGATAGGCTTGCAGCAGTGATACCGTTTTCATCTTGCCACTGGCTTCGATGACCAGATCGCAGCTGGACCAGTCGGTATCGGCGATGGCCTTGTTCGCCGTAACCTGCACCCGCTTGCCGCCAATGATAATCGCATCGCCTTCGCTCGATGCTTCGTGCGCCCAGCGACCATGGACCGAATCAAAGTTGAGCAGATGCGCATGGGTTGCCGCATCGCCGGCCGGATCGTTTATTTGGACGAAATCAAGTTCCGGCCAATCCCACGCGGCACGCAAAGCGAGCCGGCCAATCCGCCCGAATCCGTTGATTCCTACCTTGATAGCCATGATCTGTTCCTCTCGTTGAGTCAGCAACAAGCGCTGAAATAGGTGGTGGATGCCAGGCTTGCGCCCCGCTTTTAAATCGAAGCTTGATTGACGCGGCGAGACAACTCCTCGGCCGACTCCTTACGTTCGGAATACCGGTCAACCAAGTAGTCCTTGTCCGCCCGTAGCAATAAGGTGAATTTCACGAGCTCTTCCATGACGTCCACAACGCGATCGTAGTAGGACGAGGGCTTCATACGGCCTTGCTCATCAAACTCAAGGAACGCCTTGGCCACAGAAGACTGGTTGGGGATCGTGAACATACGCATCCATCGGCCCAACACGCGCATCTGATTGAGCGCATTAAACGTTTGCGACCCACCGGACACCTGCATCAGGGCGAGCGTCTTGCCTTGCGTCGGACGCACCGCGCCGATACTCAGGGGTACCCAGTCTATCTGAGCCTTCAGGACGGCGGTCATTGCGCCATGACGCTCCGGAGAGCACCAGACCTGTCCTTCCGACCAGGCCATTAGGTCGCGCAGCTCCTGAACTTTCGGATGGTCTTCCCCTGCATCGTCGGGTAGCGGCAAGCCTGCCGGATGAAATATGCGTGGTTCGGCGCCGAATGCTTCCAGCAATCGGGCAGCTTCCTGCGTCAACAGCCGGCTGTAGGATCGCTCGCGGTTCGATCCGTAGAGCAGCAGGATGCGTGGCTTGTGTGCAGATGCGGGGCCCTTGAAGCGCTCGGGGAGCGGAATCTGAGTGTGGTCGGGCGCGAGATTCGGGAGATCATCGTACATAGTTCGTTCCTGTGATACTTAGACGCCCAGAGGGCGATTGTTACAGCGGTCCGCGCTTCCGGTGGTTCCGGTCATGAGGCTTAAACGCTGCAGATCTTCCGCGATCCAATGTGCATTGGCGGCCAGAACGTGCGCAAGCACCTCGCGGACCCAGTCTGGAAGATCGGGATGTAGGCGGTAGTAGACCCACTGGCCCCGGCGCTCATCGGCGAGCAGCCCGCACTCGCGCAGCTGCGCGAGGTGCCGCGAGACTTTGGGCTGGCTTTCCGCCAGGGCTGCGGTGAGCTCGCACACGCACAATTCATCCAAGCTCGCGATGAGCAGGGTAAGTCGTGCTCGGGTCTCATCGGCCAGGCATTTAAACAGGCTTACCGGCGTTAACGATTCGTGCATAGGATTCTGCCTGATATATTTGATTTGCCAAATATATGGGAAAGTGAATATGCTGTAAACCAATGCAATCATTCACAGGGAGAAAGGATCCTTGTCAAACGAACAGCTCATCGACGTGGTTGTTATCGGCGGGGGGCAGTCAGCTCTTGCTACGGCGTACTTCCTGCGGCGGCACCAGGTGCCCTTCGTCATCCTGGATGATCAGCCAGGCTTCGGTGGCGCCTGGCAACACGGCTGGGATTCATTAAGGCTGTTTTCACCGGCACAATGGAGTTCTATCTCTGGCTGGCAGATGCCGTCGGCCGGGGATGAGCATCCCGGTCGTACCGAGGTTATTGATTATCTGGCGGGCTATGAAAAGCGCTATGAGCTCGATGTGCGGCGCCCGGTTCATGTTGATTCGGTCACGGTGGAGGGCTCGTTGCTGCGGATAACGGCTGGCGGGGACAGTTGGCTGGCACGTGCCGCGGTCAGTGCGACAGGTACCTGGGGTAAGCCGCTGATTCCGTCATATCCGGGTGCTGAAACTTTCCAGGGTGAGCAGCTCCATTCGGCCTATTACCGCAGCCCTGAGCCGTTCCGTGGCAAGCGGGTGCTGGTGGTTGGCGGCGGTAACTCGGGTGCGCAGATTCTGGCTGAGGTATCGCGCAGCAGTGAGACCACCTGGGTCACCCTGACGCCGCCAAAATTCCTGCCGGATGATGTTGATGGTCGGGTTCTCTTCGAACGGGCCAGAGAGCGTTGGCGCGCCCAACAGGAAGGCCGGTCTGTGGAACACCTGCCAGGTGGGTTTGCCGATATCGTCATGGTGCAACCGGTACGCGAGGCGCGGGAGCGAGGTGTTCTGCAGGCTCAGCGTCCGTTCGAGCGGTTTTCAGCCGATGGAATTGTTTGGGCCGATGGCAAGAAACAAAAAATGGACGTGGTCATCTGGTGCACCGGCTTTGCGCCGGTGTTGGACCACTTAGCACCGCTGGGCGTTCTCGAAGAGGACGGCAGAGTCCTAGTGGAGGGTACACGCTCCGTCAAACAGCCGAATCTGTGGCTGGTCGGCTATGGTGACTGGACCGGGATGGCCTCGGCAACCCTGATCGGCGTGAGTCGCAGCGCCCGGCAGACCGCTGACGAAATCGCGGCGGCACTGAATGATTAAGGCGAGCCAAAAATTTGAGGTTCGTTGCGAATAATACTGACGATAGAGGTTTCTATGCGGCCCCTGATTTATCACAACCCTGACTGTGGAACTTCACGCAACACTCTGGCAATGATGATTGATTCTGGTGAAGATCCAGCAGTAATTGAATACCTGAAGCATCCGCCATCGCGGGGACAGCTTGTGATGTTGTTGCAAGCGATGCATATGGGTCCGCGTGAGCTGCTCCGGCGCAAGGGTACTCCCTATGAGGAGCTTGGGCTCGATGACACCAGCTTGGGGGATGATGAATTAATCGATGCGATGCTCGCGCATCCAATCCTGATTAACCGACCGATAGTCGTTACCGATAAGGGGGCGCGGCTGTGCAGACCGTCGGAGCGAGTGCTGGAGCTTCTCGACCGTCCGGTTTCCCGATTCGTGAAGGAGGATGGTGAGGTTATCCATTACCCGCCAAACACAGCTCCCACAGTCGATTAGGCCAAGGTTACAAGAGCGCCACAACACATTCGAAACGTTTTTATCGGAAGCAGTATATGGGATTTTTTGAACGCTATTTATCAGTCTGGGTATTTCTGTGCATTGTCGCCGGGACCGTGATCGGCCTAGTGGCCCCTGAAGCCGCACAGGCGGTAGGACAGTTGCAGATTGCGCAGGTCAACCTACCGGTAGGCATTCTCATCTGGGTGATGATCATTCCGATGCTGATGAAGATCGACTTCTCTGCACTGAGCGAAGTCTACGACCAGCGGGCGGGCATGGGTGTGACTCTTGCCGTCAATTGGTTGATCAAACCGTTTACCATGGCCTTACTCGCATGGATTTTCCTGCGCCATGTATTTGCCGACTGGCTCCCTGCCGAGCAGATAGACAGCTATGTGGCGGGACTCATCCTGTTAGGCGCGGCACCCTGCACGGCGATGGTGTTCGTGTGGAGCAACCTCTGTAATGGCAACGCCAATTTCACCTTGAGCCAAGTCGCCATCAATGACCTCATCATGGTGTTTGCCTTCGCACCCATTGTCGCGTTGTTGCTGGGTGTATCGTCCATTCCAGTACCGTGGGAAACGTTGATATTGTCGGTGGTGATGTACATTGTGATTCCCCTGGGAATCGCACAGTGGTTGCGAGCGCGCCTGCGCCGACAAGGCGAGTCGGTATTTAACACGGCGCTGTCCCGTATCAGCCCTTTTTCGATGATCGCGCTGCTGGCAACGCTGGTGTTACTGTTTTCCTTTCAGGGTGAGACGATTGTCGAACAACCCCTAATCATTGCCATGCTGGCTGTGCCGATTCTCGTACAAACGCTGGTGATTGCGGCAGTGGGATACTGGTTGTGCCGGAAATTGAAGGTGCGCCATGATGTCGCGGGTCCTGCGGCGATGATCGGTGCATCCAACTTTTTTGAGCTTGCTGTAGCGGTAGCCATTGTGCTGTACGGATTCAATTCTGGAGCTGCTCTAGCCACGGTTGTGGGCGTCCTGATCGAAGTGCCCGTCATGCTGTGGCTGGTGCGCATGGTCAAGCAGACCCAGACGTGGTACCAGGCGGGTTCTGGCGCGGGTGTGCCGTAATTACGGTAGATGTGTTCTGGTGTGGGGTTCTAAGAGCGAATTGAGTCGACTGTCCTTGCTTTTCCATTCCACATAAACGGAGACCTCAGCGAACGCGTGATGACCGTGATCGAAAGTCTGGTGCCAGCGCTCGAGGTCTACTCGATAGACGAGGCGTTCGCCGACCTGACAGGAATCGATGAACGGGAGAAGCTGGGCCGTGAGATCCGTGCGCAAGTTCTGAAGTTGACGGGAATCCCCACCGGGGTGGGCATCGCGCAAACCAAAACACTGGCCAAGCTGGCCAATGCTGGGGCCAAGCGTTGGCAGAAGCATAACGGCGGCGTGCTCGATATTTGTGATCCACAGCGACGAGACAAGTTGTTGAAGGTCATGCCGGTTGACGAGGTGTGGGGAGTGGGCCGGCGCATGAATGAGCATTTGACTGCAATGGGAATCAAGACTGCTTGGGATCTAGCGCAGGCGGATGCCTGGTCGCTACGTAAGCAATTCTCCGTCGTGATCGAGAAGACAGCCAGAGAGCTACGAGGTACGCCTTGCCTCGAACTGGAAGAAGCCGCCCCGCCCAAGCAGGAAATCTGCAGCAGTCGGGCATTCGGACAGCGGCTCTACGAAATCGAACCGATAAGAGAGGCAGTCGCGACCTACGCCTCCCGTGCTTGCGAAAAGCTCAGAGCACAGGGCTCCCTGTGCAAACGTGTCCGCGTGGCCATCCGCACCGGTATGTTCAATCCCGAGGAGGCCAAGTTCGCCAAAGGTATTGTTTGCGAATTGCCTTACCCCTCTGACGACACCCGGCTGATTGTTCGTGCTGCATTGCAGGGTCTGGACGCCATCTTCCGCGCTGGGCACGCATATGCCAAAGCCGAGATCATGCTGCTCGACCTGCGACAGCAGGGCGAGTTCACCGACGACTTGTTCACGGAGACTCAACCAGCCGCGGCTGAAAAAGTGATGGGCGTACTGGATGAAATTAACAGCCGGTGGGGAAGGGGAACGCTCCGCCCGGCTCGGGTACCGATTACGCCTGGATGGGGCATGAAGCGAGAGTTGAAGAGTCCTAGTTATACGACAAGATGGGACGAGCTTTGGAGTGCTCGGTGTAGGTGATCTGCGGTCCAGGATTCGGAGGGCTAGCTTCCGTCTGCTTTCGGCCCAGGGTGTGTAAAAACGTCCTGACAAATCCTTGCTATGATTTCCGACACTTCCATCGCAAGGATTCCCATGAAACGGTTTATCCAGGGTGAACACCGAGGTCAAAGCACCTTGCTTC
>NZ_JACGWE010000058.1:0-13094 GCF_014077575.1 Pseudomonas sp. 5Ae-yellow | reverse complement strand
CTCGGCCACGACAGACTTTAGGCTGGAAATTCCCGGTGGAGGTGCTTGTTGAATACCTTCAGCTCTCGCAGAGCAATAACCTTCAGACCATCAACTGAGTGTTGCACTTAGACCCTGAGACCGCCGACTCAAGCTGGATTCTGGTGGTGGACGTTCAGGCGCAGGCGGCTCTGTTGACGTGTTGACCTATGATAGTGATGGCCGTCCTGAAAGTAGCTACTCGAAAATTGGTGGAGCAATAAAAGCTCGATTCCAAGATACCGAATTCAAAGCCGGCGATGTGTTTCCGCAGACACCGGTAGTATATTATGGTGACTATCGATTACTTCCGCAAAGCTTTCGGGGCTTTAGCTTGGTCAGCACAGACGTAGACAAGTTGACTGTGCAAGCGGGCCGCCTTCATTCAATGAATCAACCTAATACGAGCAGCCTGAGTGGAGATTTCACTACTTGGTATGCGGGTTCAGTTGACTCACCTTGGATTGCTTATTTTGGTGGCGATTATGAGGTAAGTGATAGCGTGAATGTAAGTCTTTACACCAGTCGTTTAAAGGATGCATGGGACCAGCACTATGCTGGAATGACCTTTACTTACCCATTGGCAGATAATCTAACACTTATTAGTGGCCTTAACTATTACAAGGCAGTCGATGAAGGGCGTGAATTGCTAGGTCGATTTGATAACGATATATACAGTGGTAATGTGGGGTTGCAGTTTGGGTCTCATACGATCACCCTTGCGCTGCAAAGAAATAGTGGGGATGACGACTTCGATTACCTGCGTCAGTCAGGCTCTATTTATTTGGACAACTCGATTCAATATAGCGACTTTAATTCGCCAAAAGAAAATTCTCGACAGATCAGGTATAACTTGGATATGGCGGCGTTTGGTTTCCCCGGACTTAGTCTGATGACGCGCTACGCGCAAGGAGAGGGCGCCAATTATTCTGGAGCTAACGATGTCTACGTCCGACGTGATGGGAATGGCGCTCCGCTGACAGATCAGAAGCGTTGGGAGCGTAACGTTGAAGCGAGCTATATTGTCCAAAGTGGTCAGGCTAGAGGCTTGACCTTTAGGCTTCGTCAAGCAACTACTCGCGCTACTGAGTTCGAAGCCGACCTCGATGAAGTTCGTCTGATCATAGAATATCCGTTCGAGGTTTTTTGAAGCGCTAGTGTGCGACACGTTCATATTATTCAAATTCCTTACGAATTTGAAATTGGCCAAGTGATTTTTTATGGAGACTTATATTGACCTAGTACTTTAATGATTTTCAGAAAAGTCATTGGTTCACTTAATCTTGACATCTATTGCAATTTTAATTCCTTCAGAAGAGATGTTTTGCGCCTTAATAGGCGCTTTTTTTTGCCTAAAATATGTCGTGTAGCTAAGCGATTGAATTTCTCGAATTATTACTCTGAATCTTTGTCCTATGTATTTCAAATCGCGCGGTTTATTACATATGCATAGTTTTGTCCGAGGCCTTCCAAAAGTTTAGTAAATAGTAGCCTAGACAAAGAAAAATTAAATACCGGTCATTAAGTTGATCCAGGTCAGTGTAAGAGCGAGGTCAGCAGAATAAAATATAATAAATAAAGGAGTAAATCATGGAATGGCTTTCGCAAAACTGGGTTTGGGTTTTATTTGGCGCTGGTTTCATAGCGATGCATATGTTTGGCCATGGAAGCCATGGCCACGGCGGACATCAAGCAGGGAATAAGCCTGCTGTGAAAGAGGGCGAGAAACGCCCTTTGAAAAAGGGTAAGGGTCTTCAACATTGACCATTAGGTGCTAAGGTCAATAAACAAGGATGCATTCAAATGTTGAATATTAAAGTCGTGACATGGTCTTTAGCAATATTCACCACGCTTACGTTTATTTTTTGTGTTGTGTTCGGCCTGGTAACGCCGGGAAGCATTCATATGTCTGTTTTTCTTCAACAAATTCTGCCTGGATTCGAACCGAATAGTTGGGGTGGTTTTGGTATCGGATTGGTCGAAAGCTTTCTTTACGGTGCTTATGCCGGGCTCGTTTATGTGTCTGTTTATAACTTTCTATATCGAATCTGGGTGAGGAAATAGTCATGAGCAAAAATACTCACAATCAGTACGCAGGTGATCACACGGTCCCGATTACTAAAAAGGAGTACAAGAATAACCTTCATCAGCTGCAGGTCGAGTTGGTCAAGCTGCAGCGTCATTTCATTGAGTGTGACGATAAGATCCTGATTATCTTGGAAGGCCGAGATGCCGCAGGAAAAGACGGCGTGATTAAACGCATCGTCCAGCATTTGAGCCCCCGCGAAACGCGCGTCGTGGCACTTGGTAAGCCTTCAGATCGGGATCGAACATCGTGGTATTTCCAGCGTTATGTTCCCTATTTGCCGGCGGCTCAGGAGCTCGTGATTTTCAACCGTAGTTGGTATAACCGGGCTGGTGTTGAGCGGGTTATGGGTTTTTGTACAGAGGCTGAACATGAGGAGTTTATGACCTCAGTTTCCGATTTCGAGAACATGCTCGTACGTTCGGGTATCAGTTTTCTCAAGTACTACCTCGATATAGATAAGGCGGAACAGAAGCAACGTCTGGATGACCGCAAAACAGATCCGCTCAAGCAATGGAAGATAAGCCCAATTGATAAGCAGGCGCTGAAGTACTGGAAGTCGTACAGCGCGGCCCGCAATGAGATGCTTGCACGAACCCACACCCCAATGGCGCCGTGGACGCTTGTGCGCGCCAACGATAAACGTCTGGCGCGGCTCAATATCATTAAAGACGTGCTTAGTCGCCTGCATTATGCAGACAAGGTTGAGCAGCTTGTCCAGCCGGACCCTCAGATCGTATTTTCCTATGATATATCAAATCTCGAAAACGCTCATCTTGCGAAGTAATCGCGTGGGTAACACGACTTTCTCAGACATCAATTCGGAGCAGTAATGAAAACTAACGTGATTGAAGTAGGCGGAATGCTCTCAGCGCTTAGTGCAAGGGGCGTCGAGAAACAACTTATGAAAATGTCAGGCATCGAGAAGGCAGAGGTCAATTATGTCGGCGACAGTGCGACCGTGATCTATGACGAGACGCTTGTTGGCCTTGAGGACATAAAACTTAGAATCCATAAGTGTGGTTATCGTTGTAGCGGCGAGATGCTGCCAAAGCATGTGTGCCGTACGGCCATTAATCCCTGAAGTGGCCTGTTGGCACGCCGCCAGAGATGTACAAGCATTTTGTAAATGAAACCAATGAGGGCGATATGATGAAAACGAGCGTTATAAATGTCAGCGACATGTTGTCCTTGTTGAATTTATATGAGGTTGAAGCACGAATCGGTATGGTCCCCGGTGTCGAAAGCGTTACGGTGAATTATGGTGCAGGAAGCGCTACCGTGCGTTACGACGAAACTCAGCTCAATGTCGCCGATATTAAGTTGGTGATGCACCAGCATGAGAATGAGTCCGATGGGCGGGCCGCCCCTCCCGCTAGCGGGGGCCACGAAAGGCACGCAACGCAGGATCCACAACCCGCAGCACCCGCTTCGGTTGCTGCGAAATCCGATACAGTCTCCAAGCCTGCACCTGAAGCCCCCAAGCCTGACTTTACTCCATCGGCAGCGGCCACTCTTCACAAGGGCCACGCTGAGCCCGACGGCAAGGGGGCCAAGTCGGCGGAGATGGCGCATGAGATGGGTCATGGCGGCGGAAAGGATTTGGCAGCGATGGTGCGCGACATGCGCAATCGATTCTGGGTATGTCTTGCGTTCAGCCTGCCGATTTTTGTTTATTCGCCAATGGGGGGTCTGTTCACGCCACCCGCTCCGCCATTCGGTCTTGAGCTTAACCTATGGCTGTTTGTTCTCGCCAGTGTCGCCATTCTTTATCCAAGTTGGCCGTTTTTTGTAGCCGCCTGGCGCGCGCTCAAGAACGGCGTACTAAACATGGCAGTGCTGGTGGTGCTATCTGTTGGCACCGGTTATTTGTTCAGTGTCGGCGCCACGTTCTTTTTCGAGAGCGATCAGTTTTTTGAAGCCGTTACCGTGCTGCTGGTTTTTATCCTGCTCGGCCATTGGCTGGAAATGCGCGCCCGCGCTGGTGCCTCGACTGCGATCACCGCACTAATGGATCTTGCCCCGCCAAAGGCAAGCGTTATCCGCGATGGCTCCGAAATAGAAGTATCGACCTCTGAAGTGATGGCGGGAGACCTAGTAGTGATCCGGCCGGGCAACAAAATCCCGGTCGACGGCTTGGTGGAACAAGGTGAGTCTCTGGTAGATGAGTCCATGCTGACCGGGGAGTCGATGCCGGTGCAGAAGGGCCCTGGAGATACGGTGATAGGCGCGACAATCAACACCAGTGGCAGCTTTCGCTACAAGGCAACCAAGGTGGGCGCCGACACCGCGCTGGCACAGATCGTAAAACTGGTGCAGGAGGCGCAGAACTCAAAAGCTCCTGCGCAATTGCTTGCGGACAAGGCCGCTCAGTGGCTGGTCATTGCCGCGGTCGTCGTCGGATTGGTTACGTTTGCCGTGTGGTTCTGGTGGATCGGTCAGCCGCTGTTGTTCGCAGTGACACTGACTATTACTGTTTTCGTCATCGCCTGCCCGGACGCATTGGGGCTCGCCACGCCCATGGCTGTGATGGTGGGCACCGGCCTCGGCGCCATGAATGGCATCCTGTTCAAGAACGCTTCTGCTCTGGAAGACGCCACCAAGCTTAACGTCATCATTTTTGACAAGACCGGTACCCTCACCATCGGTAAGCCAGAAGTCGTTGAGATGGTGATGGCAGCAGGCATTACCGAAGATGCGGTATTGCTAGCTGCCGCGGCTGTCGAGCAGGGGTCCGCACACCCGCTTGCACAGGCGATCTTGCGCCGCGCATCAGAGCTGACCGTTACTGCGCCCACAGGTTTTAAAAGTATTGATGGCATGGGCGCGCAAGCAGAAACCGCAGACGGCACCGTATTTCTAGGTAACCGTCTGTTGATGGATACACAAAATCTTGCTCTCGGTGCCCTCGAAGCCGCTGCCACGAGACTGCAGGGCGAAGGCCGTACAGTGGTTCATGTGGCCCAGAAGGGCAGGGTAATTGGGCTCATTGCTATCGCCGATGCAGCGAGACCAACAGCCAAAGCCGCTGTGGCGAAGCTGCGCGAGCGCGGTATTGAAGTAGTAATGTTGACCGGTGATAACGCTGGTACGGCTAAGCGTATTGCTGCGGACCTTGGCATCGAAAGCGTAATGGCCGATGTGCTGCCAGACCAAAAAGCGGCGAAAGTAAAGGAGTTACAAGCCAGGGGTAAAAGGGTCGGGATGGTGGGCGACGGTGTTAACGATGCGCCTGCACTTACCCAGGCGGACGTTGGCTTTGCTATCGGTGCCGGCACCGATGTGGCGATGGAAAGTGCCGACGTGGTACTGATGAAAAGTGACCCCTACGATATCGTTGGAGCAATTGAGTTGTCACGCGCAACCCTACGCAAGATGCACCAAAACCTATGGTGGGCAGTGGGCTACAACGTGATCGCATTTCCGCTCGCAGCTGGTGTCCTCTACCCGTTTGTGCTTAGCCCCGCGATCGCAGCACTGTCGATGTCGGGTAGCTCCGCCGTCGTCGCAATCAATGCCCTGTTGCTCAAGCGGACCAAGCTGGTCGGTATTCATCGACCTGATGAATCTAGCGAGCCTATAAATAAAAGCCCGGCTAGGACGAAAGCGAAACCTAGTCCGGCGCAGAAATGATTTTTTAGCAATACGGTGAAGAATCAGATGGGAGTATTAAAAATATGACAAAAGTAAATGAGCAGCGGCGCTGGTTTTTGACTGTCGCAACATCATTTGTGGCAGGCGCAGGCTTGGTCGGGGTTGCTACACCTCTCGTACAAACATGGAATCCCAGTGCTAGGGCAAAGGCGGCCGGTGCTCCGGTTAAACTGGATCCAGAGAAGATTGAACCTGGCGCTATGATGACTGTGGAATGGCAGGGTAAGCCCGTATGGATCCTCCGGCGCACACCTGACAATTTGAAGATTTTGACTGAGAAGTCGCACCGAACGGAATTAAGGGATCCAGATTCCGAAGTTAACCAGCAACCCAGTTATGCCAAAAATGATTTTCGAAGGGCGGTTGCAGGAGCTGAGTGCAACACTTAATGTAAGGAGTTGTCGTGCCAAGTCACTATATGCACTTGCGCATCGAGGACCGTGTCGCCTTGATGCTTATGCGCCAATCCGGCCATAGCCTTCGAGCAATCGCCAGCGCGCTCGGCAGGTCGCCCAGCACCCTTAGCCGAGAGCTCAGGCGTAATCGTCAGCATGACGCTTATTGCTGTTCCACCGCCGAGTAGCTGTCAGCGCAGCGGTGCCGCTTGCCACGCGACATTCGGCACCTGCATCCTGACAGCGAGCTATGGCAGGTGGTCGTGAAGATGCTCGCCATGGGCTGCTCACCACAGCAGGTAGCCGCCAGACTGAAGGTCTTTTTGCCAGACAGACCGGAACGCCACGTGAGCCACGAAAGCATATACCTCGCTATCTACGCCTACCCGCGCGGAGAGCTGAAGCGTCAGCTGATTGCCTACCTGCGTCAGGGCAAAGGCAAGCGCCGAGCGCGCTACCCTGCTGAACAGAACATCCGTAACCGCCCCGAAGAGGTCGAAGGGTGGCAGGTCCCAGCCCACTGGGAAAGCGACTTGATCATGGGGGCTGGCAACCGTTCAGCGGTAGCGACACTGGTTGAGCGCACTAGCCGTTTTGTGATCCTGGCGAAGCTTGATGCCCCTACAGCTGATGCCGCGCTAGAGGCGATGACCCGGGAGCTTGCACGGATAGCACCCTCGTTGTTGAAAACTATGACGCACGACCAGGGGAGCGAAACAGCACGCTATGCAGAGCTTTCCGCCCGCACCGGGATGAACATTTACTTCGCCGGCCCGCACAACCCTTGGCAGCGTGGCAGCAATGAGAATACCAACGGCCTGCTGCGACAGTACCTTCCCAAGGGCACTGACTTGTCGCGGGTGAGTCAGGAACGCCTGGACGAGATCGCCGAGCTGCTCAATACTCGACCCAGACAAACGCTGGGCTGGAAACTCCCTGTTGAGGTGCTGGTTGAATATCTCCAGCTACAGGCCACTAACCAGCTGGGTTCTATTCACTGATGATGTTTTGCACTTGGAACTTGAGACGGCCCCAGGTCACCCACTTCAGTGTTTCCTACTCCAGGCGGTCTACGCTTTTCCATGACCCCCGCTTGTAGAGGCCGTTGATGGTCTCTGCCAGTGCGTTGTCGTAGCTGTCACCGGTATTGCCAACCGAGGGTTCAATACCAGCTTCGCCCAGCCGCTCGCTGTAGCGAATCGACAGATATTGCGAGCCCTTGTCGCTGTGATGAACCAGCCGGTGGGGCTCAGGCCGACGAGTGTGAAGCGCCTGTTCCAGAGCATCTAGGACAAACTCTGTGCGCATGTGCCGGCCGACTCGCCAGCCCACGACAAACCTTGAGTAGGCATCGACGATGAATGCCGCATAAGCAAATCCCTGCCAGGTTGAAACGAACGTGAAATCGGCGATCCAGAGCTGATTGGGGCATACGGCAGCGAACTGGCGCCTTACCAGATCCCAGGGATTGGCATTGTCAGGATCGATTTGTGTGGTCTTCACCGTTTTGCCCCGTGTTACGCCGCAGATCGCCATTTCACGCATTAACCGTTCCACTGTGCAGCGCGCAACTACCTGGTGCTCGTGATGCATCTGCCGCCAGGTTTCCCTGGCCCAAGCACAATAGCGTTTGGGCATCGCGAGCCAGAGCCACGGCAACACCTGCTCGCACATCGATAGGTTCGGTGGTTCGCTAAATTTCACGAATACGATCCCGAGACCGTTTTCAGAGGAAAGGTATACCATGGCTATCTCCAAGTAGATCAGTGCTTGAAGGAGGCGTTAAAAGCGGAAGCAGTCGGGCTGGACAGCTAGTGCCATGATGCCGAACTAGATTCGTGCTGGGCGAATAGCGGCAAATCTACTCTGCATATTTTGTGATGTATTGGACGTGAAACATTCAGTGGTGTATGTTAGTGGGGGGGTGCTCAGTGCTTGAGCTTTCGCCTTTAACATATCTGCCCAGTAATTGCGTGGTGCCCAGACGGCAGGTGATAGCGTATATTCTTCTGGAGGTGTCCAATGGACAGTGCACCCGAGCTAGAGAAAGATAAGAGCCAGGATCTGGCTTCCCGTTTTCCTACCGCGTATTCGATTCTTTTCCTTCTTATCATTCTGATGGCCGGTCTCACCTGGATCATGCCGGCAGGCAAGTTTGACCGCGAGATGAACGAGGCGGTTGGGCGTGAGGTCGCGGTCGCCGGCACTTACCATGAAGTCGAGCCGAATCCGCAAGGCATCGTTGAGGTGATGCTGGCACCCGGTGCAGGTTTTTACGATCCGGACAGTTATGTTGCCAATGCAATTGATGTGGCGCTGTTCGTGCTCTTTCTTGGGGGCTTTCTTGGGGTAGTGAATGCCACTGGCGCCATTGATACCGGCATACGGTCGGCGATGGTCCATCTGAAGGGCCATGAAATCTGGATGATCCCCATACTCATGAGCTTGTTTGCCATCGGCGGCACGACCTATGGCATGGCTGAGGAGACGCTGGCGTTCTATGCCTTGCTGATTCCCGTGATGATGGCGGCGGGGTATGACTCCGTCACCGGCGTGGCGATCATTCTGGTCGGTGCCGGCATTGGTGTGCTTGGTTCGACAATCAACCCGTTCGCGACGGTTATTGCCGCTAATGCGGCGGGTATTCCTTTCACTGACGGGATTATCCCGCGGTTCGTGATTCTGCTTGGCGGTCTGGTGATCTGCATCGCCTACGTAATGGTCTATGCCCATCGGGTGAAGCGGGACCCGTCCAGGTCTGCTGTTGCCAAACAGTTTGAAGAGCACAAGGCCTTTTTCCTGAAGCGTCAGGAAGCTGAGGAGCATAGTGATCACCTGACTGGTATACAGTCGGTTGTGCTCGTGTTGTTTGCGGTGACGTTCGCAGTGATGATCTGGGGCGTTTCATCGCAAGGCTGGTGGATGGCACAAATGGGCGCGCTGTTCCTGGGCGCTGCGATCGTTATCGGCGTGATTGCGCGGCTGGGTGAGAAGGGCCTCACCAATCATTTTGTTGACGGTGCCAGAGAGTTGCTGGGTGTGGCATTGGTTGTTGGGCTGGCGCGCGGGATTGTGGTGATCATGGAAAACGGCCTGATCGCAGACACCATGCTGCACAGTGCAGCACAAGCACTGGACGGGGTTGGCGGGTTGGCTTTCGTCAATCTGATGTTCTGGATTGAGGCGGCTATGAGTTTTCTGGTGCCATCGTCTTCCGGACTGGCCGTGCTGTCCATGCCGATTCTTGCTCCTTTGGCCGATTTCGCTGGCGTAGGACGCGACCTCGTCGTAACTGCCTATCAGTCCGCAAACGGGCTGGTGAACTTCATCAATCCGACATTTGCAGTCGTGGTTGGCGGGCTTGCCATTGGCCGGGTTTCCTATGACCGCTGGCTGGCTTTCATCTGGCCTCTTTTGCTTATTTTGATCCTGTTCATAACCGTCGTTCTGAGCATTTCCACCCTGCTTTGAGCGGTTCACCAATGGAATATGGAGAAATGGATATGTCTGTACAAAAGCTTGGTGTGCATTCTGAAACTGGGCGTCTGCGCCAGGTGGTTGTCTGCCGGCCTGGTTTGGCGCACCGGCGCTTGACCCCTGGTAACTGCCAGGAGCTGCTGTTTGATGATGTGTTTTGGGTAAAACAGGCTCAAAAGGATCACGACGTCTTTACCCAGGCGATGCGCAACGAAGGGGTGGAGGTGTTGGACGTCAACACCCTACTGGCAGAAACCCTCGATAATGCAGAAGCGCGCAGCTGGGTGCTCGATCACCGAATTACCGCAGACCAGGTAGGGGTGGGGGCGAAAGCGGAGCTGGCCAGCTGGATGAAAGAGATTCCGAGTGAGCTGCTGGCGACGCACCTGCTGGGTGGCTTGACGGTAGAGGAGTTGCCATTTGAGCCTTCGGGGCTGTTCGGCAGTTACATCGGGCACCACGGATTTGTATTGCCGCCGTTGCCAAACGCGCTCTTTACTCGGGATAACAGCGCCTGGATCTATGACGGTGTCGTGGTTAACCCCATGTACTGGAATGCCCGTCGTCCGGAGACTCTGCTGAATACCGCCATTTACAAGTTTCACCCGAACTTCGCTGGCCGCACGAACATTCACTGGGGTGACCCGACAGTCGATCATGGCCTGGCGACCCTTGAAGGTGGCGACATCATGCCCGTCGGCAACAAGACGGTACTGGTTGGCATGGGGGAGCGCTCCTCGCCGCAAGCGGTCGGCCAGTTGGCGCAGGCCCTGTTCGCCAACGGCGTGGTCGAGCGCGTGCTGGCTTTCCGCATACCCAAGTCCCGTTCGGCCATGCACCTGGACACCGTTTTTACCCTGTGCGGTGGCGATGTGGTGACAACCTTCAAGGAAGTGGCGGATGAGTTGGTGTGCTACGACATCCGCCCCGGTAATGTTGAAGGTGCACTGGATTTCCGTCAGGACCCGCGGCCGATCTTCGAGATCGTGGCCGAGGTGCTCGGCTACAGCAAGCTACACATTGTGCCCACGGGTGGCGCTACCGAGGAGGAGCGGGCACGTGAACAGTGGAATGATGGCAACAACGTGCTGGCGATTCGTCCCGGCGTAGTCATCGGTTACGACCGCAATGACGATACCAACGCTGAGCTGAAAGCAGCCGGTATTGAAGTGCTGGAGATTCCTGGCGCCGAGCTTGGCCGTGGCCGTGGTGGCGGCCATTGCATGAGCTGCCCAACGGCACGTGATCCGGTGTGAACAGGACAGGAGACAACAGGTTATGGCATTCAATCTGAAAAATCGCAGCTTTCTGACGCTGCGCGACTACACGCCGAAAGAGATCGCTTTTCTGCTGAAGTTGGCAGCCGATCTCAAGGCGGCCAAGTACGCCGGTACCGAGCGTCCTGGCCTGCAGGGCAAGGATATTGCCCTCATTTTTGAAAAGAGCTCCACCCGAACCCGCGTTGGGTTCGAGGTGGCCGCCTATGATCAGGGCGCCAGAGTGACCTATCTCGGGCCTTCCGGGAACCATATTGGTCACAAGGAAACGGTCAAGGATACCGCGCGGGTGCTTGGCCGAATCTATGACGCCATCGAGTACCGGGGGTTTGGGCAAGAGGTGGTGCAGACGCTGGCTGATTACTCGGGTGTTCCGGTCTACAACGGGCTGACGGACGAGTTTCACCCAACCCAGATTCTGGCTGACTTCTTGACCATGCAGGAGCATGTCGACAAACCGTTGCATCAGGTTGCCTACGCCTTTCTCGGCGATGCAGGCAACAACATGGGCGACAGTCTGCTGATCGGTGGCGCCAAAATGGGCATGGATGTGCGCCTCTGTGCTCCGCGTGCCTGCTGGCCTGAAGAGAGCGTGCAGCGTGAGGCTCAAGAAATCGCAGAGCAGACTGGTGCGCGTCTCATGCTGACCGAGAGCGTGGATGAGGCTGTGCAGGGGGTGGATTTTATCTACACCGATGTCTGGGTCTCCATGGGCGAGGCCAAGGAGAAATGGGCAGAGCGCATCAAGTTGCTCAAGCCCTATCAGGTCACCCGCGAGGTGATGGAGAAGACCGGTAATCCGCGCGCCTGCTTTATGCATTGTCTTCCTGCCTTCCACAATGCAGAAACTGCTGTAGGGGCTGAAATTCAGCGTGAATTCGGCCTCGATTGCATGGAAGTGACGGAAGAGGTATTCGAGAGCCCGGCATCTATTGTGTTCGATCAGGCGGAAAACCGAATGCACACCATCAAAGCGGTTCTGGTCGCGACCCTGGGAGGCTAGCATGCTGATCGTCGTCGCTCTGGGGGGCAATGCTCTGCTCAAGCGGGGAGAGGCCATGACCGCAGAGACCCAGCGGGCCAACGTGAACAAGGCCGCTGCCGCGCTGGCGGAGCTGATCAAGGAAGGCCATCAGATAGTGATTACCCATGGCAATGGGCCGCAGGTCGGCCTGTTGGCCCTGCAGGGCGCGGCCTATCGACCTGCTGGCGCCGACCCGCTTGATGTACTGGGTGCCGAGACCGAAGGCATGATCGGCTATATGATCGAGCAGGAGCTGGAGAATGCCATCAATCACCAGAAACCGGTCGCAACGCTGTTGACCCAGGTAGTGGTGGATTTGGCTGACCCGGCGTTTCAGAAGCCAACCAAGTTTGTCGGGCCTGTCTACGAAAAGGCCGAAGCTGAGCGCAGGGCCGCTGCCGCCAACTGGTCGATTGCGCAGGATGGTGACAAGTGGCGTCGCGTGGTTCCGTCGCCGGCGCCGCTTGAAATTCCGGACTTGTCAGTGCTGAAGATACTGCTGCGCAATGATGTGATTGTCATCTGCGCGGGGGGCGGTGGCATTCCCGTGGTACGTCGGCGCGATGGAAGCCTTGTTGGCGTGGAGGCAGTCATCGACAAGGATGCTGCCAGCGCACTGCTTGCAGAGCAGATAGATGCCGATGCGTTGCTTCTGTTGACCGATGTTGACGCGGTATACCGTGATTTTGGTACGCCGCAGGCCCAACGGGTGAGTGCTCTGAGCGTGGATGATCTCGACTACATCAGCCTGCCGGCGGGCTCGATGTTGCCAAAGGCAAAGGCCGCCGCGCGGTTCGCAGGAACCGGCAAGATCGCCGCCATCGGCCGGCTTGAGGATGCGTCAAGCATTCTGCGCGGCAGCGCCGGGACGAGGATTCGAGCCCACTGACTAGTGATAGCGGTCAGGTTGCCCTCCGTCCTGAGTTGAGATTTTTGGAACTTGAGGCAGCCGTGTTTTTCGAGAAATCCGATACGTGATGAGCCTTAATGCTGGTCTAAAATATGTATAGTTACTGGCTGCTAACGACTAATCAATAGGGCGGTTGCAGGAGCTGAGTGCAACACGGTTATTGAATTGACGCAGGAGCATCATATTGCATAGCCAAGGCTTTCTGCATCACTTCGCTCATGACTTCGATAGGACATTTGAAATCGAAGCGCTT
>NZ_JACGWE010000033.1:0-35585 GCF_014077575.1 Pseudomonas sp. 5Ae-yellow | reverse complement strand
TGGCGAGATAGCGCGATGGCTTCGCGCTTGAATTCAGGGCTGTATTTTCTGCGTTTGGACATGAACACTCCTTTGGCACATTGTGCCTCTTTTCAAGAGTGTCCGCAGTAACGGGGTAGAACCCCTCCGAGGCTTGTTGCAAAAAGTCGCTCTTAACCGAGTCAGCAACCTCCGGCTCACGCGAGAGGAGCCACAAATAGTCAGTATCCGGACCCGCTACAAAGGAGTACTCGTAATCCTCATTGTCGAGACCGAAGACCGCGTAAGTGCCGTAGAAAGGACCAAAGAAAGAGACTTTCAGGAAACCCTCGTCTTTTTCCCGCACAAAATAGGCCTTGCCTTCAGCTTCAGACCACTCGCCTTTTTCCGCATCGCAACCACGGTTTACAACCTTGATACCGCCATCATCACGCAGGCTGTAGTTGGCGGTCACGCCAGTCAGGCCCCGCTCAAAGGAGTGATCCAGGCGCGCAACTTCGTACCATGTACCCAGATAGCGCTTAGCCTCAAACGGCTGCACAGGCTCTACACCCTCAGGTAACTGCACGCATGCACTCAGAGTGACTGCGCCAAATATAAGGCCAGCCTGACGATAGACATTCATACCTTTTTCTCCGTATTGGTGAGGTATTCGAGCAACGAGGTCAGCAGTTTATTACTGGCCTGCAATACCTGATCTTCAATATTCAAAATCGCGGTAGACGTCTGCACGAACTCTGTCTCAGGCAGCGCTCGCCCTTCCGCTTCGACAAAACCGGCAACCAAGGCGGGGGTAGCCTCCAGGTGGAACTGCAGCCCTATTACGGAACGACCCAGCTGAAATGCCTGGTTCTGACAGGCGACACTCGACGCCAGCGGCACAGCGCCATGGGGCAAGTCAAAGGTCTCCCCGTGCCAATGCAACACGGTGATGTGCTCGGGAATATGAAATGCCGCTCCGTTATAATGCGTATTTCCCTGAACCGGAAACCAGCCTATTTCCTGCTGCGCATTCGCGTATACCCGCTGCCCCAACGCACTGGCAATAAGCTGAGCACCAAGACAGATACCCAGTATCTGCTTGTCTCTGGTCAACGCCTCGCGAATAAAAGCCTTTTCCTCCCTCAACCAGGGCAACTGCTCTTCATCATTGACGCTCATCGGCCCGCCCATGACGACCAACAAGTCGATCTCCGCCAGGTCAGGCAGAGATTCATTACGGTAAAGGTGCGTCGAGGAAACTACGTAGT
The DNA here is from genome assembly GCF_014077575.1 of Pseudomonas sp. 5Ae-yellow. NCBI lineage: Bacteria > Pseudomonadati > Pseudomonadota > Gammaproteobacteria > Pseudomonadales > Pseudomonadaceae > Pseudomonas > Pseudomonas sp. 5Ae-yellow. Next base: position 34,356 of record NZ_JACGWE010000033.1, on the reverse strand, counting down.
CGTGCGACTCTAGCCAATCCTCGATTTTACCCAACCCTTCAAAGGGCGCGTGTTGCAGATAATGAGCGCGCATGTGCGGCTGGTTCCTGATCATGACTGGTTAACGGCGACAGCTTGCCAGCTGAACTTGATTCTGTGAGTTGACTTTGCCCTTGAAGGTTCCCAGGCAACAGACAATCCAAGGCCGGCACTTTAAAGCAGTGACATACGAACAGCGAGGTGAACGCCATGCAAAGACACGGGTCCATGTATTACCAATACTGACTGCTCGCGCTTATGACAGCTCAGCGTGCCACAATAACGATTCATAGTATCGATTACAGAGGAGACGTCATGCTAATAGACCTGACAGACAAAACCGCCATCGTCACAGGCTCAACCGGCGGCATCGGCTTCGCCATCGCCCAGGGCCTGGCTGCGTCCGGTGCTACCGTCATCATCAACGGCCGCACGCAAACCAGTGTCGACAATGCGCTAAAGCAACTCAAAACCGCACTACCAGAGGCCAGCGTACGCGGCGTTGCGGCTGACCTGAGCACAGCAGAGGGCCTGGCAACACTGCAGGCAGCGGAGCCAAAAGCTGACATCCTGGTTAATAATCTGGGTATCTACGGTCAACAAGACTTCTTCGAGACCTCAGACGAGGTATGGCAGCAGTTCTTCGATGTGAACGTCCTGTCCGGCGTGCGCGTCGCCAGAGCCTATACCCCGGCAATGGTTGAAAAAGGCTGGGGGCGAGTCGTGTTTATTTCGTCCGAGTCCGGTCTGAATATCCCGGCTGACATGATTCACTACGGCTTTACCAAAGCAGCCAACCTGTCGATCGCTCGAGGCCTGGCCAAGCGTCTGGCTGGAACCGGCGTCACCGTCAACGCGGTATTGCCAGGGCCGACATTGTCTGCTGGTGTGGGCGAAATGCTCAAACCAATCGCCGACAAAAAGAATATCTCACTGCAGCAAGCCGGTGATGAATTTGTGCGCGCCAAGCGCCCTTCGTCCATCATCCAACGCATTGCCAGCAGCGAAGAAGTCGCCAATATGGTGGTCTACACCTGCTCCCATCAAGCTTCAGCGACTACCGGCGCAGCACTGCGTGTAGAAGGTGGAATAGTCGACAGCATTGGCTAACGGTCACTGCGTAACGCCAAAACCCCGTCATATTTTTTGCCTTTTGGCCTACAAAGACAAAGGCATGGCGGGGTTTGCCGCTCTCTAACGGCAGCAGCCCCCCTATACTCCTTGCACAAAAAAAGCCCAGACGACAAAAGCAAGGACTGCCCATGCGCTCTCGCTCGGGTCTGCTCGTCAGACTCCGCCGTACACTGATCATCTCAGCCTTGGCCGCTATGGCCTTGCCCGCCGTTGCCGAGCCTCGACCCAATATTCTGCTGATTGTTGCCGACGATATGGGGTTTAGTGATCCTGGCGCTTACGGTGGCGAGATAAGTACACCCAACATAGATACCCTGGCCGCTGCCGGCATGCAGTTTACCAACTTTCATGTATCGGCCACTTGCTCTCCTACCCGTGGAATGCTCATGACGGGCGTTACCAACCACCTTGTTGGTATGGGTAACATGAAGGAAATAATGGCCGACAATCAGAAAGGCCAACCGGGCTATGAGACCTGGCTGAACGATAGCGTCGTCACCCTTCCTACGCTGCTGCAGGACGCCGGCTACAACACTTATATGGCGGGCAAATGGCACCTTGGCATGCGCCCGGAAAGCCAACCTATTGCACGTGGTTTCAAGCATTCCTTTGCGCTGATGGAAAGCGGTGCTGACAACTGGGAAGAGAAGCACTACCTGCCTGGCGGCAGCGCAACCTGGATTGAAGACGGCGAGCAGGTATCGCTACCCGACGATTTCTACTCGTCGTTTACCTACGCCGACAAACTCATTAGCTATATCGATCAGGGCCAGCGCGAGGGCAAGCCGTTCTTTGGCTATCTCGCCTTCCAGGCAGTGCATGCGCCACATCAGGTTCCCGAGGAGTACATAGCGCACTATAACGACCAATATGATGCAGGCTGGGATGCGATCCGCGCGCAGCGCTATGCGCGACAACTAAAAACAGGGTTGCTGCCGTATAGCGCAGAACAGGCGGTAACGGATGACTGGGGCACTTTTTACACTACTGCCTATATCGACTGGGATGCGCTTAGCGCTGAAGAGAAAGCCTACCGTTCGCGACAGATGGCGGTGTTCGCTGGCATGGCCGAGGCCATGGATCAAAGCATCGGCAAGGTCATTCAATATCTCAAGGACAGCGGTCAGTACGACAACACGCTGATTGTCTTCATGAGTGATAACGGCGGCGAGTCCACCGCACTCCGTGACGTTGCACCGCTATTCTATCGTCTGAACTTCAACACCGAGAAAGACGTGCTCGGCGCAAAAGGCAGCTTTAGCGAATACGGCCCAGGCTGGGCTTACGCATCCAATACGCCCTTCTACTCCTACAAGGGCTCGCCTTTCAGCGGCGGTATGCGTGTCCCCTTCATCATCAGCCAGCCTGGTCACATCAAGCCAGGCTCGCGCAGCAATAGCTTTGGCTACGTGACCGATATCACCCCTACTCTGCTCGACGCAGCCGGCGTGGCAGCACCTGCTGGCGAATATCGCGGCCGCAAGGTGTATGAGATTATGGGCACCAGCATGTTGCCTTTATTGCATGGTGAGAGTGAGCAAATTCACGATCCGGATCACACTACCGTGTACGAACTGGCCGGCGGCATTGCCGTCTGGCAGGGCGATTTCAAGCTGGTCACGTCAAAAACGGGGGCGGTGCCGGCGCGCCAGGGCATGCAGCTTTTCAATACTCTGAACGACCCGCTCGAACGTCATAATCTGGCGCCGCAGATGCCAGAGAAAACAGCTCAGCTGTATGCCGCCTATGAGGATTACGTCGCACGCTACAACGTGATTGAGGTACCCGATGACTACCAGGCGTGGGAGCAGCTGAAGGCCAATGGTCGGTATAACTTTATCGCCCAGTACCGCAGTGCAATGTTAGCCATCGCTCTGATCATTCTGGTCATTTTAGGTCTGTTGGTGCGAGTATGGGTAAGACGTTACCAGAGCTGAACACTCTGGTAACCCCCGGCTCAAGAGCGACTGACGTACATGGTTATCGCGGCTCGAAATACCGCCTTCTCGCCAACATAGGCAGTGACCGGCACAACAATGTCGCCGGTATTCTGCCAATCAATTTCACTGCCGTCAGCAATGGCCACCACATCATCTTCGGCCTTAGCCAGATATTCGACGGTCATGCCCTTGGGAATCCAGCGGCAACCCTCAGCAATGGAAACATCGGTCATGGTGCCAGCCGCTAACTCAGCCGCATTGCACAACGCAATAGCATGCACTGTGCCCAAGTGGTTCAACACCTCTCGGCGCTTGGCAAAGGTCACTTCAGCGTAACCTGGACGTAATTCGATAAAGCGCGGTGCGATACTGGCGAAATATGGTGCAGTCTGACCAATCAACTTACTGAACTGCTCGGGACCTGCCTGCGTGTACATCTGCAACATCTGACTCATAGGTGATTCCTCGTTAAACTGATTTGCTGTAACTGTGATCACCCCGTTAGTATATCCAGACTAGAATTATTTTCTAGAACATTATTCTAATTCGAGCCAGCATGACCAAACAAAGCCGTAAAGACAGCATTCTTACCGCCGCCCTCGCCTGTATCACCGACGTGGGAGCCGACGCCACGACCATCGAAATGATCCGCGAGCGATCAGGTGCCAGTATCGGCAGCCTGTACCACCACTTTGGCAACAAGGAACGGATTCTGGCATCCCTCTATCTCGAGGGGCTACGCCGTTATGCCGAACGCTTGGATGGCAACCTCGTGGCCGCCGCAGACGCAGCGGCGTGCATCGGCGCTCTGGTCACCAGTTACATTGACTGGGTCGTCGAAAACCCTGACTGGGCGCGTTTCATCCTGCACAGCCGAGGGCGCATCGAGGCGGGTGAAATGGGTGAGCAGTTAAAAAACAGTAATCGCGAGCATTACGTCCACCTGCAGGCGCGTCTTAACACATTCATCGATGAGGGCTGTTTTCGCGACCTGCCGCCTGAATGCTTCGCCTCCATTATCGTCGGCCCCGCGCATGACATGGCCCGGAACTGGCTGGCTGGGCGCCTCAACAAACACCTGGCGGATTACCGCGAGTTGCTCGCCGAAACGGCCTGGATTGCGGTTCGCGCAACACCTGATCAGTCACCGCAATAACCCATCATTCCGCGTTCGGCTGGCACTGTCAGCGGAGTGCCTCACCGGTTAAGGTGTGGTTTTCCTGCTAGCGGAGCCTCACATGCAACTGGCCAAACCCTTTTACGACGTCGGCGTATTCAGCAACCAGTCAGAGGCGCAGCTGCAGTTCTGGCAGCAACGGGTGGGGCTCGCTTTCGATCACAGCCTCAAGCTGGGTGGTGGCGTACTGCAACATCGCCACAACGCCGACGGCGCGGTGCTCAAACTGAATGATACCCGCGACCCATTGCCCACAGCATTGCAAAGCCCGATCGACGAGCTGTTGATAGCGAGTACCAAGGTTACAGCACCGCAACTGCTAAATGATCCCGATGGCAACCAGGTTCGCCTGGTGCCGCCCGGCTATCGTGGCATCCGTGGTCTAGCGGTGCAGCTGAAGGTGCAGGATGTCGCCCGCAGCGAGCAGTTCTATTCTCAGGTGCTGGGCCTACAAACAGAGCAGCCGGGGCTGCTAGCCTGCGGCGATACTCGGCTGCTGCTCAAGGCAGGCGCCACAAGCGCTGACCTTGAAGCGCCGTTGGCGGCCATCGGGCTGCGTTACATCACCCTGCAGGTATTTGATTGCGACGCGACCTACGCCAATGCCCTGGCGGCCGGAGCCACCTCGGGCCGCGAGCCGGTAACCTTGGGCAGCACTGCACGCATCGCCTTTATTCGCGATCCCGACGGCACCTGGATCGAACTATCCGAGCGCGCATCGGTAACCGGCAAAGCGGTTTGAATCAACCGCAGAAATAGGTACCGGTACCGACGGCAATCAGGGTGCCGTCGTTGGCATGCAGCTCTGAGCGCACCACTCCCACCTTGTTGCCAGAACGCAGCAGCACTGAAGTACAAACAAAGTGCTCACCACGTCCCGGGCGCAGATAATCCACCCGCAGATCGATAGTCCCCAGCTTGGCCAGACGGATCATGCGCTCCTGCACGCTGAGGTGCGCATGTCTCTCGAATGCACCGATCAACGCCATGGCGCCGCCGCAGACGTCAAGTAACGACGAGATGGCGCCGCCGTGCAATATGCCCTGGGTAAAGTTACCAATCAGTTCAGGTCGCATCGCCAGGCTCATGGCGACGCAGTCGCTGCGCAGCGTATCGATCTCGATACCCAGCAAACGATTGAAAGGGATCCGGTTAAAAAAACCTTCTACCGCCTGTGTCAGCTCTGCAGGCAGTTCGGTAGATGTGGTCTCAGGCGCAATTGAAGCCATATTATTTTTATCTCGTCAGCGTTTACACAGACGACAAACGTTGCCTGATTTGTGCTTTCAGTACCAGCCTGGTTTGCACCGCGTCCGGGATTTGGCCGTTTAGCCCTATCCCGCTCAGAGTACGCCCTGTGCCACCACCTCGGCCTCCGGCGCAAACCACTTTAGCTTGTCATGCAGGTTAACTACTTCACCGACGATAACCAGGGTCGGCGGCTTGATTGGCGTACTGGCGACCAGCTCAGGCATGCTTGCCAGCGTTCCTATCAGCACCTTCTGATTACTGGTTGTGCCTTGTTGGACCAGGGCCACCGGCGTTGTCGCGGCACGGCCGTGTTCTATCAGGCCTTTGCAGATGTCCGGCAAGCCAACCAACCCCATGTAGAACACCAGCGTCTGCCCTGGGGTAACCAGGTCTGCCCAGGCCAGATTGCTTGAGCCGTCTTTCAAATGCCCGGTAACAAAGCGTACCGACTGCGCATAGTCCCGGTGGGTTAGCGGGATACCGGCGTACGCTGAACAGCCGTTGGCAGCCGTGATACCGGGTACCACCTGAAAGGGTATGCCGTGGGCCGCCAGCTCTTCAATTTCTTCACCACCACGACCAAAAATAAAGGGGTCACCGCCCTTCAAGCGCAGCACGCGCTTACCTTCCTTGGCCAGACGCACCAGTAGCTTGTTGATTTCTTCCTGCGGCACGGCATGATTCGCTCGCGCCTTGCCGACATAGATACGATCCGCATCGCGGCGGCACAGGTCGATAATCGCTGGCGCCACCAAACGGTCGTGCAACACCACGTCAGCCTGCTGCATCAGGCGCAGAGCACGAAAGGTCAGCAGGTCTGGATCACCAGGGCCTGCGCCAACCAGGTAAACCTCACCCTGATAACGCTTGCCGCTTTGGTCAGCCAGCCGCTGCTGCAATAGCTGAGCGGCTTCTTCGTCGCGCCCCGAGAACACGCTTTCCGCGACGTCACCCTGAAAGATATTCTCCCAGAACACCCGGCGTTGATTGATCGACGGGAAGGTACTTTTAACCTGTTGACGAAAGCGTTGGGCCAACTGTGCCAGCCGACCATAGGCACTGGGAAACAGGGTTTCAATGCGCGCCCGCGTTAACCGGGCCAGCACAGGGGCGTGGCTACCGCTGGAGATAGCGATTACCAAGGGGGAGCGATCGACAATAGCCGGAAAAATAACCGTACAGAGGTGAGGAGCATCCACCGCATTGATCGGAATATTGCGCGCCTGGGCATCGGCTGAAACCTGGGCGTTAAGCGCCTCGTCATCGGTCGCAGCAATGACCAGTACAGCCTCATTCACGTCATCAGCATGGTAGCCGCGCAACTCGCAGCTGCCGCCGCCCTGCTCCACCAGCGCTTGCAACTCTGACTCTATCTCTGGTGCCACCAGCTTTAGCCGCGCGCCGGCTTCTGACAGCAGGCGTGACTTGCGCAGCGCTATTTCACCGCCGCCAACAACCAGCACCTGACGTTCACGCAGGTTGTGAAACAGGGGCAAATATTCCATACAGCAACCTCATAGGCAGAAAGCAAGCGCAGTTACGCAGCTGATAACCGGGCGCATCTGAGCAGCGCCCGGACAGAAAGTACTATCAGGCGATGCGCTCGATACCGCCCATGTAGCCGCGCAGCGCGACCGGAATATCAATACTGCCGTCCGCCTGCTGGTAGTTCTCCAGGATAGCGACCAGCGTACGGCCGACAGCCAGGCCTGAGCCATTGAGCGTATGTACCAGCTCGGGTTTGCCGGTTTCCGGGTTACGCCAGCGCGCCTGCATGCGACGCGCCTGGAAGTCCCCACAGTTGGAGCAGGACGATATTTCGCGGTACTTGCCCTGGCTCGGCACCCAGACCTCCAGGTCGTAGGTTTTAACCGCACTAAAGCCCATATCACCGGTGCAGAGCGCCAACGTTCGATAAGGCAGTTCCAGCCGCTGAAGCACGTCCTCGGCGTGACCAGTCAAGGCCTCCAGGGCGGCATCGGAATCGTCGGGGCGAACCACCTGAACCATCTCAACCTTGTCGAACTGATGCTGACGAATCATGCCGCGGGTATCACGTCCCGCAGCGCCTGCTTCGCTGCGGAAACAAGGAGTGTGTGCGGTAAATTTGATGGGCAGTTGATCCGCCGCAATGATGCTCTGGCTGATGATATTGGTCAGCGATACCTCGGCAGTCGGTATCAGGTAAAGGTCGCGCTGGTCTCCATCACGCACGATCTTGAACAAGTCCTCTTCGAACTTGGGCAACTGACCCGTACCCTGCAGCGCATCAGCATGGACCAGATACGGTGTATACACCTCTTCATAGCCGTGCTCGTTGATGTGCAAGTCGAGCATGAACTGCGCCAGCGCACGGTGCAGCCGGGCGATCGGCCCACGCATAATGGCAAAACGCGCGCCTGAGAGTTTCGCCGCGGTCTCGAAATCGAGGTAACCGTGCTGCTCGCCCAGAGCAACGTGATCCTGCACGTCAAAGTCGAACTCGCGCGGGGTGCCCCAACGGCGGACCTCAACATTGTCATCTTCACTTGCGCCAACCGGCACGTCTTCTGCTGGCAAATTGGGTATGCCCATCATCAGCGCATCGAGTTCAACCTGAATACTGTCGAGTTGCTGCTTAGCTTCACTCAGCTCAGTGCCCATACGGTCAACATCGGCCAGTAGTGGCTGAATATCTTCGCCACGTGCCTTGGCCTGGCCAATCGACTTGGAGCGACTGTTGCGTTCAGCCTGCAGGGTCTCAGTGCGCGTCTGTACTTCTTTGCGACGCGACTCCAGAGCCTCCAGCTGCTGCAGATCAAGGGTATAGCCACGGGTTGCCAGACGTTCGGCAACCTGCTCGGATTGGGTACGAACCAGTTTTGAATCAAGCATGAATAATCATCTTCAACAGTAGTCAGTTAGTTAGCAGTCTGTGCTGCACGCTCAGCGCGTCAGCGACAGACCGGCCCAGGTGGCAAGCAGACCAATGCACACGCTGAGCAAAATATAGGTTATAGCCAGCAGCCCTTCGCCGTTTTCCAACAGCCTCAGGGTGTCCAGCGAGAAGGTTGAAAAGGTGGTAAAAGCACCCAAAAAACCGACCATGAGGGTTTGTCGTAGCAGCGGAGATAATTCCGGACGCTGCAACCACAGCCCGTACAGCATACCGATCAACAGGCAACCCAGCAGGTTTACGATCAACGTAGGTAGCGGAAAGGCTTTGGGCCAATGTTGCATGGACCACTGCGCCACGCCAAAGCGACTCAACGCACCCAGCGCGCCGCCAAAGGCTACCGCCAACATTACTTTAATCATCCACCGGCTTCCTTCGCTTCTTAACACTCGCCTCATCAAGCTGCTGCAAGTGCTTCATTTTCTGGCCGATTTTTAATTCCAGGCCGCGCGGTACCGGCTGATAGTATGCTCGCGGTTCCAGCGCCTCAGGGAAGTAATCTTCACCCGCTGCATAGGCTTCAGGTTCAGTGTGCGCATAGCGATAACCTTCGCTATAGCCCAGCTCCTTCATCAACTTGGTGGGCGCATTGCGCAAATGCAATGGCACATCGTGCGAAGGTTGACTGGCCACGTCTCGCATAGCCGCATTGTAGGCATTGTACACAGCGTTGCTTTTCGGCGCACAGGCGAGATAGCTGATGGCCTGCGCTACCGCCAACTCACCCTCGGGACTACCCAGGCGTTCCTGCACATCCCAGGCATTGAGAGCCAGCGTAAGCGCACGCGGATCGGCATTACCAATATCTTCACTGGCCATGCGTACCACCCGGCGCGCGATATACAAAGGATCGCAACCGCCATCAATCATGCGTGCAAACCAGTACAAAGAGGCATCCGGATTAGAGCCACGCACCGATTTGTGCAGCGCCGATATCTGATCGTAAAACGCTTCACCGCCTTTATCGAAACGGCGACGACTATCGTTCAATAAATCGCTGACCAGCTCGGCTTCGATAGTGCTGCCCGCCTCTGCCAGATCAGCAGCAATTTCCAGCAGGTTAAGCAGGCGCCTTGCGTCGCCGTCAGCAGCATCGAGCAAAATGCGCCTGGCCTGCGGCTCAAGGCTCAACTGGTGCTGCCCCAGACCTCGCTCAACATCGCTGAGCGCGCGATCCAGCAAGCCATCCAGCGCCTCATTATCCAGTGACTTGAGCACATATACCCGAGCGCGCGAGAGCAATGCATTATTCAGCTCGAACGAGGGGTTTTCCGTGGTAGCGCCAATAAAAAGCAGCGTGCCATCTTCCACATAGGGCAAAAAGGCATCCTGCTGCGCTTTATTAAAACGATGGACTTCATCGACAAACAAAATGGTCTGGCGACCATTAAGGCTAAACTGCTGACGCGCCAGGTCAACCGCGTTGCGGATGTCTTTAACCCCAGCCAGCACCGCCGAGAGAGTTTCAAAATGCGCGTCGGCCAGGTTAGCAATCAAGCGGGCCAGTGTGGTTTTACCGACGCCCGGCGGGCCCCAGAAAATCATCGAGTGCAACGCGCCCTGCTCCAACGCCACCCGCAACGGTCTGCCAGCGCCCAGTATGTGAGCCTGGCCGGAGTATTCATCCAGATTCTTGGGCCGCATGCGCGCAGCCAGGGGTTGCTGTGGCGCGGGAGCAGCGAACAGGCCGCCGTTACTCACTGATGACGTCAACCCCTTCCGGGATAGTGAAATTGAACTGGCCTGCATCCACCGGCTCGTTCAGCTTGACACCCTGAAACAGAATATTGGTGCGCTGACCGATAGGATCATTCAGCTGCATATCGTTGATGACGCCGTCGCGAAACGACAGACGCAGCGTCTCAAACATAGTGTCACTGGCTTTTGGCGAGAGCACAAAATCATCGACCGTGCTGCCCTCCTGCCAGCTGATACTAAAATTCTCGGATAAGGTGCTGACGTCGCCAGACAACAATAACGCGGGCGTATGCGTCAGGCGCTGATCCAGCGCCTGGATGGTGACCTGCTCCAGATCCGGATCGTACAACCAGATCTTTTTCCCGTTGGAGACCAGCACTTGCTCCAAGGGCGCATCGGTATGCCAGCGGAACATGCCTGGACGCTGCAGCGTCACCTGACCGGTGGTTTCCTGCAGGCTTGAACCATTGGAGCTGAGCGTCATCTGCGAGAAGGTAGCAGACATGGTGTTGGCGGCGGACAACAGCTCATTCAAGCGTTTGGCTGCGCTTTCCTGATCAGTATCGGCGGCCATTGTTGGCATAGCCAGCACACAGGCGCACAGCAGCAAAACAGGGCCGCGCAGCAAGGATTTCAACATAGTGGATACAATCTCCGTTAATCACGGACCGGCGGAGGTGCAATCACCTCACGCGAGCCGTTGGTACTCATTGAGGTCACGACGCCCGCCATTTCCATGGCTTCAATCATACGGGCGGCGCGGTTGTAACCGATCTTCAGCTTGCGCTGTACCGAAGAGATCGAGGCCCGACGACTTTCAGTTACGTAGCGTACAGCCTCGTCATAAAGCGCATCTTCCTCGGTATCACCGCTATCTGCACTGCCTTCATAGCCGCCACTGCCAGCGCCATCATCGGCACCATCAAGAATGTCCTGAATGTAGTTTGGCGCACCGCGCTTCTTCCATTCTTCAACCAGGCGATGCACCTCATCATCCGAGACAAAGGCGCCATGCACACGAACCGGCAAACTGGTCCCCGGCGGCATATACAGCATGTCACCATGGCCCAGCAGCTGCTCAGCGCCACCCTGATCAAGAATGGTGCGCGAGTCGATTTTACTGGATACCTGAAACGCCATACGGGTCGGGATATTAGCCTTGATCAAACCGGTGATGACGTCCACTGAAGGACGCTGCGTTGCCAGAATCAAATGAATGCCCGCCGCACGTGCCTTCTGTGCAATACGGGCAATCAGTTCTTCGACCTTTTTACCAACAATCATCATCATGTCGGCGAATTCGTCGATTACCACTACGATCACTGGCAGAGCTTCAAGTTCCGGAGCCTCATCTTCCATGCTCTCACGGCGATACAATGGATCGCGCAGCGGTGCACCCGCCTTCTCGGCATCCTTCACCTTGCGGTTATAGCCTGCGAGGTTACGCACACCCAGCGCCGCCATCATTTTGTAGCGCCGCTCCATCTCGGCCACACACCAGCGCAACGCGTTGGCGGCTTCTTTCATGTCGGTGACCACGGGCGCCAACAGGTGCGGAATGCCCTCGTAAATAGACAGCTCCAGCATCTTCGGATCGACCATGATCAGTCGTACTTCTTCCGGCGTAGACTTGAACAGAATACTGAGCAGCATAGCGTTAACGCCGACCGACTTACCGGAGCCAGTGGTACCGGCTACCAGCAGATGCGGCATCTTGGCCAGGTCGGCCATCACCGGATGGCCACCAATGTCATGCCCCAAAGCCAGGGTGACCGGAGATTGCGCGTCATCAAACTCCCGCGTTTCCAGCACCTCAGACAAGCGAACGATCTCGCGATCCTCGTTGGGTATCTCGATACCCACGGTGGTTTTGCCCGGAATCACTTCCACTACCCGCACACTGATCACCGCCAGTGAGCGCGCCAGATCCTTGGCCAGATTGGAGATCTTGCTGACCTTGACGCCCGGTGCTGGCTGAATTTCAAAACGCGTAATAACTGGACCTGGCTGCACCTTCTCGACTTCGGCATCAACGCCGAAATCTTTCAACTTGATTTCCAGCAGGCGCGACATGCCTTCCAGCGACTCAGCTGAAAAGCCCTTGGTCCTTTTACTCGCAGGGTCCAACAGTGAAATCGGCGGCAACGAGCCCGGCTCCACACTGTCGGTAAAGAGCTTGGACTGTTTTTCTTTCTGCAGACGCACACTCGGCTCGGCTGGCTTGGTATCCAGCGGAACAATTTCCGGCGGCACGCGGCTTTCCCGCGCTGCGGTGTATTTGGCTTGAGCCTCCTGACGCTGAGCGCGTGAGGCATCTGCCTTGCGCTGCTCCTCCGCACTGAAGGCAGGCTCCTGGCGTGCCGACGAGGCCTTCACCGGCCTTGGTGCAGCAGTGTCGTCACGCAGGCGATCGTCGGCGCGACGTGAACGCCAGCGGACCCAGGCACGTTTAACCAGGTCGAACAAATCAAGGGTAATGCGCCCCGTCAGATCCATCACCCGGAACCAGGACAGATTGGTGAAAACGGTAATACCGAACAAGAACAACGTCAGAAACAGCAAGGTACTACCCTGCATGTTGAGTACCGGGCGCGCCAAGTCGCTCAACAGCTGCCCTAGTACACCGCCTGCACCCGCGCCTTCAGGGAAGTGCTCGGGCGCCGTACCATGCAGCGCAGCCAATGCCGTGCCTGCCAGCAGGGTCAATACAAAGCCAATCAGACGCCAGGAAAACAGCCAGCCATTCCAAACGAAAGGCAGGTGGCGACGTTGAAACATCTGCCAGACCTTGACGCCGACAATCAGCGGAAACAAAAAAGCTAGGTAGCCCAGGGTCAGCAATAAAACATCGGCAATCCAGGCACCCATCCGCCCGCCCGCATTCTGCACCGTTACCGGCCCAGCGCTGCGGGTCCAGCCGGGATCAGCGGAACTGTAAGTAAAGAGCGCCATGCACAAGTACAGGCACAGCGCTATCATTGCCAACAGGGCGCCTTCGCGCAATCGCAGTGAGAGTTGCTCTCGCCACGCAATCGGGTTCTTCTGGGCTGCTGTATCCTTCAAAACGGAAGCTTCCATCGTGATTAAGGCGATTATTGTACGACCTCTGCCAGTGCTTTTCACAATCACAGTGCACAATAGCGTTAACCCTGACCATTTATAGGTCGACTGGTTCCCGCTGGCAGGTTGTCTTTCTGTATGAAGGACAATAACTTATAAGGCTATTTTGATAAACCATTTGAACGATGAAACGCACCTGAGGAGCCCATGAGTCAACTGACCTGGCTGGATGCACACAGCACAGACTTCCCGCCGGCGCGTCGCGCGATGCAGTCACCCAATGGCTTGCTGGCCGCCGGCGGTGACCTGTCACCAGAGCGACTACTCTCGGCCTACCGAAACGGCATATTCCCCTGGTACGCGACTGGACAGCCCATTCTCTGGTGGTGCCCCGATCCACGTACCGTGTTAGCCCCCGCCGAACTGCACATCTCACGCAGCATGCGCAAGTTCATGCGCCAAACCCCCTTCAAGGTCACCATGGATCAGGACTTCCCTGCCGTGATGGCCGCCTGCGCTGCGCCCAGGCGGGACACCGATGACACCTGGATCACGCCAGCCATGCAGAGTGCCTATACAAAACTGCACACACTGGGCCACGCGCACTCGGTGGAAGTGTGGGACAACGGCGAACTGGTTGGTGGCCTCTATGGCCTGGCACTGGGCCGCGCCTTTTTTGGCGAGTCGATGTTCAGCTTCCGCACCAACGCATCTAAATTGGCCTTCATCAGCCTGGCGCAGCATTTATCAGCATGCGGCTTTATGCTGATTGACTGCCAGATGCCCACCGACCACCTGTTCAGCTTGGGCGCTCGCAGTCTACCCCGGGCAGGTTTTCTGCAGCAGCTAGCAACGCTATGCCCGCAGCAGGCGCCATCCAACTGGCGGCCGCTCAGCCCAGAGTAAACACAATCAGTCTTTGATGGCTCTGCTCGGCGGCCCTATACTGAATCACAAGCCGCCGGGAGCCAGACCATGACCGACTTGTCTCAACTCAAGTTTTACGCGACACACCCCCACCCCTGCAGCTACCTGCCGCGCGAGCAGGCCACCACCCTGTTTCTTGATCCACAGCAGCCGCTGGATGTCGAAACCTACAGCGAGCTTTCAGAAATGGGCTTTCGCCGCAGTGGTGACCATCTCTACCGCCCGCATTGCCGCGCCTGTAACGCCTGCATACCGGCGCGCATACCCGTTGCTGAATTCGAGCCCAACTCGCAGCAGAAACGTATCCTGAAGAAAAATCGCGACCTGCACGTAACGGAAGCCAGCCCGGAACCCAGCGACGAGATCTACGATCTCTATCAACGCTACATCTGTGCACGGCACGCTGACGGCGATATGTACCCGCCCAGCCGCGATCAGTTCCAATCATTTCTGGTCAAGGACTGGAATTTCTGTCGTTTTTTCACCTTTCGCGATGCGGATAACAAGCTGTTGGCAGTGGCTGTTACCGACCAGATGGTCAACGGCATTTCGGCTGTCTATACCTTTTTTGATCCACAGGAACACAAGCGCAGCCTGGGACGCTTCGCGATTCTCTGGCAAATCCAGCACACCCGCGACCTGGAAATGGATTCGGTTTATCTGGGTTATTGGATCAAGGATTGCCGCAAGATGAATTACAAGACCGAGTACCGCCCCATCGAAATGCTGGTCAACCAACGCTGGGTACGCCTGACTTAATTGCCTTGCGCCGCACCTGAAGCACACCCCCTATTAAAAAAAGTCCGTCAAACTTGGCGCTTTGGCAGTTTTTCAGGCACAATTGCTCACCTTTTTTGCGGGTATTAATATTTAAACGCCCGCCTGTGAACAAACCCAAGAGGTCATTGCTTAATGGCGAAAGAAGACAGTATTGAAATGGAAGGCACCATCATCGACACCCTGCCGAACACCATGTTCCGAGTTGAACTGGAAAACGGCCACGTCGTGACTGCCCACATTTCAGGCAAGATGCGCAAAAACTACATCCGCATCCTAACAGGTGACAAGGTTCGCGTTGAACTGACGCCCTACGACCTGACTAAAGGTCGCATCACCTACCGCGCCCGCTAATCAGTCAGCCCGGCCGCGCACCCTCCTCCGCTCGGCTACAGCAACGTTAAACCCGCCGCTTCATCCGGATTGTTATTTCGGGTGAGCGTTGCTGCGTCTGCTTTTCGGGTATCGTATCCAACCAGATTTAACTTACTCGTAGACACAAAAAACCCGCTCACTAGGAGCGGGTTTTTGTTATCGCAGACTGCTTAACGGGACATGTACTTGCCCAGCTCATGCTTGCCGATGGCGGCACGGTGAACCTCATCCGGGCCGTCAGCCAAGCGCAGCGTGCGCTGCATGGCGTACATGTGCGCCAGCGGCGTATCTTCCGATACACCCGCACCACCGTGCATCTGAATCGCACGATCGATCACGCGCAGAGCCACGTTAGGCGCTACAACCTTGATCTGAGCGATTTCGCTCTTGGCAACCTTGTTACCTGCGGTATCCATCATGTAAGCCGCGTTCAGGGTCAACAGGCGAGCTTGGTTGATCTCGATACGTGATTCGGCGATCAGATCGATATTGCCGCCCAACTGTGCCAAGCGCTTACCGAAGGCTTCACGCTCAACCGAGCGACGGCACATCAGTTCCAGTGCACGTTCTGCAGCACCGATAGAGCGCATGCAGTGGTGAATACGACCTGGCCCAAGACGACCCTGAGCGATTTCAAAACCGCGACCTTCACCCAGCAATACGTTTTCATAAGGAACGCGTACGTTTTCCAGCAGCACTTCAGCGTGGCCGTGCGGCGCATCGTCGTAACCAAATACCGGCAACGGACGAATAACTTTCAAACCGGGCGCATCCATTGGCACCAGAATCATCGAGTGCTGTTGGTGGCGTGGCGCATCGGGATTAGTCAGACCCATAAAGATCATGACCTTGCAACGTGGGTCACAGGCACCGGAGGTCCACCACTTGCGACCATTGATCACCCACTCATCACCTTCACGACGAGCATTGGCCTGCATATTGGTTGCATCGGAAGAAGCAACACCTGGCTCGGTCATACCGAAGCAGGAGCGAATCTCACCCGCCAGCAGCGGCTTGACCCAGCGCTCTTTCTGCTCTTCGTTACCGTAGCGAACGATGGTTTCCATATTACCGGTATCAGGCGCGCTGCAGTTGAATGCCTCAGACGCCAGACCGGACCGGCCCATCAGCTCAGCCAGTGGCGCATACTCGAGGTTGGTCAAACCAGCACCCAGCTCGGATTCGGGCAGGAACAGGTTCCACAAGCCCGCGGCCCGCGCCTTGACTTTCAGTTCTTCCACGATGGCGGTAGGCTGCCAGCGATCGCCCTCGGCAACCTGCTCGTGAAAGATGGCCTCAGCCGGAAAAACATGCTCCTGCATGAAAGCGTCTACACGCTCGCGCAGATCTTTAACCTTGGGGGAATATCCGAAATCCATATTGGTTGCCTTTGCTTGTTGGGTATCGACGATGAAAATGCTAGATGACATAGCTCGATTTATCTAACCTATTTTTGTCGTGTATTAACATTCATAAGCAATATATACTTCACTCGTCCGCAGACCTGTTTGTATCGTCTTGAGCCATCTTAGTAAGGAAGTTGCGATGAACCTCAGTAAGGTCGACCTGAATCTGTTCATTGTGTTTGACGCAATCTATACAGAAGCCAACCTCACCCGCGCCGGGCAAATTGTCGGCATCACCCAGCCGGCAGTCAGTAACGCACTGGCTCGTCTACGTGAAACCTTTAATGACCCGCTGTTTGTTCGCACCGCGCAGGGTATGGTGCCGACGCCAATGGCGCAGAACATCATCACCCAGGTTCGCAGTGCGCTGCAGTTGCTGCGTGTATCGGTGCAAGAAAGCCGAAGCTTCGTGCCTGAACAGGCCACCAAAACCTATCGCATCAGCATGACCGACCTCACTGAAGCCGTCATTCTGCCGCACTTGGCTGGCCGTATTCGCCGCATGGCACCCAATATCAATATAGACAGCTTCCTGATCAAGCGCAGGGAAACAACCAAGGAGTTGGCTGCCGGGCGCCTGGACTTTGCCATTGACGCACCACTCAACACCGATACCCAGGTGCGCCACGTCAAGCTGTTTGAAGATCGCCACGTCTGCGTTATGCGCAAGGGGCACCCGCTGGCGAAGAAGGACAAGATCACGCTTGATGATTATCTGGCGCAGTCACATATCCATATCTCCAGTCGTCGCAATGGCCTGGGTCACGTTGATCTGGCTCTTGGCAAAATGGGCATTCAGCGCCGCGTAGTCATGCGCTCGCAGCATTACCAGATGGCGCCACCAGTACTGGAATCGACTGATATGGTGCTGACCGTGCACGAGCGCTTTGCCGAACGCCACGATCTGCACTGGACTGTCTTGCCGATTGACGACGTGCCAGCGATTGAAACCCACTTGTTCTGGCACGAGAGCACGGATCAGGACCCAGCCAACCGCTGGATGCGCGAACAGATCATTGAGCTGTCACAGCAACTGAAGCGCCAATACCTCAAGGCACGCGAGGCAGCTGCAGCGCAGCATTAAAGCATTGAGGGATAACGAAAAAGGCAGCCTTTTACCGGCTGCCTTTTTTATTTAATTACTTTAAATAAGCCTCATAAGCACCTGATATAAATCACGATACCTTTCTTATACCTTCCAGCTCAACGCCCCGCTCAACTGGCTCTAGCTCCTGCAGCAACTGCTTGGCTAACACGCCCAAGGTCATTACCGCCTGCTCTGCCGCCCGGTTCCAGGGAATGCCGCAATTCAAGCGCAAGCAATGATTGAACTGATCCGAATTACTGAATACGACCCCCGGACAGATACTGATATTGTGCTGCAAGGCACGATTGAATAGCGTCAGCGTATCAACCCCGCCCGGCAGACTGATCCAGAGAATAAACCCGCCCTTGGGCCGCGTAATCTGGGTACCCTCCGGGAAGAACTGCTGCACTGCCAGTTGAAACAGGCTCAGGTTCTTGCAGTACTCCTGACGGATGTGGCGAAGATGCCGATCATACCCCCCGTTCTCCAGGTAAGCCGCGACCGCCATTTGACTCACGCTGCAGGCTGACAATGTGGTGAAGGTCTGCAGCTTCTCGATCTGCTCCTGGTAGCGCTTGGTGATCAACCAGCCAGCGCGCAAGCCAGGCGAAATGGTTTTTGAAAAGCTCGAGCAATAGATCACCGTATCCGAGCAATCAAAGGCTTTGAGCGCCTTTGACTGGCCGTGATCAAACATCAACTCACCATAAATATCGTCTTCAATGACCGGCAAATTACGCCGCGCCATCATCGCAACCAGCTTGCGCTGCCGGTGCTCAGGCATGGTTGCTCCCATCGGGTTGCCCGCCCTGGAGGTCAATACCAGCGCCTTGATTGGCCACTGATCGAGCGCGGACTGCAGCGTTTCCAGGCTCAAGCCGGTGTCCGGATCAGATGGAATTTCTACCACCTTGAGGTCCAGCAGCTCACACAGCTGAACCAGCCCATAATAACTGGGCGATTCCGTCGCAATCAGATCACCCGGCTTGGTGACTGCGCGTAATGACAGCTGCAATGCCTCAACGCACCCGTTGGTAATGACGACGTTAGCGGGATCAATAACCGCCCCGGCATCGCGCATGCGGATGGCAACCTGACGGCGCAGCGGCTCGTAACCGGGGCTAAAGGTATAGCTGAAGGCTTTCTGGGCATGGAAACGGGTCACCTTGCTCATTTGCTGATGCAAGGCGCGCAGCGGTAAGAACTCACTGGATGGCACCGCAGCGCCCAAAGGAATAACGCCGTCTCGACGCGCCTGGAGCAGAATCTCGGTGATGATACTGCTGCGCGTTACTGCGTAGGGTGCTTCCACCCGCGCAATAGCCGGCGTGGGTGCGGTCAGTGCGGGAGTTTGGTGTACGTAATAGCCGGACTGTGGTCGAGCATGAATCAGCCCCTGATCTTCCAGCGTGGCGTAAGCTTGCAGCACGGTCGCATGGCTCACCCCTTTCTGTGTACTAAGCTTTCGCACCGAAGGCACCCGCTCACCCGGCTGATATACGCCGCTTTGGATGTCTTCAGCCAACTGGCTGGCGATTTTCTGGTACAGCAGACTGGTCATTGCGTTTGCCCTCCCGGCATAAACGCCCACGTTGAATATATGGACAACGTTGCAGCTTAACGACCCAGGCAGCACCGCAACAGTGACAGATACAACACAGATGACCAGTACAGATTAGCAGCAAACAGACTGTAAGGCTTTTTGTTACTCTTCCAGCGGAATTTCAGCTGCCGGTTCGACCGCAGGCATGAAGGGCGCAGCCCAGATGCCACGATACTTATCGAGCAAGCGACGACCTTCATTACGCTGAGCCTGCTCCTGCATACCCAATGCCAGCGCTGCACGCAGATCCGGCGAGTTACAGACCGAGTTATGCGATATGCCGAAGTACAGAGGCGCATTGATAAAAGAACCCTCCAGCGTATCCAATTGCTCATCCACGCCCATTTGCTGAGCCAGCGCCAGCCCCTGGTAGCGCTCCAGCACAACGTAGTCGAGCTTACCCGCCAACAGCTTACGCAACGCAGCTTCGCCCGTTGCCTCCCGTTCCAGCGCAAGGTTGTCCTTGGCATAGGTATCAAACGACAGACCAAAGCGACTGCCTTCCTGCGCAGCACCGCGCTTGCCGCGCAAATCCTGCCAGCCGGTGTAAGCAAAAGCGGCACCACGACGAACAAAGAAGACGCTAGGCACATCCATGATCGCGGGGTAGACATAGTCCATACTCGCTAAGCGTTCACGCGACATGAACAGCCCTGCCATAATATCAACCTGACCGCTTTCCACCGCCGCCAGCGCCTTGGCACGCGTCCCCATATTCAGCACTTCCACCTTGATGTCGCTCGCCGCCAGCGCCGACTGCAGCATCTCCACCGCCACGCCGGTTAACGCCTGCTCGCCCTGCTCCGGCGCCCAGATAATCGGCGGATAGTCTGGATTGCCGGTCACGACAACACGTTCACAGACATTCTCCGCGGCCATGCTGCCAGCAGCACCCAACAGTGCCCCAGCGGCAAACGCTGTGCGTATCATGCAAGCAATAGGGGTAAAGCGGCGGTTTCTGGCGTGGCGCTGATGCATTAAATCACTCCCGCAATTAAGAGAAAGCAGCCATGCCATAGGCGGCATGATCGCGATAATGTTGCAGCCTATCAGGCCGCCACACCACTGTGAAAACGAAACTCCTGGTCATCGGCCAGCACCGCCTGCGCCTCCTGCTCGGAAAAGAGCGCAATTCGGTCATCGATAGGGCCAGCGGCGTAGCTATGCGCCAGCTTCAGATAGTCCTGATAATGCCGCGCTTCGGACTTCAGTAGCGACCGATAGAAATCGCCAAGCTCCTCGTCCAGATGCGGGGCCAGCTTGGCAAAACGCTCACAGGAACGTGCCTCAATAAAGGCGCCAACAATAAGGGTATCAACCAGCCGCCCTGGCTCCACGGTCCGCACATGCTGACGCAAGCGCTGCGCGTAATGGCTGGCAGATAACCCACGGTACGTCACCCCGCGCTTGGTCATTAGCGCTATCACCTGCTCGAAATGGCGCAACTCTTCACGCGCCAGGCGCGACATTTTCTGCAGCAGATCCGGCTTATCTATATAGCGAAACATCAGATTAAGTGCAGTCGAGGCCGCTTTTTTCTCGCAGTTTGCATGATCAATCAGCAGCTCCTGCGGGTGGGCAAGCGCTTGCTCAACCCAGGCATCCGGGGTGGCACAGGGTAAAAAGGCAACAAGTTCATCGGGCAGCATGGCAATCTGTTCGTGGCAGTATTAATGCGGCACAGTATACCTGTTTGGGCAGTGTTATCAGCCGCCTGTATAGACTTGAATCAATGCTATCGCAGTGAAAACGGGCTACATTGAAGCCAGACACACAGTTACCGCCACAGGCTAAAACAAGGAGAACGCCATGCAAGCAGTCAAACGTATTCTGGTTGTCATTGATCCATCGCAGACCGAGCAGGTTGCTTTAAAGCGCGCATCATTGATTGCGAGTTTCATCGAATCCGAACTGCATCTGCTGGTTTGCGAGAATCGCGAAGACTATACGCCGCTGCTGCAGGAGCTAGCCGATCAGATGAAAGCGGCAGGGATCACCTGTGGCTTTAGCCAAAGCTGGCACAACGGACTTACCGAAACAATCAATCGCACCGTAGTGCGTGAAGGCTGTGGCTTGGTAGTCAAGCAACATCTGCCCGATAGCGCGCTGCGCAAGGCGCTACTTACCCCTGAAGACTGGAAGTTACTGCGCTACTGTCCCGCGCCGGTATTGATGGTGAAAAACAGCGAGAGCTGGATCAAGGGCAATGTACTGGCCGCTATCGACCTGGGCAACCACGACGATCAGCACCACGTGCTGCACGACACCATCGTTAGCCACGCTGCCGAGATAAGCGAGATGATCGACGGCGCACTGCATCTGATCAGTGCTCACCCGGCGCCCATGCTGTCCTCTGCCGACCCGACCTTTCAGCTGCGCGAAACTATCGCCTGCAGTTATCAGGACGCCTCCGCGGAGTACCTGAACAAGTATGCAATTACCCAGGACCGCCTGCACATTGATGAAGGACCAGCAGACACGCTGATCCCCTTCGTTGCCAACAAGATTGGCGCTAGCGTTACCGTGATCGGCACCGTTGGCCGCAAAGGCATTGCCGGCGCGCTAATTGGCAACACCGCCGAAGTCGTGCTTGATCAGCTCAATACCGATGTATTGGTGCTCAAGCCCGACGACACACTCGATCATCTGGAATCGTTGTTGGAGAAGTAGACCTGAGCGTTCGCGCTTACCCTGCAGTGCCGATACGGCGCTCATGGTAAGCGCTGGACAGGTCGAAGTAGGCCGAATCCAATTCATCGCGCAACTGCTTCAGGCTCAGGCCCGCACAATGCCGACGCAATCGCAAACCACTCGTTTCCAGGCCATCGTCCTGCAGGCGAGGAATCAATCGCAGCACCTGCAATGCCAATGAAGCCTCTCGCGGCGCTTTTATCTGCAGTCGCTCCAGTGCGCCATGCAGCGCCACCACTGACACAACCTCAATACGTGACAGCACCACTTGCTCAAGCAATTGCTCCAGCCGCTGCCAGACCGCTGCCTTTTGCTGATGATCGTAGCGATTCCAGTCAATAATTTCGTGACTAAAACGCTTGCAACCACGGCACACCAGATCCCCGTAGACGGTAGAGCAAAGGCCTATACAAGGCGTAGTACGAGTGTAGTCAGGCAGATCGGACATCCGGTTTCTCTGAGTCAGTTAGGCGAATCGGGCGAGCGTCTATACTAAACCAGCCACGGCCTATTCCCAATGAGACTGTCCGGTCAGCATCGCAACGTGGCAAGAATGCATCCATAACTTAACTTACCCCCCTGCTTACTGTAGAATCACCTCGCCGTAAGGGCTGTGTCTCAGGCGTTTGCCCGCAACCCGTTCCGTATCTGCCAACCCAGTTACCCAGGTTGCCCCCCACTATATCGGGCGTTCGTTTGTACCAGTCTTATTGTCGGCATACAGGGAAGCACTGAATAACTCCCTTTACCCAAGATGCTTATTCAGTGCTTCCCGGGATCCGAGAGGATGACCGTTCTGTCATGTACGGAACAGACTGATGAGGGTAATAATTGTGCTTGAAGCCTATCGCAAACACGTTGAAGAGCGCGCGGCCCTGGGTATCGTGCCTCAGCCGCTGAACGCTGAACAAACCGCTGGTCTGGTAGATCTGCTGAAGAACCCGCCAGCTGGCGAAGAAGAGTTCCTGCTTGATCTGCTTACCAACCGCGTCCCACCGGGCGTTGACGAAGCCGCTTACGTCAAGGCCGGCTTTCTTTCCGCCGTCGCCAAAGGCGAAGCAACTTCCCCACTACTGACCAAACTGCGCGCTGTTGAACTGCTCGGCACCATGCAGGGCGGTTACAACATCGCCACTCTGGTTGAGCTGCTCGATGATGCTGATTTGTCCTCAGCTGCCGCAAAAGAACTGAAGCACACGCTGCTGATGTTTGATGCTTTCCACGACGTTGCTGACCGCGCCAAGAAAGGCAACGCCAACGCTGAAGCCGTCATGCAATCCTGGGCTGCCGGCGAGTGGTTCACCAATCGCCCAACGCTGGCTGACAAAATCAGCCTGAGCGTATTCAAGGTCACCGGCGAAACCAACACGGACGACCTGTCGCCAGCACCTGACGCCTGGTCACGCCCCGACATCCCGCTGCACGCACTGGCTATGCTGAAAATGGCCCGTGAAGGCATCGAGCCAATGGAGCAAGGCGTTACTGGTCCGCTGAAGCAAATTGAAGAACTGAAAGCCAATGGCTTCCCGGTTGCCTACGTTGGCGACGTTGTGGGTACTGGTTCTTCACGCAAGTCTGCTACCAACTCCGTACTGTGGTTCTTCGGTGACGACATCCCGTATGTGCCCAACAAACGCGCTGGCGGCTTCTGCTTCGGTAACAAGATCGCACCTATCTTCTACAACACTATGGAAGATGCTGGCGCACTGCCGATCGAGTTCGATGTTTCCGAAATGAACACCGGCGACGTGATCGACGTTTATCCGTACGAAGGCAAAGTCTGCAAGCACGGTACTGACGAAGTCATCACCACCTTCGAACTGAAAACCCAGGTTCTGCTGGATGAAGTCCGCGCTGGCGGCCGTATTCCGCTGATCATTGGTCGTGGTCTGACCGAGAAAGCCCGTGCCGAACTGGGCATGTCTCCTTCTGATCTGTTCCGTAAGCCAGTACCGCCCGCTGAAAGCACCAAGGGTTATACCCTGGCGCAGAAGATGGTCGGCAAGGCATGTGGCGTCGAAGGCATTCGCCCCGGCACCTATTGCGAACCGAAGATGACCACCGTGGGTTCTCAGGACACCACTGGCCCGATGACCCGCGACGAGTTGAAAGACTTGGCTTGCCTTGGCTTCTCGGCTGATCTGGTTATGCAGTCTTTCTGTCACACTGCGGCTTACCCCAAGCCAATCGACGTGACCACTCACCACACCCTGCCCGACTTCATCCACAACCGTGGTGGCGTTGCGCTGCGTCCCGGTGACGGCATCATCCACAGCTGGTTGAACCGCATGCTGCTGCCCGACACCGTCGGCACCGGTGGTGACTCACACACTCGCTTCCCGATGGGTATCTCCTTCCCTGCCGGTTCTGGCCTGGTTGCCTTCGCCGCAGCTACTGGCGTTATGCCGCTGGACATGCCGGAATCCGTTCTGGTTCGCTTCAAGGGCAAAATGCAGCCCGGTATCACCCTGCGTGATCTGGTACATGCGATCCCTTACTTTGCGATCCAGCAAGGTCACCTGACCGTCGAGAAGAAAGGCAAGAAGAACATCTTCTCTGGCCGCATCCTCGAGATCGAAGGTCTGGAGCATTTGACTGCCGAGCAAGCATTCGAGCTGTCTGACGCCTCTGCCGAGCGCTCCGCTGCCGGTTGTACTATCAACCTGAGCGAAGAGTCGGTTGCCGAGTACCTGAAGTCCAACATCGTCCTGCTGCGCTGGATGATTGCCAACGGCTACCAGGACCCACGCACCCTTGAGCGTCGTGCTCAGGCCATGGAAGCATGGCTGGCCGATCCCAAGCTGATGAAAGCTGACGCTGACGCCGAGTACTCAACCGTGATCGAAATCGATCTGGCTGATATTAAAGAGCCGGTTCTGTGCGCACCTAACGATCCAGACGATGCTCGTCTGCTGTCTGACGTTGCTGGCCAGAAAATCGATGAAGTCTTTATCGGTTCGTGCATGACCAACATCGGTCACTTCCGCGCCGCTGGTAAGCTGCTTGAGAAGAACAAAGGCGCTCTACCGACCCGTCTGTGGCTGGCTCCGCCAACCAAGATGGATCAGTACCAGCTGACCGAAGAAGGCTACTACGGCATCTACGGCAAAGCTGGCGCACGCATGGAAATGCCCGGCTGCTCGCTGTGCATGGGTAACCAGGCGCGCGTTGCTGCCAAGTCGACTGTTGTCTCCACCTCCACACGGAACTTCCCGAACCGTTTGGGTGATGGCGCTGACGTCTTCCTGGCCTCTGCCGAGCTGGCATCGGTTGCCTCTATTCTGGGCAAGCTGCCGACCGTTGAGGAATACATGGGCTACGCCGCACAGATCGACAGCATGTCGGCTGACGTCTATCGCTACATGAACTTCAACGAAATCGAGTCTTACCAGAAAGCTGCAGCGTCCATTCCGGTCGCTCAGGTCTGATAACAGGCCCGAAAAAAAGCCCCGCTTGATGCGGGGCTTTTTTATGCCTGACGTTCAGGCGGCGATGCTGACCAGACAGAACAAAGACGCTAGTCCAGCAACGCCACACCCAGTTTGAGAGCGGTTTCAGTGACCTGCTCTACCGGCACGTCACACCCCCTGGCCATCCAGTGCAGCGCAATATGGATAACGCCGCCCAAAATACCCGCCTGCAACATTTCATCAAACTGTTGCCCGGGCTTGGCTAGCGCACGCGTCATGTCATCACTGCTGGCACGCAAGGCATCATCAATCGCGCGATCCACCTGCGGGCTAATGCCCCGAATATCGGTCAGCAGCAGGCGTGCCAGATTGGGCTCATCTTTCATCTTTTGAAAGTAGTCAAACAACATGGCCCGGCTTCTGACCACCCGATCACTGCCCACCGCTTCTGCGGCAGCCATATTGCTTTCGCGCACGCTGCGCGCGGCCTGTTCATAGGCAGCAATCAATAGCTCATCGCTGTGACCGAACGATTCATAGAAATAGCGTTGGGTTAGCCCTGCCGCATCACATACCTGCTTGACGCCGGAATGACGGTAGCCGTTACTGCCGTATACCTCGATGGCGGCATCAATCAATTGCTGACGGCGTTGCGCGCGGCGCTCTTCAACGGCGGACCCGCGATAACGACGCTTGGCAGTAGTGGCTGTATTCATGAAGTGAATTCTGACAATAGGTATTGCCAAATCATATATGACAATCTAGATTGTCACCACAACCTATAGCAGGGATATGACCATGAGCGCATTACAACAACAATTTGCACCTGCCCCGCTGGACGTCTTGATTATTGGTGCCGGGTTATCTGGCATAGGCGCCGCCCGCGCGTTGACCGACCAGTGCCCCGATAAACGTTACCGCATCCTTGAACGCCGCGACGCCATTGGCGGTACCTGGGATCTGTTTCGTTATCCGGGTATTCGTTCCGACTCCGACATGTACACCCTGAGCTACAGCTACAAGCCCTGGACCCATCGTAAGGCGATAGCCGACGGTGCTGACATCAAGGATTACATTGAAGATCTTGCCGACGAATCAGGCATCACCCACAACATCCGCTTCAAGCGCAAGGTTACCCATGCCAGCTGGTCCAGCGACGCGGCGCTGTGGACGGTAACCGCCATTGCCACGGATGCACAAGGCAATGAGCAGGAGGAGTCCTTTCAGGCCCGCCTGCTGTCGGTCTGCGCTGGTTACTACAGTTACGATGAGGGCTACCGCCCGGAATTCCCCAATGAGCAGGCGTTTGCTGGCCAGATAGTACATCCGCAATTCTGGCCAACTGACCTGGACTACGCCGGCAAGCGCGTGGTTGTTATCGGCAGCGGCGCCACCGCAGTCACTCTGGTTCCGGCCATGGCCCAAACAGCCGCGCATGTCACCATGCTGCAGCGCTCACCCAGCTATGTAGTGAGTCGTCCGCTTAGTGATGGCATTGCCCAGTCGTTGCAAAAATGGCTACCTATGCCAACCGCGCACCGCCTCACGCGCTGGAAAAACGTACTCGTTGGCTCCTTCTTTTACCGCATCGCGCGCAACAAGCCTGACATGTTCAAGGATCGACTGCTGCAGATGGCCAAGGCACAGGTCGGTGCAGGCATTGATATGAAGCACTTCACGCCCTCCTACAAGCCCTGGGATCAACGCCTGTGCGCGGTACCCGATGGCGATCTATTTCATGACATTCGTGCTGGCCGCGCCTCGGTCGTGACCGACACCATCGAGTCTTTCACCGAGAAAGTTATACGTCTGACTTCAGGTGAAGAGCTGGAAGCCGACATCATTGTTACCGCTACCGGTTTGAAGCTGAACGCCATGGGCGACGTACAGATCAAGGTCGACGGCGAAGACGTCGTTTTTGGCGAGCGCATGTCCTACAAGGGCATGATGCTGAGCGACATTCCCAACCTGATACTCACCTTCGGTTACACCAATGCCTCCTGGACGCTCAAGGCCGAGCTGACGTCCAACTACACCTGTCGCCTGCTGCGTTACATGGACAGCAAGGGTTATCGCATGGCGGTGCCGCGTCGCGATCCAGCGGTTAACGTGCAGCCGTTCCTGGACTTCACCTCTGGCTATGTACAGCGCGCCGAAGGCATGCTGCCCAAGCAGGGTGATCGTAAGCCGTGGCAGGTCCATCAAAATTACCTGGCGGACAAAATGACCATCCAGTACGGCCGGGTGGATGACGGCGTGATGCAGTTTCAATAACAAGGATAATAAAACATGCAGATCAACGACTGTGTTGCCGTATTAACCGGTGCCGGGAGCGGCATTGGTCGCGCTCTGGCTTTAGCCCTGGCGCAAAAAAACTGCCATTTGGCACTGGCCGACCTGAACACCGATGCCCTCGCCGAAACAGCCGCACAAGCTCGTGCGCTGGGCGTCAGGGTCAGTGAGCACCGCCTGAATGTAGCAGATCGCGAGGCCGTCGCTGCGCTGCCCGAGGCAGTAATGGCCGAGCATGGCAAGGTAGATCTGCTGATCAATAATGCCGGTGTCGCGCTCGGCGGCAACTTTGACCAGGTCTCCACCGAGAATTTTGACTGGCTGATGTCGATCAACTTCGACGCTGTTGTCTGCATGTGTCGCGCTTTCCTGCCGCTACTCAAGCAACGCCCGGCGGCGCGCGTTATCAACATATCCAGCCTGTTTGGGCTGATCACACCAGCCGGCCAGACCGCTTACTGCGCTAGTAAGTTTGCAGTGCGCGGTTTTTCCAACGCCCTGCGTCTCGAGTTGAAAGACACCTCCGTTGGCGTGACCGTGGTGCATCCGGGTGGCGTAGCAACCGCCATCGCCAGCAGTGCACGCTCACCCGAAGGCGAAACTGAAGCCCAGTGGCAGGCCAAACTTGCCCGCGCACAGCGTCTGCTGCGGATGCCACCAAGCAAGGCTGCGCACATCATCCTGCGCGGTATCGAGCGGGACAAAGCGCGGGTTCTGGTCGGTAACGACGCGCGCATTGTTTCCTGGCTGGAACGGCTACTACCGGTCAATTACTGGCGCTTGCTGCCGGGCATTGCAACCAGCAACGACTAAGGTCGCACAAGGGTAAAAGGAATACATCGTGAGCTATCTATTCAACGCCATCGTTATCATTATCCTGCTGGTCCTGGTCGGGCTTTTCCTGTTCACCTGGTTCATCAGCAAACGCGTCGAGGCGGGCCTGCCGCCCGAAGGCAAGTTCATCAACATCCGCGGCAACCAGATACATTATCTGGAACAAGGCCAGGGCCCCTCGGTTGTCATGATTCACGGCCTCAGTGGGGTGGCGCAAAACTTTGGCTACCAGGTGCTGGGTGATATCGCCAAAGATCACCGGGTGATTGCTATCGATCGCCCTGGCAGCGGCTACTCGGTGCGCCACCCCAGATCCTCTGCCGACCTTGGCGTACAGGCCGATATCGTAGCCGAGTTGATCGACGCCCTCGCGCTGGATAAGCCTTTGGTGGTCGGACACTCGCTGGGGGGAGCCGTTGCACTGGCGACCGCGCTGCGTTACCCCGACAAGGTGTCTGGCCTGGCGCTGGTTGCGCCGCTCACGCACATGCCAAGCGAAACCTCGAAGGCCTTCGCCGCGCTGAACATTCCCTATATGTGGCTACGCAAACTGGTGGGTTGGACGCTGGCTATTCCGCTATCCATTCGCAACCGGGAAAAGGTCATGGACATTGTCTTTGGCCCCGAGGCAGTACCCAAGGACTTCCCTACTCGCGGCGGTGGTTATCTGGGCATGCGGCCGAGCCAGTTTGTATCCGCCTCGACCGATATGCACGCCGTGCCGGACTCGCTCCCTGCCATGCAGCAATCCTACGGCTCACTGTCCCTTCCGGTTGCCGTGCTCTATGGCCGCGAGGACCGGATTCTCAACCCACAGGAGCAAGGTCAGGCGCTGGTTGATGCGCTACCCGGCGCCGAGCTTGAGCTGATTGACGGGGGGCACATGTTGCCCATCACCCAACCAGACGTGACCAGTGCCTTTATCCGCCGCGTACTACAACGGGTCAAGGCTAGCTGAAACGCACAAGGCTTGGTCCAGTGCGACCAGCAACAGTCCGATGAGCATAATCGTCGCGCCCGGTATTTTGGGGCGTGACGGCACTACTTTCAGCATCAGCACCCTCAACGCTGCGCCAATCAGAATCCTCACCAGCCCGAACGCTACCCCATAGCTCACCTCGGCCGCATAGCCATAGTGCTTATTCATATAGCGGCCTACCGCTGACACCCAGTAGCAACGGACCCAAACGCCCTCTTGCCACGGCAGAGCAACAACGCGGCTGATCGTGCTGGAACGCCTTCAGCCCGCTAACAAACTCAAGTAACAGGGACGGCAAATCGTATATTTTTTACACACAAGCAAGCGCCTTAATGTGACGCAGTCGACGAAATACCGCGCTATTCTCGCAACATTTGAACCTTTAATGACATAAGCCGGTCATCTGTGTGTACATTTTGCACAACCCACAGTGAGAGGACGTCATTATGAAACTATGGAAACTTACCGCGTTGGGTGCCATTGCCATGCTTGGTGTTGTCGGTTGCTCAAACGATCACATTATCCGCACCGAAGATGGACAGATGATCCAAAGTAACGAGAAGCCCGAGATCGATGAAGATACCGGAATGATCGAATACGAAGACGAGCAAGGCTATGACAACCAGGTCAAGCAGTCAGACGTGAAAGAAATCATCGAGCGTTAATAGTGCCTCTTCTGGCCGACCTCAGGGTCGGCCAGAGTGCTAAAGCCCAACAGTCAGACCCGCTACACCCCTCCCCTATATCAACACTCTTTCGTTCATTTATGCAGTATTGCAGCCGGCTAGCCGCGTTGCGCCAACGCCTCGCCGTCAGTTTTTTACAAAACCCAGCTATGCTCTAGCTGTAATGAACTGATTGCAGAACGCTTGATACGCATAGAGGGGCTACCATGAAACATGCAGCGCTTATCGCTCTCGTCTCCTTAACAGCCGTCCTCATGACCGCCTGTTCCAGCGAATACGTCATCAGTACCGGCAACGGTGACAGGATTACTACAACCAACAAACCCATGCTCAACCAACGCACCGGCATGGTCGAATACGAAGATAAAGAAGGCCGCTCAGCAGAGATTCGTCAGTCAGACGTCAACTCGATCATGCAACGCTAAAGCCAAGCACAGCGCCGCTAACGGGATGCGATAATACGCCAGCCACGCCTGATCTATCGCCGGTCTATGGCTGATCAGAATCTAATTGACGGCATACCATGCCGCCATATAACGATTCAGAAAAAAGTGAGAGACATTGGTAGAAAACAAATAGATGGCGCCTATCCATAAAGCAAGCGGGCAGGAGCAATTACGCAACGCCCGCCATAAGTGACTCAGTCGAGCAGGTGCCGATGCTCATACAGTGCCCGCCAGGCGGCGCCCGACTTGGTGCCAACCTCTGTTTCAACGTAATGCCGCACACGCCGCCGGTCCTGCGGGTTATCCTTTAACGCCGCGCCGATCAGGAAGTGCATCAGATCTTCCTCTGTCATCGCACCGTCACGATAATAAAAAGCATAAACCATCAATGCGTGGGCGACAGCGACCGCCTCAGCGGTGGACATCACCGCAGCGGCAAGCCTATCCGTGCTGCGCCCCTTGAGCGTCTGCCCACTGCGCAACTCATGAAAGATGGTTACCAGCATTTCCAGAATGTCGGCTGAAGGCTCCAGGCTAACGCCCGACTGTCTCGCCAGGCTGACGGACTCACGACTGACGATATCGAGTTCGGCAGTCAGGTCGGAAATCGGCTCGATGGTTTCAAAATTAAGGCGACGCTTGAGCGCAGCACTCATGTCAAACAGCCCTCGATCCAGAGAGTTTGACGTAGCGATAATGTTGAAGCCCTCGCGTGCGTGCAGCACGCTCTCTTCGCCCTGCAGTTCGGGTATATGCAGCTCTCGCTCAGAGAGAATCGACAGCAGCGCATCCTGCACGTGCTGCGGGCAGCGAGCGAGCTCCTCAAACCGCACCAGCTTGCCCTGCTGCATGCCAAGAAAAAGCGGCCCGGGAATCAATGCTGCAAGAGAAGGCCCCTCTCGTTGCAGCAGACTGTTGTCCCAGTCGTAAAGCAGCTGCCGGGCGTGCGACAGCGTACCACCCTGTATCGTCAGGTTCGAACTGCCCGACACGCCGCAGGCAATAAGCTCGGAGAGCCAGGATTTTGCCGTGCCAGGTTCGCCAATCAACATCGCCCCGCGGTTGGTTGCCAGCGATACGATAACGCGTCTGACCATCTCCTTGGGAGCCACAAACTTGAGCGCTATACCCCGCTCGGCACTACCCAGTATGAAGTCTTCGAGCGCGCGGGGAGATAACAGCCAACCCGGCGGTACAGGCCCGGTATCTTCTTGCTGCAGCTTCGCCAACTCATCATGGAAACGGTCTTCCGCTGCTGGCCGCTGGATTGCCTCATTCACCATAGCTGTATGCCCTCCTTTCAGGCCTGCCATTGACCACGTTTCTCTGGTGCCATGCGCTCTTGGGGCAAAATGCGCGGTAGCTCGGCAAGTGCAATGTTCCCCTGAATGACGTGATCAAGCGCACTATCGCGCATGCTGAACAGCCCCGAGTCCAACGCCAGCCCGCGCAGCTCTCCAACCGGCGTGCGCCGGGAAATGGCATTGCGCAGCTCCGGGTTGAATTGCAGGTACTCGATAACCCCGACACGCCCCCGCGTACCGCTGTCACGGCAGTGTTGGCAGCCTTTGCCCCGGTAGCAGCGAAACCCCTGCGGCACGCCCTTCGGGAATAGCTCCTTGAGGATGCCGGGGTCAGGCGTATCCTCGATCTTGCAGTGCTCACAAATACGCTTGGCCAACCGCTGTGCGATCACCGCCAGCAGCTCGCTGGCAAGAGAGTTGGGATTAACGTTGAGGTCGAACAACCGCTGCACCGCATCCACGGCATCATTGCAGTGCAGGGTCGATAGCACCACGTGACCGGTCTGTGACGCTCGAATCGCCTCCAGCGCGGTTTCGTTGTCGCGAATTTCGCCAACCAGAATGACATCGGGATCTTGTCGCACAAAGGAGCGCATCGCATCGGAAAAGCCGAAGCCGATATCCGGACGCACGCGCGTCTGCTGCACGTTGTCTATCGAGTATTCAATAGGATCTTCTACGGTAATGATCTTGCGAGTAACGTCCTGCGCAAGCAGCTGCAACCCGGCATTGAGCGTCGTGGTCTTGCCCGACCCCGTAGGCCCGACAACCAGCACCAGGCCAGCCGGATTGCGCAACAAGCGCTTGTAGGCGGCAGCAATGTTGCTCTGCATGCCTAGCGCTTCAATACTGATCAGTGACGAATTCTGCGGCAGCAGCCGAATAACCACGTGCTCGCCATGCAGCGATGGCTGCACCTGAACGCGCAGGTCAAAACGCTGGTCGCCAACCCGAGCCTGCGAGCGCCCGCCCTGAGGCAGGCGCCGCTCGGCAATATTCAGCTCAGCGCGCAACTTAACTACGTTGACCAGGCCACGGTACTCTTCTTCGTTCATCTGATAGTGGTGCAGGTCACGCAGCTCACCATCGACGCGTAAGCGCACCCGCACACCACCGGGATACAGTTCCAGGTGAATATCACTGGCGCGGTCCGCCACTGCATCGAGCAGCAGGGATTCGTAAATCGCTACCAGGCGCGTCTCGGCATTACCCTTTTTTTGCTCCAGCAAATCCTCTGCGCCATTGCCGTCAGCGGGCGCGGCGATTAGCTCGACTGAGCCCGCGTGGCGATCCAGTGACGACCAAAGACGTCGATAATCAACAGGGGTGATCAATACCCTGTGGATTTTCTGACCGGGGAAAATCCGCTGCAGCTCCTCCATCGAGCAGTTAGGGTCACGACAGGCCACTTTTAAATCATGGCCATCCGAGCTTATGGGGATGACATGCTCGTGATCGAGGTAGGCACGGGACAGCTGCGCGTAAAGGTGGCGGTCAAGCGCCGCGATCAGCTCATCCGCACTGCCCAAAGGTATACCGTAATGCTTGGACAGAGCCTGGTAGAGCGCTACCGGATCAAGATTCTGCATATGAATGAGTTCGTCTATCAGCAGGGTATGCTCATGCGCTGCCCGCTGACGTGCGCGTTTCAGCACCTCCCGCGTACCAAAACCCAGCCCGACGTAGACTTCATCGGCACTTGAAACAAGATCCAGGTAGCCACACTCGTGGCGACCAATTTGATGGTGCCCACGATTCACATACTTCACCAACAGTGACTTGGATGCCTCCCCCGTCTCAATGCACAGGAACTCACCCCGATACACCAGTTGATCCCACAGCGGCTCGCGCGCGGTAATCTTGGGGGTGGAAACCAGAATCAAATCGAAGGGCGCAAGATCGGGAGCGCCAACGTCAGCATCGCCGCAGACTACCTTGACATTTTCCAGCCCCTGATTGCGCAGCGTCTCGCGCGCAAAGGTTGCCAGAAACTCCTGCTGCTCAACCGCAACGACCTCTGCGGCCAGGCGAGC
This sequence comes from Pseudomonas sp. 5Ae-yellow, assembly GCF_014077575.1. Taxonomy (NCBI): domain Bacteria; kingdom Pseudomonadati; phylum Pseudomonadota; class Gammaproteobacteria; order Pseudomonadales; family Pseudomonadaceae; genus Pseudomonas; species Pseudomonas sp. 5Ae-yellow. The sequence continues at coordinate 293 of NZ_JACGWE010000033.1, read as the reverse complement.
CAGCACCGCAGTGCCATAGCCAGTCCCCGCGCCAAGATGCAGCACGCGAGACTCGGGTTTGATATTGCACGCAGCCAAAACCTGACGCAGCGTACTTTCTGTCGGAATGCCGCGTCCGGAAACCTGTGCTGCTCCCTTACGCTGAACAAATACATTACGGTCGGTTTGTAGTGGTCAACTGATTCCGGACAGTGGATAAAGTTTTTCCTCTGCCTTGGCAGGTGCTAAACCATCATTGAATTGATGTGGTCTTAGCCAGTTGTACCGTGTCATCAGGTAATAGCTGATGTCTC
>NZ_JACGWE010000069.1:0-9123 GCF_014077575.1 Pseudomonas sp. 5Ae-yellow | reverse complement strand
TATCGATCTGATCGAAAGCGCGAGCGGAACCGCCATAAACTTCGGCGCAAACACGGGTCAATGCAGCTGTCAGAGTAGTCTTACCATGGTCAACGTGACCAATGGTGCCTACGTTCAGGTGCGGTTTGCTACGTTCGAACTTCTCTTTAGCCATCGAGAGATCCCCTATTCGTGAGAGCAATGCGCGAGTCACGCGACCATTAAATAAAAGGCAGATATTTGCATATCTGCCTTGATACTGGAGCTCATGAGCGGATTTGAACCGCTGACCTCACCCTTACCAAGGGTGTGCTCTACCAACTGAGCTACATGAGCTTTTTACATCATTGCATTGCCAAGCTGGAGCGGGTAGCGGGAATCGAACCCGCACCATCAGCTTGGAAGGCTGAGGTTCTACCGTTGAACTATACCCGCCAAGTACCTGGCTAACGCTAAATCTGGTGGAGGGAGAAGGATTCGAACCTTCGAAGGCTAAGCCGTCAGATTTACAGTCTGATCCCTTTGACCGCTCGGGAACCCCTCCGTAAAAGAGGCGCCATTTTCATCACTTGGCGCCACCCTGTCAACACTTTTATTAGCAAAAACACCCACTTGAAGGGAGCCCAAGACACATAAAAGCGCTCGCGAACACTATCATCCGCTTGAGCGGGCGCCATTCTAGGGTATGTCGCTACCTTTGGCAACGCCATCACATGCCTGATACTGATGCTGCATGGAAGGAAAGTCGGCGCGCAAACGGGTTAACATCGCCTGATCGAGCAGACGCCTCGACCGCGGAGGCACCTGCAAAAGATACTGCTCACGGGTCTTTTCGACCGCTTTAATTTCAACCTGATAGCCCTCGGTCGCTAGCTGAGCCTGGCGCGCCGCAGCATAGTCCTGCTGACTGAACACCCCAAGCGACAGGTTACCCGCCAAATCCCCACGAGTGATAAGAAAGCTATCGACCCCCCTTTCCTGCAGAGCTGACAGCCTGGCCAAAGCACCCTTACTACCGCCGCTCACAGCCATCACCAACCAGTAGTCGGTGGTGGTTACCTCCTCACGCGCAACCAGCTCGGCAGCAACATCAAGGGCAAGCAGGCGCTGCCTGAGCTGGTCAGCCTCAGCCCTATTGGCGAAGGTACCGAGCATAACGCACAGCGCCGGCGTCGACTCGACCGGAGTGACAAACTCTGTTGCCGGCTGCAAACCTGAACGCGCCTCATCGCGCTGAATAAGCGGTGCAGCATCCGACACCGTGGAATCTGTAACCCTAAACGGCTGCTCCAACACTGGCCCCGCCGTCGCCGGCACTTGCCAGCCACCAACCTGCCACTGCCATAGCGCGTAAAGCACGTTCAACAACAGCAGGAAGAGGAACAGCGAGCGCATTAATCAATCTCCACAGGACACGCCAGCGCCAGGCCGTCGAACACCAGATCATTCAGCGTATGACAGGTCTCCGGCAGCGCGTCCGCCATACGCTCGGCATCCCCCCCGGTGAGAATCACAACCATTTCGTCGCCCAGGATCTGCCGGGCCACCTTCAACTGCTCGCGAACAAAGCCGACCAGCATAAGATCGCATCCAAACTCTACCGCCTCAGCGGTACTCGTGCCCGGATCAGGTTGCAACAGGTCCCCGCGCAATGATTCATCATATCGAATAAGTCGAGTATGTCGCTGCAGGCTGGTTCTGAGGAGCTTGCTACCCGGCGCTATGTATCCCCCCAGATGCTGGCCGGAGGCATCAACGAAGTCGACCGTTACCGCGGTACCCAGATCGATGACCACGCAGGCCCGTCGACAGTGATTATAACCAGCCACCAACGCGAGCCAGCGATCCATACCCAACTTGCCGTGATCTACATAGCCATTGCGCACACCGGATAGCTCAGCACGACTCTTTGCCAGTACCGGATGCAGCTTGAGCCAACTGGTTAGCTGATCCATAACGACCTGGGTTTCGGCAGGCGACCTGACACTAACCAGGCGACAACCCATAATCTCTCGCTCCTGACCACCCAGCAAGCACTGAAGCTCAACCAGATCTGGCGCCATATCGCGATCACGGACTCGCCCCTGCCGATCCAGAAGCCGCCATTTGATCAGCGTATTACCGCAATCAAGCTCCAGTAGCATGATCCAACCTCAAGCTGACTTCACCACCGCTGACGTCCATCTCACCATCCTCAGTGAGCAGGCGAAGCGCGCCCCGTTGATTCACTCCCAGGTTGCGCCCGGCCATTACATTGCTGCCGGAAATCACCTTAACATCAGCACCCAGCCACGCATCATAGCCTTGCCACTGCTGCTGAAATGCAGCAAAGCCGGAACGGGAAAATAAGGCCAAAGCATCAGCCAAACCGCTAGCGAAAGTGGCGACGATCCGGTTGCGATCGAGTTCGCCCCTCTGCCCCGAACGGCGCAACGAGGTCCAGCTTTGATCTATGCTGTCATCAGACTCCATCAGGACATTCACTCCCACCCCGATAATCACCACCGTATCAGCGGTCAGGTCGCCCGAGATTTCCAGCAATACTCCAGCCAGCTTAGCGCCATCAAGCAGTACGTCATTTGGCCACTTCAAGCGACAACCCTGGTAGCCGCACGCCTCCAGAGTTTGCACCAGGGTCAAACCGACTACCAGACTCAAGCCCTCCAAGCCCTGAGCCCCGCCGCTGACCGGCTCAACAAAAGACACATATAGATTTTGCCCGAATGGACTAACCCAGGACCGCCCACGCCGTCCGCGACCGGCTGCTTGCTGCTCGGCGACCACTACCAGAGGCCTCACACCCGTCGCGGCAATCAAGCGCTGCGCCTCGGCATTGGTTGAGTCTATCTGCTGGTAAAGATGCCAATCCCAGCGATCGCGGCATTGCGCAGACAGCTGCTGCTGAATGGCGTCGCCGTCAAGAAGCACCGCACCAACCGGAATACGATAGCCCTTGCCACGGACACGATGAATCGGAAAGCCTTGCAGCTCTAACGGCTGCAGCGCCTTCCATATGGCCGCACGACTGACACCAAGATGCGCCCCAAGCTTTTCGCCCGAGTGAAATTGGCCATCAGCCAGCAGAGCTAGAATCTCGTGCAACATGAGTCAGCGGCATCCAGATGAATAAGCCGCACATCATACCGGTGCGGCGGCGATGCCGCTATCCTCAGGCCTTATCGTCCCAAAATGGCCGCGCAGCCTCGTTCATAGCCTCCGCCCGCGAAACACCAATATCCTTCATTTGCGCGTCAGACATGGTCAGCAGCAGGCGGCGCTCATAGCTTACCCGTTGCCAGCGTCGAAGCTTGAGCCACGCCTTAAAGGCAAGGGCCTGCAAACGATTACGCACAATCTTTAGCGGTAGCGCTCTAACACGGATAGATATCGAGCTGGCTTTCATAGCAACTTCCTCCATGACGGTAGAGGAAGTTTGGAACTTGAATTAATATCAATCCAACGAATGTTTCTTATGCAAAACATCTCAGGAATTGATCAATGGCCGAATATCCCACGATTGACAGTGAACTCCTGCGCACCTTCGTCGCCATAGCTGACCAGGGCGGCTTCACCCGTGCCGCCGAGGCACTGAATCGCACCCAGTCGGCGGTCAGCATGCAGATGAAAAGACTGGAGGAAGACGTCGTAAAGCGCAGCCTGTTTCAACGTGTCGGCCGTCAACTGGAGCTAACCCCCGAGGGCCAGGTATTACTCAGCTACGCACGTCGAATTCTCAAACTGCAAGGCGAAATCATTAGTACGCTGCGCGAACCGCATATGGTCGGTTCTATCAAGATTGGCACACCAGACGATTATGTAATGCGCTTTTTACCCAGTATTCTCGCCCGCTTCGCGCAAAGCTATCCGATGATACAGGTTGAGCTGCACTGCGAGCCCTCTTACCAGTTGCTGCAGCGCAAAGATCTCGACCTGACCATAGTCACCCGTAAACCGGGGACTGAGATAGGACAGCTGCTACGTCAGGAGAAATTGGTTTGGGCACAAGCCAAGGGGTTTGCTCTGCACGAACAGCCAAGCCTACCTTTGGCCATGTTCAACAGTGACTGCTTTTGCAGGGAGTGGGCATGCAACGCATTGGAGACCATGGGACGCGATTACCGACTGGCTTACACCAGCCCAAGCCTATCCGCGATTATGGCGGTAGTGGGCGCAGGACTGGCAGTGACCGCGCAACTGGAGAGCCTGATTCCAGCAGGAATAGAGATTATCGGCAGCGAGCTGGGGCTACCGTTAATGCCCTCAGCCAGCATTGTGCTGCTGCGTAACAATCTGGCACAGACGCCCATAACCGAGTGTCTTGCCGAGTATATTGCAGACGGATTTAGTCTTTGACGGCGACGCCCTGATACAAGTACGTCATTGGGCGTGGTCCCGGGATGTATTCAGCACTCAGCTCCGGCAACACAAAGCCCGCCTGGGTCAACAGCTCTGGAATATTCCGGTTAAGATGACAACCACCAGCGATTGGCTTCCACCAGGGAGTTAATCGGTGCTGCCAGCGCTGCACCGCTGAGTCAGCAGCCAAACCATGCTCACAAAACAGCAATTCAGCACCTGGCTTTAGCACACGCCGCATTTCCGTCAGAGCAGCTATCGGCTCGACAATACTGCACAGGGTGAACGTCATGACAATGCAATCAAAGGAATCGTCCGCCGCATCAATACCATCCGCGCCCACCGCAACCATGTCGACTGGAATACTGATCTGCGCTGCGCGCTGGCGCGCCAGGTGCTGCATTTGGGCCGCAGGATCAACTCCCACAATGCGCCGGACCTTGCTCGCATCGTAATAGCGCAGGTTGAGGCCGGTGCCGATCCCCACCTCAAGAACCTCACCTTGGGCACGGGGCACCAACTCAGCCCTGCGCGCCATGACATCACCCATCCCGCAGGCAACATCTATCAACCGCGGTAGTACAAAGCGCTCATAAGGATTCATCAAGCCTCCACCGTGAAGCCAGACCCGCCCCGACTCAGTCGTTAACCCAACTCAGGGTGCGCGGCCGTGCCTGCTGAACATCGAACAAATGCCCAACATCAGGCACAGCATAGCAACGATCTCCGCGTTGCGGCTGCCAGCGATTGAATTCGACGTGGCTAATACCCACTTCCCATGGCTCTTGCGCCACCCAACCACAGGGCGCTAACTCAAGTCGTACCTCTGCACCAATCAAACTGATGGATTCAATACGCAACGGCAGGTTCGCATGTGGCGCAGGGCAGTCCTGCAGCCGCACTTCATGGGGCCGCAAGTAGAGCTGCGCCTCACCAGAGCACTCAAGCATCCCTGGCAGCTGAACCCAGGCATCACCCTGAGTCATGCGCTGCTGCGCCAGCTGACCATCCAGCACATTGACGTGGCCGAGAAAATCGAACACAAAACGGCTTTCCGGTTGCGCATAGAGTGCCTGCGGGCCACCCACCTGCTCGACCTTACCGGCACTCATTACCACGACGCTGTCGGACAACTCCAGCGCCTCTTCCTGATCATGGGTCACAAAAACGCTGGTGAAATGCAACTCATCATGCAAGGCGCGCAGCCAGCGTCGAAGATCCTTGCGGACCTTGGCATCAAGCGCCCCGAACGGCTCATCAAGCAAAAGTATCTCCGGCTTCATCGCCAGGGCACGAGCCAGGGCGATGCGCTGCTTCTGTCCACCTGACAACTGCGCCGGATAGCGTGAGGCCAAATGAGCCAACTGCACCATATCTAGCAACTCACCAACCTGCTTGCGAATTTCCGCCGCGCCAGGCCGCTGCGCCTTGGGCATGACCTCCAAACCAAACGCAATGTTCTGCGCCACCGTCATATGCCGAAACAACGCGTAGTGCTGAAACACAAACCCGACACGGCGATCACGCACGTGCAAATCGGTTACATCTTCACCATGAAAGAGGATCCGGCCCTGCTCAGCAGACTCAAGACCGGCGATAATCCGTAGCAGCGTCGTTTTACCCGACCCCGAAGGGCCAAGTAAGCCGGTCAGTTGGCCGTCAGGGATATCCAGCGAGATATCCTTTAACGCCTGAAATTGACCGAAGTACTTATTGATACCTTCTAACCTGATACTCATCAAAGACTGTCCGTTTGATCTGATACCGGCGCGCGTTGACGCTCCTGTCGCCACTCGACAAAACTCTTGACCAGCAGCGTAAGCAAGGCAATGCCTGCGAGCAGGGAGGCACTGGTAAAGGCGCCCGCCACGTTGTAATCCTGATAAAGCAGCTCGACGTGAAGCGGCAAGGTATTGGTCTCCCCGCGAATATTACCGGATACCACAGACACAGCCCCGAACTCGCCAACTGCGCGGGCGTTGGTAAGCACAACGCCATAGAGCAAAGCCCACTGAATATTCGGCAATGTCACCTTACGGAAAAGCTGCCAGCCCGAGGCACCCAGCACGACACCCGCTTCTTCCTCCTCCCTACCCTGCTGCTGCATAAGAGGGATGAGCTCCCTTGCGACAAAGGGACAGGTGACGAAGACGGTGACCATGACAATGCCAGGCCAGGCAAACATCAACTGGATATCCTGGTCCAGTAGCCAACCACCAAGCCAACCATTGCTGCCGTACAGCAACAGGTAAAGCAAACCGGCAACGACGGGAGAAACGGCAAAGGGGATGTCGATCAGGGTGATCAATACCTTCCTGCCCGGAAACTCGAATCGGGTAACCAACCAGGCTAGAAATACACCGAATACGAGGTTGATGGGCACCGTCATGGCGGCGACAAAGAGCGTAAGAGCAATCGCCTCTAGCGTATAGGTGTCAGTCAAATTAGCCCAGAGGCTATCCGCGCCGTCGGCGAACGCCTGGCTAAAAATCAATATCAGCGGGATAACCAATAACAAGAGGGTCAACGTAAGCGCAGAGCCAATAAGGCTCCACTTTACCCAGGGTTGATCACCGATACGAAGGCTTGATTTGACACGACTCATAACGTCTTACCGTCCCTGCAGGCGGCGCAGGTAACGCGCCTGCCACAAATTGATTACCAGCAGCAGTAATAGCGACGCCATAAGCACGACCGATGCGATAGCACTGGCCGCCGCATAGTCATATTCCTGCAGGCGGACGAATATCATCAGACTGGTGATCTCACTCACGTAGGGCATATTGCCGGCGATAAAGATCACCGCGCCAAACTCACCCAGACTGCGAGTAAACGAGAGCGCTACGCCAGTCATCAAAGCCGGCCAGAGAGAGGGAAACAGAATACGCCTGAACACCGTCCAGTCACTTGCCCCCATGCTAACGGCCGCCTCCTCATCCTCTGTCGGGAGGTCTTCCAGCACCGGCTGCACCGTCCGGACCACAAAGGGCAAACTGGTAAAAGACATTGCAACCACGATGCCCAAAGGCGTAAAGGCCACCTTGATACCCAGCTCTGTCAGAAACTGGCCATACCAGCCTCCTTCCGAAAAAAGCGCGGCGAGCGTGATGCCGGCAACGGCAGTAGGCAGGGCAAAGGGAAGGTCCATAAGTGCATCGACCAAGCGCTTACCCCAGAAGTCGTAGCGCACCAGAACCCACGCCATGAGCAGACCAACAATGCCGTTGAAGACAGAGGCAATGGCTGCAGCCCAAAGCGTAACCTTATAAGAGGCGACAACTCGCTCGTCAGTAATAACCGCCCAATACTCGGCCCAGCTCATGCCTGAGGTCTGCATGATCAAACCCGTCAATGGCAGCAGCAATACCAACCCGATGAACAGCAGTGATATACCCAAACTCAAAGCAAAGCCCGGCAAGACGCGCTTGCCGGGCTTATTTCTATCTGCCGATGAAGAACCGGCTAAAGATGTACTCATGAACTGATTCGATTACCTGCGTTGAAGTTGGTCCAGTTTACCACCACTGGCGAAATGCACCTTCATCGCATTCTCCCAACTACCGGCAATCTCTTCGATCGGCAGCAGCTGAAGGTCAGGAAAACGATCGGCAAACTCCTGCTTAACCGTTTCGTTATGAACGCGGTAGTTGAACCCGGCAATCAAACGCTGAGCGTCTTCGCTGTAAAGATGCTCAAGGTAGGCTTTTGACACAGCCTCGGTACCATTGCGCTCAACGTTACGGTCGATCCAGGTAACCGGAAACTCGGCCAAAAAGCTTACCTTGGGTACCACAACTTCAAATCCCGCATCCGGGTTCTGCGCGACGATATTGTTAACTTCAGACTCAAAGGTCAGCAACACGTCGCCAATACCACGCTCAATAAATGTGGTGGTTGCACCACGTCCACCGGTATCGAATACGGCAACATTACCCAGGAACGACTTCAGATAGGCGTCTTCCTTGGCCTCATCACCTGGGTAAGCCTTTTGCGCGTAACCCAAGGCGGCAAGATAACTATAGCGGCCATTACCTGACGTCTTGGGATTAGGCATTACCGAGCTGACATCGTCACGCGCCAGGTCATCCCAGTTCTGAATGTTCTTGGGGTTACCCTTGCGAACCAGAAAAGCCATCGTGGAGTAGTACGGCGAGCTTGCGTTGGGCAGACGATCACGCCAATCCGCCGGAATCAGATCACCCCGTTGATGGAGGATATCTACGTCAGTTACCTGGTTATAGGTGACAACATCGGCACGCAGACCCTGCAGAATCGCTTGTGCCTGACGCGATGAGCCAGCGTGGGATTGCTTTATCTCCACGGTGTTTCCGGTCTCTCCCTGCCAATATTCCACAAACTGCTCGTTATAGGCAGAGAACAACTCACGGGCGATATCGTAGGACGAGTTAAGAATTTCCTGATCAGCAGCCTGAACCGGAGTGATGATCAAACCTGTACCTACGGCCACTACGCTAGCCAGGCTTTTTAGCCGACCAACCACGGTTAATTTATCGAACATACCCAAACTCCTAGGCCTATCCAGAAACAGGCTGACATTGAGAAATAGTGGAGTCAGCCTACAGAAAGGCTTTAGATAGAACAATAAGCTCTTTAGACGGTTTTATTTAGCACATAAAGCGCTAAGGAATAAGCAGCTATGCAAGCTGGAAGCTGGAAGCTGGAAGCTGGAAGCTGGAAGCTGGAAGCTGGAAGCTGGAAGCTGGAAGAGAGTGGCGTTTGCCTAGGGCAGGTCAATAGGTTTTGGCTTTAATCTGCAAGCAGCCGCAG
>NZ_JACGWE010000055.1:0-15519 GCF_014077575.1 Pseudomonas sp. 5Ae-yellow | reverse complement strand
AAGAAGTTTAGCATCCATAGCGACGGCGGCAGTTGGGTCTGGTTGGTGTTGTGGTGACCCAAACTTAACCCAGCTTGTCCGCCGTCCCTACTAAATTCCCGCTAATCCGCGATGAACCATAAAAAAGTCGTTGATGATGCTGAGCAGTTCGTAGCGACGACGAATAATCAGTTCTTCATGACCCAGATGCAGAGTAAGCGGGTTGTCCTGCTCTGGGTTGCTCTGTTTGGTCATGCGTTAACTCGCGGCTGTGCTGGAAAAGTAGAGGACGTACCCATCTTGGGCTGCGCACGCGCTGCACGCAGCCCAAGGCGCAGGTTATTGCAGTGGTCTGTTTGCTGGCTCTTGGGCACGTGCTTTGATGCTGCGGTTATCGCTGCTGTAAAGCAGCAGCGCACCGGCATTATCGATTTCAAAGCGGTTTATATCGCCTAGTACCTCAAGAAAGTGACCATCCTGGTTCATTAGCGCGGGCGCGCAGGCTTTATTGGTTGAGGCGATCGCTTGGGTAGTAAGCCCTTCTCCAGTCAGTTGGTAGCCGGTGCTGTAGTGGTTGCACGCAAGCACGCCGCCCAGCAGGCCCTCGGCGGTGAAGTTCATGCTCATCCGGGTATTGTCGATGACGCCCTTGTCATCAACATCCTCGACAATCCACTCACGTCCGGTCAGCAGCGACTGAGGTGAACCGCCACAGCCTTTAAGCGTGTCGCCATTGACCTTGACGCTGACGGCATAGGGGTATGGCATCCCGGTCATGCTGTCACGGCATAGTTCAGGGGTTACATCGACAATGACAGAGTTCGCCTCGGTACTGGCGTTAAAATGGTAACTGTCATCTTCTCGGGTGGTCGTCGGGGTAGGAGTGAGTATGGTGGTCGGGTCGTTTTGGCGGTTCAGGCTCATGCGCTCGTTGTCGACTTTGAGGGTCCAGCCCGGCTCATTACCCTGGGCGGCAAAGGGCAGGAATGCGTTCACATCGACGATTTCGGCATCGTCTGCCACTGCACCGCTGACCTTGATAAGCATCAAGGTACCCATGTCAGCTACCGGCTGAGTAACATCGATCAGGTTGGCGCTGTCAGTGGTCCAGAGTAATTGGCCCTCGGCACTGCGGATCTGCGCCGACACCGAATAGCTGTTGCGCAAGTCGAACATGGCGGGCTCGACCTTGAGGGTAAAAGGCACCGGCACCTGCTTGGCAAACATCGTTGTATTCTGTTCGGCCAATAGGATTGAGGGCGCGTCGGCACGCGAGACATCGCTGAGCTTGATGTGTGCGACGCTGCCCGGCGGAAGGGCTATGCGTTCACGGTAGCTGATGCTACCGATGACCTGCTCAGTGGCGGGGGCTGCCTGTTCTTGGGGTGTCGTATCACTGGCGCTATTTTTGCTGTTTATCTGGCTGCAGCCGGCGGCCAGCAGGGAAGTGAATCCGATCAACATGACGTGTGCAGGTGTGATATGCATGCAATGCTCCTCAATACTCGGCGCCAAGCGCCAGCGATATCTATTCGTTTAAAGAGTGTAACCCAAAGACGCGTGTTGACTTATCCGCTGATGCCTTGAGCCATTCAGTTGGCCGACGTCTCTCTGTCGTACTATGGGCAGCGTTGGCGCTGGCAAGTTCAGTGCAGGTCTGCGTTGGCAATAACCTGAATTGGCCGGGCGAGTTGTTCGTCACTATCAGAGCCCATGACTGATAAAGCATTCGCGCTGCTGATGGCGTTGCCGCTTGCGCATAGGCTGAGGCAAACTCAGTTAGCAAACGTCATCCTGCAAGTCAGGCGGACCTTAACCACTGGAGCACTCCATGATCAAAGTAAGCGTGATGTATCCCAACAATCCAGGCAGTCATTTTGATCACGATTATTACCGTGACCAGCATATGTCAATGGTCAAAAGACTGATGGGTGATGCTTGCCTGTCATTTGGGGTGGATCGCGGTCTGGCTGGCGGCGCACCCGATGCACCTGCCGCCTATGTCGCCACGGGTCACTTGTTTTGCGAGTCGATAGAAGGCTTTCAGGCTGCCTTTGCGCCCCACGCCAAGGTGATACAGAGCGATATCGTTAACTACACAGATATCGCGCCGCAGTTGCTGATCAGTGAGGTAGTCGTAGGCTAGATTAACGAGTTGTTGGATCAGCCCGTTAATCTGCAAGCGTCCTAGAGATTCTGGTATCGGTTGACGTCGAGTATGCCAGCCTGGTCGGGCGACACTTCCTCGATGCTGCGTTTGAAGTCAGCCATGATGTCCCAGAATTGGGGGTGTGTTCGACGCACTCCCCAGCGGTCAGCGAGCTTGTGCAAACCGTCCTGCTTCTGCACTGCTGAAAGCGCTTCGACAAAATCAGGTAGCTCGTCCAAGCTGACATCAAAGCTGAAGTTAGGGTAGCTACCAAGGGTGCCCTCGATCAGGGTTAGCGTGTCTTCGTCGGGCAGAAAACGCGACTCCTCACCAAACATGAAGGCTACGCTGGAATGCGCTCGGTTATGCACCAGCGTATAAACCCAGCGTTGGTCACCCTGCTTGACGCGCAGGAATGTTACCTCGGGTAGCAGGCTGATGACCGGCAGACTGCCGCCATCGGCGCGTGCCAAGGGTTGCAGTGTCTGTTCCAGTTGCTGCTGTTCGCTACTTATTCCGGCGCGCTGACAGTTATTCTGCGCACAGCGGTTCAAGGTATCTGCTGGCCCGCTGACCTTGTCGGCGCGAGCCAGCAGTAGTTGACTGAAGCGCTGCATGACGGCCGCGTTATCGTCTGCGCCCTCATAGTCCATTGCAACCGGTGTGCTGGTGTCCAGGCCGGTGTAGGTCAGTGCGTGTTTGATTCTGGCACTGCCCTGATACCAGTGAGCGTAGAGTGCTTCGCGTTTATTCTGAGGGATAAAGCGCAGCATGTTGTGCTCGGAGCCATTGCGGATCAGATCAAAGTAGAGACGAGTTTGTCCTTGATGGGACACGCTACCGAACACGTTGAAATTGGCTACCAGTTCGTAATAAGTGCGCTCTAGCAACGGGTAATCCATCACCCAAATGGTACGTGGTACGCGACCGTGCAGACCGCGACGCACCGAGGCGCTGTCGTGATGGCGGAAGATCGTCAGTAGGGCGTCCTGGTTCCAGCCGTCACCGTCCCATAGCTCGTCCAGCGTGGCTCCGTTAGGCTTACGCTCGGCGTAGTAGGTACTGCGCAGGTCAAGGTACTTGTTGCGTTGCTCGTTGTACTCAAGCCACTGTGGCCCAAGCGATAGTAGATCGCTTTTCTGGCCTGGTAGCCCAAGCAGCGGACTGGTCTTCTGACGATAGTCGGCATCGTTGACGTAGGCTTCCTGCTCAGGGTCTTCAAACACAGCCCAGAACTGGTCCCTGATAACGTCAGTAGCGATCTGGCCACGACACACAGGGCCGCGGATAAAATTGCGTACGAAGTACTCTGCGTTGTCTAGCAGGAACTGATAGCGCGCCTTGGCAGGAATGGCAGAAAAAGTAATAAACGGGTTCGCGCGCTCGGCATAGCTATAACCCGGTAGCGCGGTAACCTCCCATTGGGGTTCGAAAAACAGCGACTGGAAGCGCTGCAGGCGCTTATCACCCAGTGCGTAGGTAATGTGGGTTTTCTCTACAATGGTTTGGCGCAGGGGCTGTAAACGATAGAAAAACGCTTGTTCAGGATCATCATTGGGTCGCACGGTACGCAGCGGCTGCACGGGTTGGCCCGGCGGAGTACTGGAGCGTACCAACGAATAGAATGCGCTGCCTTCAACCTCGGGGAAGTGCAGGTGAGCAGCAAACAGGTGTTCAAACAGGTAGCGCGCTACCAGTTGCTCACGTGTCCCGGTCTGATTGAAAAAGGTTTCCCAACGCTGGGCCATTGCCTGCTCGGCTTGGCCGGGGGCGTAGGATGCGGGCCTGACTACGGCGCCTTCGCTGACCCACTGGGTCAGTGTGGCGAATTCCTCGTCAGTCAATCCGCTGGTGCCATAGGGCATACCGCCGTGCGGGAAACTATCGGCGTAGCTGGCAAACTGATCTATGCTCGGACAGCTGTTTTCGTGCCCAGTGCCGATGGTGATTTCGTCCGGTAATAAGCTGTTGGCGGGTAGCGGGTTGGCGCGTCCCAGTTCAAGCATCTTGAACAGCACCGAGGCATCCAGTCCGCTAAGTTGGCCGTCTTCTGCACCGTGCAATACCGAGAAAAACCCTTTTTCACGCCATTCTGCGGTCGAGCTGGCATCGATACCCAGGCGGGTTGGTTTTGCATCTTCCAATCTGCCGCCGTCGTAAACACGCAGTGTCGTGGCGCCGCGCTCCAGACCCTCTGCGCTGGTTAGCTTGAGTTGGCAGGGCGCGTCATAGCAGCCGTGACACGCCATGCATTTTTGCTCAAAAATGGGGCGGATATCACGTTGATAGTCGAAGCTTTGCACGCGGGCTGCTACCGGCTCTTCAACCGGGTAACGGGGTATTTGAGTGCAGGCGAGAAATAAGCCAGCAATAAGCAGCACCAAGGCTGTTAACTTCAGTCGGGTGATGCCTGAAACACGCGCCATTTAAAATCCTTCGAACGATCGTATCTGCCTCACACGCTACTCAGGGCGCTGCGGCATTGCTGAAAGAAATTGCGCAAGTGTTTGCACATTTTGTGCGCGCTACATTAACACTTTGCGCGCAATACATCAGCCGTGAATTTAGCTGCGTTATAGCGCGGTGTTCGCTTTTTCCCGGCTTTTTAGCAGTTGCTCCAGCTCATCTTCACCCAAGGGCGTCTTGCGCTTCACCTTGAAGCTGTCGCGCCACTCAGTGCGAAAGTTGGGGTTGAGCGATAGGTTAACCAGGAGCACCAGCGTCAATGTTATCAGCGCGCCGAGGCTGGCCAGTGCCATGTCCTTCTGCGCGTCCCAGATATCACCCTGTGTGCCCAGATAGGCGACTCCCAGGTCACCACCGAACAGGGAGGCAGCACCCCATTCAAACAGTTCATAGAGCATAGACGCGGCCATCGCCATTTCGAGCGGGAAGAAGTACCCCCAGAACCCTTTGGCGTTGGCAATTCGGCAGTACAACTCGCGAATTGGATACACCAGTAAGGCGCCAAACAGAAAGTGAACGACGCGATCAAAATTGTTGCGTTCCCAGCCCAGTAGCTCATTGAGAGTGACGCCAAAAGCCTGGGTCATCCAGTCGTTGTAGGGAACTTCAGAGTAGGTGTAGTGTGCGCCGACTTCATGCAAGCAGAGAAACAGGAAGATCAAGGTATACGACAGGCGTGAGAGCGGAAACGTGCGACAACTCAGTCCGAGCACTACGGCGAAGGCCAGTACCAGGAGGTTTTCCAGGGCCCAGTCGTAGCGGTCGTGCGGATTGATGGCCAAGCCCGCAAATAGCAGGCAGAAGGCGGCTGTGAGAATGAGCAGGTAGCGCAGATGCAGGTGGTTGATGGCCGTATACTCAGGAGGTTCTCTGGTTATTCAGTATGACCATTGCGATGCCGCACAATAGCGTAATTGAAGCCAGAGTCAGGCTGAACGTCAGGCGCTCGCTCAATAGCATAACGCCGCCTAATGCCGTAATGACAGGTACTGATAATTGTACCGTGGCGGCATTGCTGGTCGCCAGCAACGGGAGTACCGCGTACCAGAGCGCGTAGCCTGCACCTGACGCCAGCGCTCCTGATACCATCGCATAGACCGCGCCTAAGGTGTCAAGCGGTGTGCTTTGCCAACTTAGCGCGACAAATAGTGCCGCAAAGGGCAAGGCGCGCATGAAGTTACCGGCGGTAACGCGGGTAGCATCGCCCGCGCCGCGACCGCGCACTGAATAGACTCCCCAGGCAACCCCAGATAGCAGCATCATCAGGGCTGCATCCAGTGGTGGTGCTGATAGGCCTGGTAGTAGCAGAACAAGTAGGCCGATGGTTGCCAAACCGAGGCCCAGCCATTGCAGCAAGCGCAAGCGCTCGCCACGGCTAATGCCATAGCCGATCATGCTGATCTGTACGGCGCCGAAGAGCAGCAAGGCACCGGTCGCGGCCGTCAGTTTTACGTAGGCGACCGAGAATGCTGCAGCGTATGCAAAAAGCGCAAACGCTGATATCCAGTTGCCACTCCCAGCGCTGTTCGGCCGTCGCAACCGGACGATAAGCCATAACGCCAATGCACCTGATAACAGCCGCAAACCCGTAAAGCTGGCGGGATCGATACTGGTTTCCTTTAATGCCAGACGACACAGAATGGAGTTGCCAGCAAAGGCCAACATAGCGAGCATGGTTAACAAGGCTGCACGCGGGGTCAAAAGATGAATCCTTAATGGATGGACGCTGTTCTACCTATCGCAGCGCATTGCGAACACATTGGCAAGATAAAGCGGTGGCAGGCGGCATGAATCGAGGACTTGGCGAGCGATTTTTCTACACTCTCCGATTTCTAGTGCGTCTGCTTGCTTATAATCAGCAGAGATTGTCAGGGGCATACCGGCAGTGGACAAGTGCCATTCTGGTCATTCTCCGTATTGAGTTGGTCGCGTTGCTTAGAGCAGTGTTTTGCTATCTCGGCGGCGCGAGTGCAGCCCATCTCAGTGAGTCCGGTTACCAGGTTATTCCAGCCAGCATCGAACGTCGGAAACTGGCGCGTCAGCGCGCTGAAGTGGTCGATGGCAACACTTTGTTCGCCTTGGCTCCAGGCTATATTGCCAAGCCCCAGGCGCGCTGCAGGCTCTTCCGGCCATTCAACCAGAGCGGTTTGATAAGCCTCTTTGGCTGCATTCAGTTTGCCGGTTTGCTCCAGGTCGCTGGCAGCACGCAAGTAGGGCAGTGCAATGGCGGTGGCAGGAAGCTGATTTGTGGGTAGCGTGACTCTGGCCCAGTTGTTAGCGCGCTGCCAAGTGCGCAGGAAGAGTTTCATGGGTTCGCGCTTTGCCTCCTGCAGACCACTGTGCAGGATTATCTGTTGCTCGCTGAGGTCATAACCCACCACCACGGCGTAATGCCACTGTGGGTACCAGCTCAGACCTAAATTCTGCATCACCAGTACCGGATTACCGGCATCGACCTCACTTAGAACCGCTGCCAAGTCGGGTTCCAGCGGGTAGACCAATAAGCCGTTGTCGCGGGCGGTGGCTATCATCTCAACCTGTAGGCTGCCTTTTCGCTCGGGGATATAGACGCGCTCTTTGAGCGCCTCGGGCGTGGCTTGAATATCACGCTGGTTGAGCATCATGGCCAGCGCTGCAGGGCCGCACTGGTACTCGTCCTGAGCGAAAAACGGGACGTCAGTCAGTAACTTGCGGTTATCGAGCTTTGGTGGCAGCTGCGCCAGGGTTGGCGCGGTGGGAGTGCCAGCGCAAGCTGACAGCAATGCTGTCAGCCCGAGCGCAGCAATAATGCGCAGTTTTTTAAGCATTTGCTTAGCGGTTGATGCAATTAACGAAGCTGTAAACGTCGGTCGCGCAGAGCATATCGGTGATGACGAATATGACCAGGAACAGAACGATAATACCTACGACGCCGGCACCGGCTGGAGCCTCATCAAGTTGGGTGTTGAAGTAGGCCAACTCGTCTGCCGTGAGACTATCGATGCGCTGGTCGACCTGGTCAGGCGATACCCCCATGCTGGCGAGTTTATCCTGAACCGACTGATCATCCAGCATGCCTTTCAGCTCTGCTCGATCAACATTCAACTGCTGCTGCGCGATGACTTCGTCAGTACCTACCATGGCTGCTTGTGCCTGGATGCTGACCAATGAGGTAAGCATGAAGAGAGCGGCGAATACGATGGAGAAATAGCGCTTGCTGGATTGCATGAAAGTCATTGGAGTTACTCCTCATTCTGATCGTGGCCTCCTTGCATGGAAGCCTTGGATTGCAGCTAGAAAGCCTGCGTAGCGCCTTGAAGCTGCACAGACACTGCATAATCTGACTAGATAAGTATCGTGCAGTTCCAAAATGCCACTTCACTTGTGATCTGGTTCACTCTAATGCGTTGGTCTGGGAGGCGTTGTGTCCGACAGCCCATACCCAGCAGGGCTGTCGGGAAAGCGAGTTAGAAGCCTAGTTTGTCGCGCATTTGGTAGTACCAGGCGCCAACTGCGGTGAAGGGCACGCGGAACAGTCGGCCGCCGGGGAAGGGATAGTGCGGCAGGCTGGCAAAGGCATCAAAACGCTCGGCCTGGCCGCGTATGGCTTCGGCGAGGATTTTGCCAGCCAGATGCGTGTAAGTTACACCATGGCCGCTGCAGCCTTGGGAATAGTAGATGTTGTCGCCGATGCGGCCAACCTGAGGGAGGCGTGACAGGGTGAGCAGGAAATTACCGGTCCAGGCGTAATCGATCTTCACATCTTTGAGTTGTGGGAAGGTCTTGATCAGGTTGGGGCGCACCAGCGCCTCGACGTTGGCAGGATCGCGCGCGCCATAAACGACGCCGCCGCCAAAAATCATGCGCTTGTCACCGGACAGGCGATAGTAGTCGAGCAGGTAGGCGCAATCTTCGACACAGTAATCCTGCGGCAACAGCGATTGCGCCAGTTCATCGCTCAGCGGTTCAGTAGTGATTACCTGGGTACCGCACGGCATGGACTTGGCGGCAAGCTGTGGAACCAGGTTGCCCAGATAGGCGTTACCCGCTACGACCACGAAATTTGCAACCACTTGGCCCTTGTCGGTGTGCACCACCGGCTTGGCGCCCTGCTCGATGCGCGTCACGGTCGAGTGCTCGTGAATAATACCACCCAGTGACTCGACTGCCTCGGCTTCGCCTAGTACCAGGTTGAGCGGATGAATGTGGCCGCCGCTCATATCGAGCATGCCGCCAACATAGCGATCCGTATTGACGACTTCATTGATACGGCGCTGATCGAGCATTTCCAATTGCGTGTGACCGTAGCGCTCCCAGAGCTTTTTCTGTGCTTGCAGGTGACCCATTTGCTTCTCGTTGAAGGCGGCGAATACCCCGCCGTTCTTCAGGTCGCATTGAATGTTGTACTTGGCCACCCGCTCGCGAATGATACGAGCACCCTCAAAGGCCATTTCGCCCATCATGCGAGCTTGCTGCGCGCCGGCGCTACGCTCAATAACATCGATGTCGCGACTGTAGCTGTTGACGATCTGGCCACCGTTACGACCAGAAGCACCAAAGCCCACTTTGACGGCTTCCAGAACAGTGACCTTAAAGCCTTGTTCCAGCAGGAAAAGCGCGGTTGAAATACCGGTATAACCGGCGCCGATAACGCACACATCCGTTTCATGACGGCCCTGGAGCGGCGGCCGTGAAGGCGTTGGGTTGGCCGAGGCGGCGTAATAGGAAGTGGTGTGCTGAGTTTCGGCCATAGTGCACCTGCTGAAAATTGGGTTGTTTAAAATATTTTACATTTGTAGGCGATGCTAACCCTTGGCTCCAGCTAGCGCTAGAGGGTGATCAAAAAAAATTACAGATAAGGGGGGGTCAAGATTTTTTTTCGTTCGCAGTGGCTGGCTTGGCAGCGACAGGTTTGGGAATGGCTTTGGTCAGCAGTACGAAAACCATGGAGAAGCCCAGCATGATAGCGATCAAGTGAAAGGCATCATTAAAAGCCATGATGCTAGCCTGTTGGTGCACTTGATTACTCAGCAACTGGAAGGCGCTTTGTTCATTGCCCAGTTGCGCTGTGAGCAGCTCCATACGGTCGGTAAAAGCAGCGTTACCGGGTGTAATGCTCTCGCGGAGTATCTCGTAATAGTGCTTGGCCCGGCTATCCAGGATGGTGGCCAAAGCAGCGATGCCAATTGCGCCGCCCAGATTGCGCAGAATGTTATAGAGACTGGAAGCTGAGCCCGCTTGCGACGGCGGAATCATGGCCGTGGCAAGAATCGACATGGGGACTAATACCATAGGTTGGCCAAAGGCACGGAATATCTGAATGGCAATGAACTGGTCGCCGGCAAAATCCAGGTTGAGGCTGCCACTGAAAAAGCTGGCAAAGGCAAACAGAAAAAAACCGGTAGCGCAGATGAGGCGAGCATCGACGAACTTCATCAGGATGGGCACCAATGGAATGATCAGCAACTGGGGAAACCCCATCCACATGATCACCTGGCCAATCTGCAAGGCGTTGTATTGCTGGATCTGCGCCAGATAAACCGGCAACACAAAGACGGTGCCGTAAAGGCCTACGCCGAGGCCAATATTAGCGAGACTGCCAAACAGAAAATTCCGGTCTTTGAGAAGGCGCAAATTGACCAGGGGGTTAGGTCTGGAGAGCTGCAGAATGATGAAACACACCAGGCTGATAAAAGATACGACAGCCAGCGTGACCATGGCACTGGATTCGAACCAGTCTTCACGGTGACCCTCTTCAAGAAAAACCTGCAGGCAGCCGAGTCCGGCGGCCATGGTAGCAATGCCAAAGTAATCGCCTTGGCGAAGCAGTTCCCAGCGCGGCGCTGCTTTATCCAGGCCATACATTAAGCCGCTGGCCATCAGAATGCCGGGCACTATGTTGATGTAGAAAATGTATTCCCAACCAAAGTTCTCGGTCAGCCAGCCACCAATGGTGGGGCCGATAGACGGGGCGAAGGTGGCGGTGATGGCGAACATCGCCATGCCCTTTGGGCGCGAGGCGGGTGGTAGCTTGGTCAGGATCAGGGTAAAGGCGAAAGGGATAAGTGCGCCGCCGGCGAGCCCCTGTAAGGCACGGAATACGATCATGCTCTCCAGATTCCAGGCCATGGAGCAGAGCAGCGAGGCAAGGACAAACAGGGTTGAAATACCGACCGCAAAACGGCGGGGCGAGAAGATTGTCGTCAGCCAGGCAGCGAGCGGAATGATGATGATCTCGGCGACCAGGTAAGAGGTTGATATCCAGGAGCCTTCTTCAATGGTCGCCGACAGCGCGCCCTGAATATCCTTCAAGGATGAGTTGATGATCTGGATATCCAGAATCGCCATAAAGGCGCCGAGGATAGCGCTTAGAAGTGCTATCCAGTCGCGTCTGCCCGGTGGCGGGATTTCCTGTTCGGGGATCGCGTGTTCAGCCACGCAGATCAACCTTTACATGTACCGACATGCCCGGGCGGATGCTGCCTGCAAGCGGGTGGTCGCTGTCGATGACCAGTTTGACCGGAATGCGCTGCACCACTTTGGTGAAGTTGCCGGTTGCATTATCTGGCGGTAACAGACTGAATTGGGCCCCTGAGGCTGGGAACAGGCTTTGGATCTGGGCTGTTATAACCTGGTCTGGGAAGGCATCGAATATCAGCTCGGCGCTCTGGCCTTCGTGCATTGCCTGAACCTGAGTTTCCTTGAAGTTGGCCTTGATCCAAAGCTGCTTGCTGGGCACGACCGCCAGCAGGTGACTGCCAGCCTGCACGTTTTGGCCGGCGCGAGCAGTGCGCTGGCCTATGCGACCGGCAATGGGGGCACGAATTTCAGTGCGTTCCAGCGCCAGCTCAGCCTGGCTTACGTCTGCTTCGGCGGCCTGAATTTGTGCAGCCAGGCGATCGATTTCGGCACTGAGCGTGTCTTTCATCAGTTTTTGCGTCTGCACGTCAGCTTCGGCTTTCTTGACCTGCGCTTTGGCTACTTCAAGCTGTGCGCGGAAATTGCTCAGTTGCTCCTCAGAGGCATAGCCGGACTGCTGCAATGGGGTAATTCGTCTGATGTCCAGCTCGATGCGCCGCCGCTCCGCCTGAGTGGCCGATAGACCGGCTTCTGCCGACTGGATCAGGCTGTCCTGCTGGATCAGCTTTGAACGCGCCTGCTGCTGTTCAGCGACACGCGTGGCGAGGTTGGCACGGGCGTGAGCCAGGGCAACGTCGAAATCGCGCGGATCAAGGCGTACCAGGGGGGTTCCTGCTTCCACTAGTTGGTTGTCGTCAACCAGTACCTCGATGACCTGAGCGGCCAGTTGACTGGAGATCAGCGTGATATCGCCCTGTACGTAGGCATTATCGGTTTCTTCGTAGTGGCGGCCTACGAGCCACCAGTTAGCGAAGGCAGCGGCACCAATCAAGGCGCAGACAAGCAGGAAGGCAAGTAATCGTACGCGAACGCGGGCAGACATGAAGTTCCCCAGTTTTTGTTATGCGTTGCACTCTAACACTGTTCCACATCACCACAGAGGCGCTAGAATCTGGAAACTTTGTTGCAATACGGGAACAGTAACTAATGGGATTGGATGACGCGCTGATTTTTACCCGCGTAGTGGAGTGTCACAGCTTTACCAGTGCGGCCGCGACCCTGAGTATGCAGAAGTCGACGGTGAGCCGGCGCATCGCTCAGTTAGAGGAGCGTCTTGGTGTGCGTCTGTTGAATCGGACCACGCGTAAATTACGTCTAACCGAGGTTGGGCAGGCTTATTACGAGCGTTGTCGGCAGATAATGCAGGAGTTTGCCGAGGCCGAACAGGCGATCATGCAGCTGCAGCGTGAGCCTACCGGTTTGTTGCGGGTGAGCTCGCCGATTGAGTTTGGTCAGTTGTTTCTGGGCGGCGTAGTGGGGGAGTTCATGCGCCGCTACCCGGCTATTCAGGTTGAAGTTGAACTGACTACCCGCATGGTCGATCCGGTTGAAGAGGGCGTCGACATCGTAGTGCACCTTGGGCGACCACAGGACTCGAGTCTGGTGGCACGTCCGCTCATGTCCAGTCCACGGCAGCTTTATGCCAGTCCTGATTACGTCGCCCAGTATGGGATGCCGAAAAAGGCCGAGGAGCTGAGCCAGCACCGTTGTATTCACGCGTTAGTGGACGGTAGCCGCAAGTGGCACTTTTTACAGCCGCATTTGAGCGTGCCGATTAACCCGGTGTTGGTCGTCAACAACATCACCTTTGCTCGTGAGGCTGCGCTGGCCAGTGCCGGTATTATCAATGTGCCAGCCTTTATTGCTGAGCCTTGCGTTGCCGAAGGTACCCTGGTTCGGGTGCTGGAAGGTGTGACACTGCCGTCCAGCGAGCTGTATGCGTTATATCCGTCACGACGCTTTCAGGCTATGAAGGTTAAGGCTTTCATCGATTTTGTTATCGAGAATCTGGAGGCGCGTGACGACGTGCAAGTAGAGATGCAGGCTTGAGGACTGATAAAATTATCTTCATTCATCCTTACCACAACCCAATCATTACCATGCCGAAGTCGACTTCGGCAGCCTGACTGAGAGATTTCATGACTGTTCGTACTCGTATCGCGCCCTCACCAACCGGTGATCCGCATGTTGGCACTGCTTACATCGCTCTGTTCAACCAGTGTTTTGCTCGCCAGCATGGTGGTCAGTTCATTTTGCGGATCGAAGACACGGATCAAGTCCGCTCCAGCGCTGAATCAGAGCAGCAGATTCTTGACTCTCTGCGCTGGCTTGGTCTGGAGTGGGATGAAGGTCCTGATGTCGGTGGTCCCCACGGCCCGTATCGGCAGAGCGAGCGCAGTGCGATTTATCACCAACACAGCGAAAAGCTGATCAGTGATGGCCATGCCTTCCGCTGCTTCTGCAGTAGCGAACGTCTGGACGAGCTACGTGCCGAGCAGATGGCCAACAAGCAGACACCCGGCTATGACGGCCACTGCCTGCATTTGCCGGCTGACGATGTTGCCAAGCGAGTGAGTGCGGGCGAGCCCCACGTGGTGCGCATGAAAGTACCCAGTGAAGGCGTCTGCCAGGTACAGGATATGCTGCGCGGCGAGATCGATATTCCCTGGGAGCAGGTGGATATGCAGGTGCTGATGAAAGCGGATGGCCTGCCGACCTATCATCTTGCCAATGTGGTGGATGATCATCTGATGGGTATTACCCATGTGCTGCGTGGCGAAGAGTGGATTAACTCGGCTCCCAAGCACATGCTGCTGTATCAGTACTTTGGCTGGGACATGCCGCAACTCTGCCACATGCCATTATTGCGCAATCCTGACAAAAGCAAATTGTCCAAGCGCAAGAATCCGACCAGTATTACCTTCTACGAGCGCATGGGCTATTTACCCGAAGCGCTGATGAACTATCTGGGTCGTATGGGCTGGTCGATGCCCGATGAGCGTGAAAAATTTACCCTGGCTGAAATGGTCGAGCACTTCGACATTCAACGCGTGTCGCTGGGTGGTCCGATCTTTGACGTTGAAAAACTGTCCTGGCTCAATGGCCAATGGATTCGCGAGCTGTCGGAAGATGAGTTTGCCGCTGCGGTGCAGACCTGGGCGCTTAACCCTGCCTATCTCAAGCCAATGATCGGCCTGGCGCAGAGCCGGGTCGAAACTTTCAGTGATCTGCCGGACCTGCTGGGCTTTTTCATGGCTGGCAAGGTCGACCCGTCGCCCGAGTTGTTTGAACACAAAAAGCTGTCGGCTGACGAGGTGCGTAAGGTCATGCAGCTACTGTTGTGGAAGCTCGAAGCGCTTCGCGAGTGGAGCAAGGACGGCATCATGGCCACCATTAACGCCGTGGCGGCCAGTCAGGAGCTCAAGCTGCGCGATCTGATGCCGCTGCTGTTCCCGGCTATCACGGGTCAAGCCAGTTCGGTCTCGGTGCTGGATGCCATGGCGCATCTTGGGCCTGATCTGACCCGCTTCCGCTTGCGGCAGGCTCTGGAGCTGCTCGGCGGCACCTCGAAGAAGGAAAACAAGGCCTGGCAGAAGGAGCTGGAGGCTATTTAGCCTCCAGCTGCAAGCTAGAAGCCGTAAGCTGCAAGCCGCAAGCCGCAAGCCGCAAGCTAAAAGCTAAAAGCTAAAAGCAAGGGCAAGGGCAAGGGCAAGGGCGATATAGCGTTGGGGTTCTGCTTGCAGCTTGGGGCTTGTCGCTTGCTGCTACCTTAAGTTGCTGTTTTGCGTAAAATTCTGTTGACAGGGCGGGGCGTGAATCATAATATGCGCCCCGTCATCGAGACGGGGCTATAGCTCAGCTGGGAGAGCGCCTGCATGGCATGCAGGAGGTCAGCGGTTCGATCCCGCTTAGCTCCACCAAGTTTTTTGGTCGACGTTCGCGTTGGCCTGTTTTATCACTGCTGAACAGATTCCAGTTTGTTCAGAGAAGGGTTTGCGTCCCCTTCGTCTAGTGGCCTAGGACACCGCCCTTTCACGGCGGTAACAGGGGTTCGAGTCCCCTAGGGGACGCCATCTTTACCGACACGGTCTCCGTGTCAGGGTCGAAAGACCTGGGGCTATAGCTCAGCTGGGAGAGCGCCTGCATGGCATGCAGGAGGTCAGCGGTTCGATCCCGCTTAGCTCCACCATTTTATAAGGCCGGCATTTATGTCGGCTTTTTTTTTGTTTGTTTTTTGGCTTGGCGTGCGGGTTGGGTCGGCGTGAACTGTGCCAGTTCTTGCTGTGTATCCTTAAGTGGCAAGCTCATTTTAGTGTCTTTCTTTAATCTGTCTTTCGCCTTCTCCGGCGAGTTACTTTTCTTTGAATGGCCAAAGAAAAGGTAACCAAAAGAAATCCACCCTGTATGATTCAAAAACATAGGTAACACATCATTTCAAATACATGGGTTACACTTTTAACGTCCAATACGGAGTTAGATTCCCACCGGCTTTGCGCTGATCAAAGCCACCAAGCCTGACAGGCCCA
>NZ_JACGWE010000051.1:0-16870 GCF_014077575.1 Pseudomonas sp. 5Ae-yellow | reverse complement strand
CTATCAGTTCGTTGGGAATTGCGGGTAGGTCTCGCGGGGCTTCACGCCCCGGCTTCTTCTTGGTCGGCATACATGCGTCCTCTGCTGCAACATGTTATGCCCAAACACAAAATTTATGACACCCCCCCTTATCGAACAGGTTGTCGACGCCCGCGCTGAACTTGAGGTTCTCGTTCAGGCGGTAAGCGCCGTTGAGCGAAAAGACGCCAAAGCCAGCGCTTTTGTCCATGTCCTGACCGACGACGTTACCTTTCCCTTCGTCGATGCGATTTTGCTCAGCTACTACGCGCCAGAGTGCCCCAGCGCTCCAGTTGTTCTGCTCATACCCCAGGCCCAAGCGTGCCTCCAGTGGCGGCATTTGTGGCAAGGGTTGGCCATCGCTGCTGTTTTTACCCCAGGCGTAGGCTAGCGTCGCATCGGTATTCCAGTGGCTGTTGAGGTCATAGGCCAGCCCCAATTCACCGCCCATAATACGCGCATCAACATTGTTGGCCTGGCTGCTGTTCATGCTCATCATGCTGGTGCTGTAGTTGAACAGGATGTAGTCGCGTATCTGTCCTGCGTAGGCGGATGCCCAAGCCTGCAGGTTCTGCTGTTGATACTGCACGCCTACGTCCAGCTGGGTGGTTTTCTCCGGCCGAATGCCGTCAAAGGCGTTGAGGGCGCCTGCCGGACCGGTTTTGGCCGAGAACAGCTCCCAATAATCAGGGAAGCGTTGTACATGACCAATACCGGCATACAGGGTGGTAGGCGAGTCTTCCAGATCTTGCTCGTAGCGGATAAAGCCGCTGGGCAGGGTATCGCTGCGCGTCTGACCGGCGGTGGGATTGGGTCGGCTCATCATCATGCTGCTGATGTCGCTGCGGTAGTCTTTGGCTGATGCTCGATCAAGGCGCGCTCCGGCGATGATGCGATTGCGAGTGCTCTGGTACCAGGTCAGCTCACCAAATAAGCCGTAGTTGCGCATGACGGCATCTTTGTCCCAGGCAAACTCATCCGTATCGCGGTATACGCCGCTCATCATGTCGTAGGTGGAGCTGCGTGCGCGGTGCTCGCTGCGCATGGCATCAACACCGGTAACGAGATCGAGTGACTCCCAATTGAACGTCATGGCCACACGGCCGCCAATGGTGCGGCGGTCTACTTCGGCCGCCATAGGCATTGGCATCATGCTGCTCGGGTCTGGTGTGCGCAGACGGAAGTTATCCATGACGTGATCGGCGTAGTTGTAGTAAAGGCGCGCTTCGAGTTTATCGATGGCACCTAGATTGGTGCGCTCAAAGCGCAAGCCCAGGCTTTCACGCGCAAATTTGCTGCCATCCATGCCGCGTCCGCCGTAGCGTGCCTCGGCGTCACCTTTGCCGGCGCTGAGTTCCAGTAGGGTGTCGTCGTCGGGCGTCCAGCCAAGCGCGACATCACCATTCCATTTGCTATAGCGCGAGGGGACGGTATCGCCGTTGCCGTCTTCGTAGTCGTCAGATTGGGCCTGGTTGCCACTAAAGCGCATATAGCCTTGTGGGTTGCCGATTGCCGCATCTAGCAGTTTATCAAAGCGGCCATTGGAGCCACCTAGCGCGCTGGCGTGAACACGGGTGCCCGCCTCGCTGAATTGCTCCGGCTCGCGATCAAAGAGCACGGTGCCAGCGGAAGCTCCGGGCCCCCAGATGACGCTTTGCGGTCCCTTGATGACCGTCAGCTTATCGAAGGTTTCCGGTGCAATATACGAGCTGGGCGCGTCCATTCGGTTTGGGCAGGCCCCGATCATTTGGCCACCGTTGGACAGTAGGTTGATGCGCGAGCCAAACATACCGCGCAGCACTGCATCGCCATTGGTGCCGCCACTGCGTATGGCGGAAAAACCCGGGATCGTTTTCAGGTAGTCAGTCGCATCGCTGGCTGGCACCGGCTGCCTGGCATCCTTCGGGTCAGCGATGATGGTCAGGGGTGAGCTTTGTTGCACGGCGGTAATCACCAGGGGAGCCAACTCAAGGGAGTTCGTCTGCGCTTCATGCGTTTGCGGTGCAGTGGCATCGGTGGCGTAACTGCTGCCAGCAAGGCTGGCCAAAAAAACAGAGAAAGCGATTTTCCAGCGCTGTGTGGCTGGAGAGACTAAGAGATTCAGTGTTGTTTGCATCATTGTTGTCCACAGGCAAAGCCATGCTGCCAAGGGGCAGACATGGGCAATAAAACAAGGTGTTTGGATTACTGGTGTGGACGCAACGGAAGGTCGGCCGGTGATCAGGCAGAGAGCACCGCTGCGCCAGAGGCAGCGGGTGAAGCACGGGGGTTGAGTGCGGGCCAGGCGGCACGCGGCGGTGGCCGCGCCCAATGGCTGGGCGGTAGCGGTATTGCTGCGATGGCAGGCTGATAGTCCAGTGACCAGCCCAGGCTGTTGAGCGCAATGCCAGCACCTACCGAAGAACACAGTGGGCACATGGGTTTGAAATCGCCGCTGTGCTGCTGCGCACTGTCCAGATCGAGACCGAGGTTTTGCCCATCGGTATTACAGAACACAACTCCGGCGCCGCTGAGATGCTGCGCGCTCATTTGCCCCTGATGAAAGCCACAGGTCAGCACGCTGAACAGCGTGCAGAGATACAGCAGCAGGGCTACAGATAGGCGGTTATCGCGTGACAGAGGCATGGCGGAAATTCTAGCACTGTGCAGACGCTCAGGTGATGATCTGAGCGCGGTTATTTGCCGCAGTGCAAAGGGCTTGAACAGCTAGTGTGAGTAACAGATACAAAAACGCCCGGCGTTGTGCCGGGCGTTTCAGTTACAGCAGAGTGGTGCAGCGTCGGGCGCTTGCTGCGGCCCGGGCGGCACGCTTACTCGAAGGTAGGCAGGATCTGGCCCTGATACTTCTCTTCGATGAAGGCTTTCACTTCTGGGCTGTTCAGTGCTGCAGCCAATTTCTGCATGGCATCGCTTTCGGCATTGTCTGAACGCGCAACCAGAATGTTCACGTAGGGCGAGTCGGCACCTTCGATCACCAGGGCATCGGCAGTCGGGTTGAGGCCGGCTTCCAGCGCGTAGTTGGTGTTGATCAGGGCCAGGTCTACCTGATCCAGTACGCGTGGCAGAGTGGCCGCCTCAAGCGCGCGAATACGAATATTCTTGGGGTTCGCGGCGATATCGCTCGGCGTAGACAAAATGTTGCCTTCATCCTTCAGCGTGATGACGCCCGCTTTTTGCAGCAGCAGCAATGCGCGACCGCCGTTGGTAGCATCGTTGGGGATGACTACGTTGGCACCTTCGGGCAATTCGTCGAGGCTTTTGATCTTGCGGGAATAGGCGCCAAAGGGTTCAACGTGCACACCAGTAACGCTGACCAGATCGGTGCCACGGCTGCTGTTGAACTCTTCCAGATAGGGAAGGTGCTGGAAGAAGTTGGCATCCAGGCGTTTTTCGGCAACCTGTACGTTGGGCTGCACGTAGTCGGTGAAGACGTGAATATCCAGATCAACGCCTTCTTCAGCCAGTGTTGGTTTGACGAACTCAAGAATCTCGGCGTGCGGCACGGCAGTAGCAGCGACTGACAGTTTCTCTGCCGCGAATGCTGGCAGGGAGGTTAATACCGCGGCAGCGGCAAAGGCAGTGAGTAATTTTTTCATACGTAAGGCTCCTTGTGGGATAACACGCAGGTGGCTGGCGGATAGCCGGTCACCTGCTTTTTTTATTGCATTAAGCATAGTTACTTGCGTGAGAAGTGAACTACCAGCCGGTCGCCGACGCTTTGCAGCACCTGCACCAGAACCAATAGCAGCACAACAGTAACGACCATGACATCGGGCTGATAACGCTGATAACCATAGCGCACCGCTAGATCGCCCAGCCCGCCGCCGCCAATCAGGCCCGACATGGCGGTGTAGGACACCAGCGTAATGGCGGTGACAGTGATGGCAGCGATGATGCCCGGTAGGGCCTCCGGTAGCAGGGCGTTGACCACGATCTGTCGCGGCGTAGCCCCTGCGGCCTGGGTGGCTTCGATGATGCCGCGGTCTACTTCGCGTAGGGCGGTTTCAACCAAACGCGCAAAAAACGGCGTAGCACCGACCACCAGTGGCGGAATGGCGCCCGCCACGCCCAGCGAGGTACCTGCCACTATCACGGTGAAGGGAATCATCACGATCAGCAGAATGACAAAGGGCACCGAGCGAAAGATGTTAACCAGTAGCGAGGTCGCCTGGTAAAGCACCTTTTGCTCAAACATCTGCCGTGGCCCGGTGAGAAACAGCAGCACCCCGAGCGGCAGTCCGAAAATGAGCGTAAAGACCAAAGAGCCGCCCAGCATGCTGAGCGTATCGAGCGTGGCTTGCCATATTTCGGGCCAATTGACGTTGGGAAGCAGAGCATCCATTAGCGCAGCACCTCCATATGCACATCGGCCAGGGTGAAGCAGTGCATTGCTGCTTCAACGTCGCCACCGGTGAGCGCCAGTGTCAACTGGCCGTAGGGTGTGTCCTTGATGCGGTCGATGCGGCCGGCCAGAATACTGTAGTCGACCCCGGTCTCTCGGGCGACGCTGCCCAGCAGCGGTGTGTAGGTGGAGTCACCATTAAAGGTGAGCCGCACGATGCGTCCCTCGACATGCGCGAAATCATTGCGCTGATCGTTCTCATCAACCTGCTCGTCCTCGCGGACAAAACGTTTGGTGGTCGGGTGTTGGGGATGCAGGAAAACGTCCGTCACCGGACCCAGCTCAACGATCACACCGGCATCCATCACGGCAACGCGGTCGCAGGCACGGCGTATCACATCCATTTCATGGGTGATCAACAGGATGGTCAGGTTCAACTCGCGATTGATTTGGGTCAGCAGCTGCAGCACTGATGCGGTGGTTTGCGGGTCCAGTGCACTGGTGGCCTCGTCACAGAGCAGTACCTTGGGATTGGTCGATAGGGCACGGGCAATACCCACGCGCTGTTTCTGACCACCCGATAGCTGCGCGGGGTATTTGTCGGCGTGCTCGCTCAGACCTACGCGCACTAGGAGTTCCGCGACGCGCTGATCTATCTGCGCGCGGCTCAGCTCACCGGCCAGTTTCAGTGGCAGTGCCACATTGTTGGCGACCGTTTTGGATGACAGCAGGTTGAAATGCTGAAAAATCATACCGACTTGCCGACGAAAGCGGCGCAAGCCTTTGGCATCGAGTTTGGTTACGTCTTCACCGTCGATCACGATACTGCCGCCCGAGGGCTCTTCCAGGCGGTTGACCAAGCGCATCAGCGTGCTCTTGCCCGCGCCGGAATGGCCAACGATGCCAAACACCTCACCCTGAGCGATATGCAAGTCTGTCGGATGCAGGGCTGGCACTGACCGACCACCTACGCGGTAGGCCTTGTGTACCTGCTTAAAATCAATCACGTATTAACCTTCCAAATTGCGAAGCGCGGCCCCGTTTGCAAGGCCGGAAAGCCGGCTAGTTTACCTGCAGTGCCTCATGCCGTAAAAATCTTTATCGGCCTATGGTTATAGCCAGATGGCATTGAGCGCGGGCTTGCCGAAACAACCGGGGTTATCAGCGGTTTTATCCGGTTTCATTATTAGCTGCGTTAGTCCTCTATTGCGCCCTGTACTGAGCGCCCGCAACTGATTGCGGTTAGAGAGAGAATAGCACTGGTACGGTCAGGGTAATCCGTTCACCGGCAATCTCTGGCGGTGGCAGCGGCAATGGTTCTGCGCGCTTGGCGAGTGCCAGCGCCTCCCTGTCCAGCGTGCGTGCACCGCTGCTGCTGGCAAGGTTGACGCTGAGCACCTGGCCACGGCGATTCATGGTTAGGGTAATAGTGGGCATCCCTTGCTGGTGCGCCCTCAGTGCCTGACGCGGGTAACGCTTATGGCGTTGCAAGTGCGCGTACAGCAGCTGCTCCCACTGCTGGCGCGCATCCAGTTGTTGTTGACTGACGGCGCCCAGCGTAGGGGCACTGACTGTTTCACTCTGGTTGGGTGTTGCTACGCTGGGTGGCGCTGTCGTCTGTTCGGCTGCCTGCTGATTGGCACTCTCGTTGATGGGCTCGGGCGTTTCTTCAGGTGTCTCTTCAACCGGCGGTTCGGGCGCTTTGACGGGGGTCGGTTTTTTCGCTGGCAGGCTAACCTCGGTCTTGGCTACCTCGGGTAGTTCGGGCTGAGCTTTTGCTACCTTGGCCGGTTGCGCCGTCGCTGCATCGGCTTGGGTCTGTTCAGGGCCAGGTGGCAACTCGGTCGGCTGACTGGCGGGCGCAGCCAGTGGCATGACCAATTCAATGGCCATCGGGGCGGCCTGGGGCTTAAGCTCAAGGGGCTGACTTGGATGCCACAGGTAGATGGCTAGTACCAACGCGTGCAGACCCGCTGCCGCCAATAGGGCAGACAGCCAGAATGGCAGCCCGCTGCGCGTGCGGCTGCGTTGCGGGCCTGCCAGCGGTGTCATGGCGTACGTTCCAGCCCAACCAGGGCGACCTTGAGATAACCCGCGTCGCCCAATGCGTTGATGACCTCGGTCAGATCGCCATAGTTGATGCCCTGGTCGGCGCGCAGAAAGATGCGTTGCGCCGTATCGGGCGCCGCGCTGGTCAGGGCGTCCGGCAGTTGCGCCAGGGTGAGCTGTTGTTGCTCACCCAACGTTAACGTCAGGTCTGCCTGCACACTGAGGTATAGCGGGTCGTCAGCCGGCGGCTGCGGTTTGGCGGTAGAGGCTGGCAGGTCTACGGGCACGCTGACGGTAGCCAGAGGCGCAGCCACCATAAAGATGATCAACAGCACCAGCATCACATCGATGAAGGGGGTGACGTTGATTTCGTGGTTTTCGCTCAGTTGACCATCTTCTGCGCCGGACAGGTTAAAGCTCATCAGTGCCGCCCCATGCTGATGGGGACTGGCTGGTGCTGGTCTTCGGCGTCGGCGTTTTGGTTTCCCTGTTGCCGATCCAGGTCACGGCTAACCAGCGTCAGCAGCGCCGTGGCGATATCACCCAACTGCGCGCGATAGCCGTTAATAGCCCGCGCAAAGTGGTTGTAGATCACCACCGCTGGAATCGCGGCTACCAGGCCACAGGCGGTCGCCAGCAAGGCCTCGGCGATACCGGGCGCGACGACAGCGAGGTTGGTGTTCTGCGACTGGGCAATACCGATAAAGCTGTTCATGATGCCCCACACGGTCCCGAACAGACCGACAAAAGGCGCGATGGAGCCTATGGTCGCGAGTATGCCGGTGCCCTTGTTCATCTGGCTGCCAGCGTGAATCTGCACGCGATCCAGTCGTGCGCCGATACGCTCCTTGATGCCCTCATCGCTGGCAGGGCCACGCGCAGAAAGTGCCAATTCGTGGGCGGTCGCTTGCAGCAAGTCCATTCCCGCCCCGCGCTGCTGTGCGCTGTGCTGCCGTGCCTGGGCAAAGTGCTCGGATTCGACCAACAGGTGCAGTAGCCGGTTGGCGCGTCGGCGCGCCTGCGCGAGTTGAATCAGTTTGCCAATCCATACCGACCAGGTCAGTAACGAGGCGATGAGCAGGCCAATCATGACTCCCTTGACCACCCAATCAGCGGCCAAATACATGCCCCAGGGCGACAGGTCGTGTGGAAGCGCTTGGGCTTGGGCCAAAGCGGGCTCAATCTCAGGCGCGGGCAACCCATCGGCGCTAGCAGCAGAGGTTTCCTCGGTGCTTGCTTGCGCAGCATTGCTGGCCTGGCCCTCGGTGCCGGGCTCGGTCGTCTGCGCCAAGGCGGCATTGCCCAGCAGCAAGCTGAGCAGCAGGGTGGATAGGAGAGTCAGCGATCGCATGAGTGATTATCCTCGCGCAGTTAACGCGGTTCAGGGTTGAGGGCAGGGTGGTTCCGGACGGCTGCAGAGCCACAGCAGCACCAGGCACATACTTGACGGCACTAACCATTGCACCCAGGCGCTGGGTGCCGTCAGGCAAATGATTGGCATGCTGACGAGCATGCTGATACCCGCCAGCCACTTGGCGCGGCGGGGAATGGCTCGGTGCGTTTGCCAGTTGTGTATCGGTGGACCAAAGCGGGGGTGGTTCAACAGCCAATCCGCCAGCGGCGGCCACCCCTTACTGGCTGCCCAGACCGCCAGCAGCATGAAGACGGTGGTCGGCATGCCGGGCAACACGGCTCCAATGAACCCTAGGGCTACAAAGGTCAGGGCCAGCATGCGCCAGCCGAGCCGCCGTAACATCAGACTGCCGCAGCGGGCTGATTATCGGCCATCAGCTCTTCTACCGACGCTCGTACAAAAGCAAAGGCGGCACGAGCGCCTTCGACGGCTTCTGTGCGCGCCTCTGGAGTAAGATCAAGATTGTCCAGTGCCTGCTTGAACTGGCGCCAGTGCAGGCCTCTTCCCTCGGTATGGCCTGCCAGGTGACGTGCGCCAAAGGATTCTGAAAGACCCAGTTGGTCCTTTGCGTACTTGAGCAGGAAGGCCGCGCCCAGGGTGGAGCCCTCATGGGTATAGAGCCAGCCGATTGCCTCTTGCGTGTTGGTCGGCTTGATGGATGTCCCAGCCAAGCGATCCTCTTCTTGCTGCTGCTCACTGAGATTGAAGTCGGCACAGTCCAACTGCACGGCATCGAGGCGGTTGCGCTCGGCCAGACCCGGCAACATGGCTTGCAGCGCGGGGTTTTGGTACAGCGGTGCTGTGGCGTAGTGCAGGCGCAGCTGCATCCGCAGGAAACAGGCAAAACGCTCGCGGTTGGAGAAGGGCGCTAGCGCCATGATGCGCCTGTCGAGGCTCTCGTGGGTCGAGGTGGTCTGCTCTTTAAGGTAGCTACTCAGGGGTAATGCGGTGTTGTCTGCCGTGATCATGGCGGGTCCTTGCGTACGGGATATCGTCGGAAGTCGCTGGGGCGCCTGGAAGCGACCTTTACTGCGTCTTACCTAGATAACGAATGACCCGCTGCTTTCCCGTAATGAAATTGAGATTTTTTTCATTCGTATCCAGCGAGAGATGTCAGGAGCTGTTGGGTGTAGCTCTGACCTGAGTTCTAGTGCGCTGGCTTGGGTCGCCCGATTGCTCTTTATGGAGCAATGGCTTACTGGGCTGAAAGTGGCGGCTTGACATCAATGCATGTGCTTGCCTCATAATGATAATCGTTACTGTTTGTGATTTGTTCTTGTTACCGTGTGCAGCTATTCAGGCTGCGCGTTGTCGGAGGTCTTTTGTGTCCAGCTATGCTCCTTCGCTGTGGATGGTTCGTCTGTGAGTGATCGTTCACGGCCGCTCGCTGCGGCTGATTTCAACGGCCTGCGAACCGAGCTGCGGCGCTTTTTGGGTAAGCGCATGAGCAACGCGGCAGATGCCGACGATCTGGCGCAGGATGCCTTTGTGCGGTGGTTGGGCAGTACTGCTGCCGAGCAAAAATCACAGGACTGCCCGCCCAGACCTCTATTGTTCAGTATCGCCCGCAACCTGTTATACGACCATTGGCGGCGTCAGCAGGTACGCACGGGTGCAGGTCTGGTCGAGTTGGACGAATCCGCGTCGGAAGCAGACGAAGCATTGCAGACAGAAGGGCCTTTGCGCATGATTGAGCAACAGCAACGCTTGCATCTGTTGGCCGAGGCGCTCGAGGGCTTGCCCGCCAAGCGTAAACAGGCGTTTGTATTGCACAAGTTTGACGGTCTGTCGCAGGCAGCCGTTGCCCAACGGATGGGAATCTCTTTGAGTATGGTTGAAAAACATATCGCCAGCGCCATGCTGCATTGTCGCCGCCACGCGCGCTCAGGGCTGCGCAGCGCCGGGAGGTGCGAATGAGTGTTGAGGTACCCGCGAGCGCAATCGAGGAGCAGGCCGCCGAGTGGTTCAGTCGCCGTCAGGATGGGCCACTGGATTCCGCCAGTGAGGCTGCGTTTCAGACCTGGCTACAGCAAAGTGAGGCGCATGCGATCGCGTATGACGACATGCAATTACTTTGGGCTGACTGTGATCTGTTGACGCGACCTGCGCTTGAGTCAGAGAAGGTTGTGGTGCTCCCTGTTGGACCCTCGCGACGCTCCCGGTTTAGGTCAATGCTGACGTTGGCGGCTGCTCTGCTACTGGCAATAGGTATGGCGCTAGGGACTAACTGGTACGCGCAGCCGACTTATCAACTCAACGCCAGTGCTGATCAGCAGCAATTGCGTACCCTGCAGCTGCAGGATGGCAGTGAAGTTGTTCTTAACCTAGGCGCGCAAGTGCATGTGCGGTATTTCCGTGATCGGCGTGAGGTGGAGCTGAGTGCTGGCGAAGCCTTTTTTTCCGTCAGTCCGGATGCGACAAAACCCTTTCTGATCAGCGTGGGTGATGCAGAGGTTCGCGTGGTGGGCACGCGGTTCAATGTGCGTCGCAGCGACCAGGGCGTTGCAGTGGCGGTAGAGCAGGGCACTGTGCAAGTAGATCCCGGTACGCAAGGGCTCGCGCCGCAGTTGCTGCAGGTGGGGGAGGTGGCCGAAGTGGATTATCGCCGCGGGCTGGTGCGCAATAGTGAGTTGCCGACCAATGAAATCGGTAGTTGGCGCACGGGCATGCTGATTTTTCGCGATCGGTCGTTAGGTGAGCTGGCGCAAGAGTTATCCCGTTATCTCGATCGACCGGTGCTGGTGGCCGATGCCCAACTGGCCGCAAAACGCGTATCAGGCAGCCTGGATATTCATCAACCAGAGCTGTTTTTGCAGGCACTGCCGCTGCTGCTGCCCGTTCAGATAAGTCGAACGGATGACGGTCGGGTGATGCTGCAACCGCTTTGATTTGCTCTAAAAGCTAATCTAAATGAAAATATATTTCATTTAGATGTGAGGGTTTCTCGACCTGCTGCGTTTTCTGGG
This sequence comes from Pseudomonas sp. 5Ae-yellow, assembly GCF_014077575.1. NCBI lineage: Bacteria > Pseudomonadati > Pseudomonadota > Gammaproteobacteria > Pseudomonadales > Pseudomonadaceae > Pseudomonas > Pseudomonas sp. 5Ae-yellow. The sequence continues at coordinate 6,081 of NZ_JACGWE010000051.1, read as the reverse complement.
TGTCACCCCCGGAGTACGCACAGGAGAGCGCAATGAGTACCCGCAATACCCGCCTTGGTTTTACCCGCCTAAGTTTGCTCAGTTTGCTCATCAGCAGCAGTCTGCACGCTGCTCCCATCAGTGTGCAGTTACCCGCACAATCGCTCTCCGCGTCCTTATCTGCATTGGCGCAACAGGGTCAGATCCAGATTCTGTTTGACGAGAGCCAGACGCGCCATGTGGCTGCGCCGCCTGTGAGCGGTAACTACGAGGCGGTTGATGTACTGCAGTTGTTGTTGCAGGGATCAGGTTTTGAACTGGTACCTGCCGCAGGCAGTTTTGTTATTCGCCCACGGCCAGCCGCCGCGAGCGCGCCAGACAATGGCATCACGCTACAGGCGTTGACGGTGGTAGGCGATGGAATCTCGGTCAACTCCACGAACGTCGGACGCTCTACCCTTGGGCGTCGTGAGATCGAGCGTCAGCAGGCCGGTAACGTTCCGGAGTTATTGCAAACACTGCCGGGCGTCAGCATGACCGGGTCGGTCAAACCCGGCGGTCAGCGGGTCAATATCTGGGGCTTGGGGGACGCTGAAGATGTGCCCTTTACGCTGGATGGCGCGAATAAAAGCGGCTTTGAGCGTTATCAACAAGGCACCATTTTCATCGAACCAGAGTTGATCAAAAGCGTTGAGGTGGAGAAGGGGCCCTATTCGGCGCTCACCGGTAATGGTGGCTTTGGCGGTACCGTGCATATGGAAACCCGCGACGCCACCGATATGCTCAAGCCGGGGCGTAATACGGGTGCTTTCGTAAAATACGGGTATCAGAGTAACGACCACCAGCAAATCTATACGGGCTCGGTGTTTGGCCGTACCGAAGATGGCATGTTTGATGGTTTGTATTACCAGAGCCATCGCGATGGGGACGACATCAAGCTCGCTGGCCACATTGATCTTGATGAGGGGTACCGCTATCCAAAGCGCTACCCCAGTACTGCACAGAATCAGGATTCGATGCTGGTCAAAGGTAATTTTCACCCGACACTGGAGCATAGTTTCGGGCTGAGCTACAGCCGCAGCGAGAGCAACTTGCGTACGCCGTTTGCGGCAACCAGCTTCGTAGTGCCAAGCCTCTACTCCATCAAAAAGTACGGAAGCCTTGAGGCTGCGCTTAATCGCCTGACGTCTAACCGTGAGCTGGTTGATACCACTTGGGTCGGCAAGTATCAGTACCAGCCTGTGGATAATCCACTGCTTGATCTTGAGCTGACCTATTCCTACTCCAGTACCGATCAGACGGATACCCGTGACGATGATGCCTATTTCGGTCTCACCTCAGGGGGCAAGTATATGAACACCGAATATACCGACCGGATGTTCGAGGCGCGCAACATCAGTTTGTTTGATACCGGAATGCTGGCGCATGAGCTGACTGCAGGTGCCCAGTGGCGTGAGCATTCGCGGGAAGTGCTGATGCATTACCCTGATTATGACGACAAGCCGGAGTATAACTTCGGGTGGTTCCAGCCTTATTTTATGCCTGCCGGCGAGCAAGAGGTGCGCAGCCTTTATTTGCAGGACGCGATCACGCTGGGGGACGTAACTGTTACCCCGTCGTTGCGCTACGATCACGTGCGTAACCAGGGTAAGCAGAATCTCGCGAGTCGATATAACAATCCCGAAATGGGGCATGATTATCGTTCCGTTACCTATGCTGGCTGGTCGCCTCGCTTGTCCGTTTTCTGGCGGGTCAATCAGCAGCTTGGTGTGTTTGTTGACTACGCAAGTACTTGGCGGGCGCCGGTATTGGATGAGCAGTATGAGGTGCAGAGCTCCTCGACCTGGGGCTCAACCAGCCGTGGTCTGGATGCAGAACGTATTCGCGGCGTGCGTGCTGGTGCCGTGGTTAGCCTGCCTGACCTCATTGTCGCCGATGATAACCTGCAGCTGCGCGCTACTTTGTATCGTCACAAGATTAGTGATGAGATCTTTAAACTCCGATCTATTGCTTGTGAGAACCAGGCGCAGAATGGAGGCAGTGTGAGTGATAGTTGTGCCGACTATCTGCCGCTGTCCAATTATCGCAACCTGGATGGCGCGACAATTCGCGGTGCGGAGCTGGAGAGCTACTATGATAGCCGTCGAATGTTTGCCAGCCTTTCCTATGCCTGGACCGAGGGCAAGCATGAAGGGGCTTACAGCAACCCCTGGGGCCCCAACGTTTGGGCTCGGGATATTCCGCCGGTCAAATGGGTTGCCATGCTGGGGCTGAAAGTTCCGGAAATCGACTTGCAGCTGGGCTGGCAGGGTGAGTTTGTGCGCAAAACGGATCGACTTTCTTCCGACAGCTATTACGTTAGCGCCGAACGCACCTGGAATACTTATGCAAACGAAAGCTACGATGTGCACCGTCTGTTCGCTGACTGGTCACCCAAGAGCGGCTCCTTGGCCGACCTCAGCGTAAAACTCACCGTGGATAATGTGCTGAATAGCTTCCACTACGCTGCGCTGTCTGGTGATAGCGCCCCGTCACAGGGACGTAATGCCAAGGTGAGTTTGAGCTACAGCTTCTGATAGCTGCATCTGCCGAGCACCGCCGCCAGAGCGGTACTCGGCCAGGCTGATTGGAAGTCTGGCGACGCTAAGTGCGAGTTAGCCGAAGCTGATGATTTCTTGGTCGGCCACATCGGCTAGTAGGGGGCTGGCGGCGGCACGCTCAAAGGCAGCATCAATGGCCTTGGCGCGTACCTGGGTGGTTGGGCGGTAGTTGGGATGAGTGAATATGTACAGCTCTTTTGCCTTGAGTGCTTCCACTACCCGCTCGCCAACAATCTCTACCGGCAGACCGTTATCAATGATCTTCTGCATGTGTGCTGCCATGGCAGCCTGTTGTGGTGTGATCTCTTTTTTGGCTCCGCCGGTTTTATAGTCGCTTTGTTTATTGCGCATAGACAGGTTGATACGCGTTTTAACAAAAGCGGGGCAGAGCACAGAGACCTGAATGTTGTGTTGTTGCAGCTCGGCGTACCAGCTTTCCGACATGCCGACGACCGCGACCTTACTGGCAGTATAGGCGCCACCGTAGGGCACGCCGCCCATCCCGGCCATGGAAGCGACGTTTAGCAGCCAGCCACCTTCACCATGTTGCTTGATATGCGGCACCATGACCTGAGTGCCGTTGATGACGCCCATCAGATTGACGTCCATCACCCAGCGCCATTCGTTGTTGTCGGTCTGCTCAATGCTGCCGGTGCCGCCGCCTACACCGGCGTTGTTGACCAGCATGTGAATTTTGCCAAAGCGCTCGATGGCCTGATCGGCCAGTGCCTGCCACTGCTCCAGTTTGGTCACATCCATTTGCGCGGTGAGTACCTCAACACCGGCTTGCTGTAGCTCTGCTTCGGCGAGCTTTAACTGCTCGCTGTCGATGTCGCCTAGCACGACGTTCATGCCTTGTTTGCCCATGGCCATTGCAATGCTCAGGCCGATACCTTCGGCGCCGCCACTGATGACGATGGTCTTGCCTGCAAACTCGCTCATGTTCTGCTCCTTGTTATTTAGCTGCCATTGACTGCGCGCAGGTTTGATTCGTGCGGCTATCGGCGGTGAATAGCTGGCAATTTGCGCCTATGCTGCAGTATGGGTACAGGACTATCTGCATCCATTATTTTGCGGCATAAGCGCATGGGCTTATTGCGCGGTAGCCAGTTTGATGACCACACCTTCATCTGCCGCTATGCGGCCTTGGCAAACGTCGGGGTAAACCGCTGCCAGGCCCGCGAGGCCCTGCAACTCTTTCACCTTCAGCCATTCACGGCTCCAGGTCGCCGCTTCATGCAGGAAGCGCTGGCTGCGCTCGGCAAACCCTTGTGGGCCCCAGTCTTTCATGCGTTGCTGAATATGTGCTGGCGCAAAGAAAAATTCGCGGCGATCTGCATCTATGTCCGAGCTTGCCTGGGTTTCATCCCAATGGGTCAGGCCCACATTGATGCAATAGTTCAGATTGGCACCCAAGTGCTGGCTTAGCGCATTCAACAGCGCACTGTTGCCGGACATGTCGACGATCACGCTGGGCAAATCCGGGTTGATGCTGCTCAGTTGATCGTAATCCACCACGCTGCCATAAATGCCGAGACGCTCGACCAACGCCATATTACGCGCTGAGGTCAGTGCAACGGTGGTGGGGGCTTGGTCGTCCTGGGCCAGCGCATAGCCTAGTCCGATGCTGGTCTTGCTGGAGGCGCTGATAATGATGATCTGTTGGGCTCCACGCCAGGCTTTGTCCTTGAGTGCATCCCAGAGACAGAACGAGGTTATGTGTAGCGGCCACAGCAGCATGCGTTCGGCTTCGGTGTTGGCGTCGTAGTGCGGTTCGTGCAATACGCGGCTGTAACTATTGTAGCCCGGCGGCAGTTTGCTGCGATGCGCTATGCCATCGACCAGACGCTGTTCCGAGATGTGGGTGGGCTGCATGATTACTTGGGTTGCTGGCGGAAAATAGCCGAATAATCGTTCACCCACGGGCACCTGATCACACCGGGACTCAATTACGTCGGCAAAGCCCCACACCGGGATGACGCCCCAGCCCTCGGTTTGTTGGCCGGCTGGCGGAAAGAACTGCCAGTAACCCAGTTGATCGCCTGCGGCAGCATAAGTGATGTTATTGGCGGTGAAGGAAAAACTATCGACGGCTAGGCGAATCTCGCCGTCCGCCAGCGTCTCAAGCTGTTCTTGCGGGCTCAGTGTTACTAGCCGCTGCGTCATGAAGTTGTTTTTTTGCACCTGAAATTGCTGCATGGCTTAGTCCCTTTCGGTTAGTTGATGTCGGCAAGAAAGCGCTGAATTTTCATCATGGCTGGCGCTGAATTGTTGCGCATGCGGGTAAGGATCGCCTGTTTTTCTGCATCGTCCTTGCTGGCGCTGCGCACCAGCTTGCCCATTCCATCCAGCCGATTTACCAGCAGCCAGTCGCGCAGTTCCGGGACCTGTGACCATTGGTACTGATTCATCATCAGTGCGGCCATCATGCGAATCCAGTCGGTATCGTGATTGGGCAGCGGCACGACAGAACAAATACGATTTTTCTCTGCCTCATCGTTATAACAGGCTTCTACATGGGCTATGAAAGCAGCGCTGAAAACGGGCTGATAGGAACGCACAGTCTGCGGGGTGATCAGGTTGCCCTGAAAGACTTTCTTGATCGCCAGGTTGGTAATGGCGCTGGCCGAGCAGTCAATGTATAGATTGTTTGTTGAGGTGGGAATACTGCCTTGTTCGAATACGATTTGATCTGTTTGCAGGTGGGTCACGCGGCCCTTGCGCACCACGTTCTTGATGCGGCGCAGTTGCTGTAGTTCAAGCTGGCTGATGGTGGCGCCGTGAAACATCTTGGGTTTTACGGTTTGATCAATCCGCAGTAGCACACCCGCTTGTTCCAGCCGGTTGAACAAGTCATCGACCGAGTCGGCTTGGGCGATGGCCTCAAGCTGCGCAGCAACCGCGCCAATGCTGCTATGGAAAAACTCCTCAGTCGATTGGGTATTGCGGCGATCGAGCAGCCAGGCATCACGCGAGACTATCCAGCAAATACGATCAGGGTCTACCTGATTCTCCAGCAGCCATAGGCAGGCATCGATACCGGTTTTTCCGCCGCCGATTACCACGTAATTATCAGCGGGTTGCTTGACCTTGGGCAGGTCGTTGAGTGGCATAAAGGCCACGCCGGCGTCAATTTTGAAGCTGGGAGTATGGTTGGCGGGTACGCTGGTTTTCAGATAAGTGGCGTCGACCGTCTTGCGCGTATTGGCATGAAAGCGCTTCCCGGTCAGGCTTTGCTCGAATAGGCCGTCACCAAGGTAGTGGCACATCGGGAAATATTGCACGCGGCCGGTGGGTAGAAACTGGTGGCGCATGACCTCGTCAAAGTAAGCGAGCACTTCGGTACCTGAGGCCAGATCGCCTAGTCCTTTATTTAGGTTCATCGCATTTTACCGGGAAACGCTGCTTTGATTTTCAAGAAGAAGTAGTTGTTATCCCGGTAACCGTAAGCCATTCGTTTGATGACCTTGATCTTGTTGTTCATGCCTTCCAGAACACTGGT